>DYOK01000065.1 GCA_020720565.1 Acetofilamentum sp.
ATATCGTCGATGAGAAACCAATGACCAAACAATCGAATAAAGGCTATGAGCAATATACAGTAAAAGTACCAAATACCAATCCGCAAATGTACGAAACCAAATATAAATCGGTTAATTATATCACTTATCTAGCCTCGCGTTCGGTGAGCTATACCGTGCATTTTAAGTTAGTATCCATAAAAACAGGTGAGATTTTGACCAGCCAAATGATCGAAAAACAATCGAATAGCCAAGTCAATTACTTGAACTACGATGGCAATATCAAAGCCTTGTACCCCGACAATAATGGCCAAGTTAATATCAATCAACAAGCGCACGAACAGTTGGTTAAAATGAGTCAAGCTCCACGCGAACTTGAAACAAAAGAGAGCCTAGAAAAACGATTGTACGACATTGTCAGTAAGGATGTGTCTCAAAATATTCTTCAGTATTTTAAGAACAATCAATAAGGTTGTCGGCTATATTTTTTTGGAACTTAAAGTTTAAGGTCTTCGACCTATATCTTGGTTTTGTAACTGCTTATTTCTCAATCTTAAAGATTAATGAAATACGACATTAAATTATTGCATAATATTTATATAACTGATTTTGTATGAAAGTTTTTAAATGGTTGATTATAATGCAATTGGTGTGGTCTTGCAAAAGTACACAAACCAGTTCGTCGACCGAAACGCTGCCCGAATGGGCTACACAACGCCCTAAAACAGATTACTACTATGTGGGCATTGCTAAAGTCGATAAAGCTTTGCATAAAACCGATTATCAAGATGCCGCCAAGCGAATGGCTTTGAACGATTTGGCATCAGAAATTAGTGTTAAAATCGAAAGTAACAGCTTGTTGTCCTCTTACGACGATAATGCAGGATATTCGCAAGATTATCAGCAATTTATCAAAACAGAAATAAACAAAGAGCTTAGCGGTTACGAAATGGTAGCCAATTTCGAAAATAAACAAAGCTATTACGTCTATTATCAACTGTCGAAAAGTGCTTGGGCACAGATTCAAGCCCGACAAAAATCAGAGGCGGGTCAAAGGGCATTAAATTGGTACCGAAAAGCCCAGGGTGAAACTCAGAAATTGGCCATCCCGACGGCCATACAATATCATTTAAATGGCTTGCTCGAGATCAAAAAATATTGGAGCGAAGCAGTGCAAGTGAGTGATTCGGCAGGCACTTATCGCATTGACGAAACCATAAAAAATGATTTGTCGAACCTGTTAAGTTCATTGGCATGGGACGTTAAACCGGAATCGGTTTTGCTCAAATCGGATAATGGATTCCGCTCGCCGATCGAAATCGGGATTAAAGTAGGGAGCGCGTTTGTGTCAAATTTGCCTGTGCAAGTACGATATAAAAAACGTCAAATTCCATATCAACAAAGTTTTCTAACACAAAATAAACCATTGAGTGTGTCGGTAGAACAAACCGACATGCAAAAAAGCATGCCTCAGGTAAGTATCGATTTAGAGCTTAATAAGTTGATTAAGATGAATGCCGACGATAAAAAAATGTTAGCCTTTGTGTATGATGCAATAAAATTGCAAACGATTCAAATACCCATTAAAATTGAAATGCCCAAGGTGTATATTGCCGTTAAATCGGACGGGAAATATCAATCGACTTATTTTCATTATCTAAAAGATGCCATGTCGCAAGCACTCAGCCGAGAACGCATCGATTTGGCTCCATCGATAAAAGATGCCGATTTTCTGATTTATGTAGAACCTCACGAAAGCAAAGGCCCCGACGATCAGAAATTCAAAACAGTATTTTTGTCGTACAATATCGAAATTGTAAGGCAGTCCGATCAAAAACTGGTTCACAGCCAAGCCATTACGCAAATTAAAGTGGTGGACGGAAGCTACGAGAAAGCTACCGAAAAATCGTATCAAAAAGCTGCCGAGGCGTTTAATACCGAACACTACTCAAGTTTTTTAAATGGACTGATGAAGTAAGGGCATCGACCTATTGCTTATTTTTGTAACTGGCTATTTATCAATCTGCTATATTGATACAAAACGACATTAAATTATAGATTGTACCTATAAAATATTAAATAGGTCGATGACCTAAAATCAAACAACATGTTACAACCCGTAGTGATGCAATTCCTTCGCGATTTAGCGGGGAACAATAACAGAGAATGGTTCAATCAAAACAAAGATTATTACTACCAAGCCAAGATCGCATTCGACGAATTGGTCGATGCACAAATTGCCGAAATATCGAATTTTGATCCCTCGGTAAAAGGATTGGCTGCAAAAGATTGCACCTTCCGAATCTATAGAGACACCCGCTTTTCGCACGACAAAACCCCATATAAAATTCATTTTGGGGCATACATGGCCGAGAATGGCCGAAAAAGCGAAAAGGCAGGCTATTATTTCCATGTCGAGCCAGAAGCCTCGTTGATTGCGGGTGGGATTCATTGTCCACAACGCAATGTGCTTACTGCGGTTCGACAAAAGGTTTACGACGATCAGCAGCAGTTTTTTGAGCTGATTGAAAAAATAGAATTTAAGAATTTTTTTCAAAAAATGGAAGGCAAGCGTCTCAAAACTGCACCTAAGGGTTTCGACCGCAATTGGCCCCATATCGACTGGCTCAAGTTTCAGAGCTACGATTTTGTCCATCCGCTTAGCGACGAATCGCTTACAGCGAAAGATCTTTTACCGCAAACCATTTTAAAGTTTAAGGCATTATATCCTGTCAATCAGTTTTTTAATCAAGTATTTTAAAGATTTTCGGGTTTAAAAGGGTCTGGTTTTTAACGATTTACACGTAAACACACGGGTGTAACTGTCATATTATTAGCGCTTTATGTTTTGATTTGAATTGAAAGAATAAAAAACCTCAAAATATTTGATTTTAAAGCGAATTCATGTTATATTTGCAAACCCTTTTGGGGACGGACAACAACCGTATCGGGGTGTAGCGTAGTCCGGTTATCGCGCCTGCTTTGGGAGCAGGAGGTCGCAGGTTCGAATCCTGCCTCCCCGACACAAATTGAAAGCTTTGCATATCGCAAGGCTTTTTTTATGCCTTAGTCTTAAAAACGGCACGAAATAATTCGCCTTGAATGGCAACTAAATCGGCAAAACCAATATTTAGTGTTTGTGAAATTGAGCCATAAAGGTCTTCTAACCGATTGGGCAATTCGTCGCTTTCGAGCAATAGCTTATCGATGGGAATTTGACGTAAAAAAATATCAAGTTTATTCGAATGTGTCCATTTGGGACCAATAGAAATTAAACCACCAAGCCGAATCCATTCAAGTGCCAGTTCTGTAGAACCAGAGTATCCATGCCAAATCCAGAGCTGTTCTCGATTCTTTTTTTTGAAATCGAATAGCAGTTGGTTGGCTTTAACCGAGTGGATAATCAGTGGCTTGTTGTATTGTTTCCCTAGCTCAATTTGAAATTCGAAAATTTCTTTTTGTGTCTCGATATGGGCACCACGAATGGTATCGAGTCCACATTCGCCAATAGCGAGTACAAGTTCGGATTGGGACAAAGCGTCCAATTGAAGCTTCAAGGCTGTATTTAAACCTTTTGGGCTGTTCCATGGATGAAGCCCAACACTGTATCGATGCGATGGTATAAAAATGGGCTCTGGTATTAAATACAAATCGATACTTTCGATAGCACAAACACGATCTGTTGGCGAGTGGTGGGTATGTGCATCAAATAACTTGCAACACATCCAATTTTGTGATGCTTGGGTGCTCATTGGGCCTTGTTTTGGCGAATACGTAGTAAACTTTTACGGATGCTTGCAGGGTGCCAATAGCTCATAAGAAAACCCCTTACCAACATAAATAAACTGAAAGAAAACCACAAGCCGTGATTGCTCCAAAATCCTCGACTTAGGTAATAAGCGGGCAGAAAAACCAAAATACCAGCTATCAGAATGGCATTTCTTATTGGGCGCGTGGCTGTAGCACCAATATAAACGCCGTCCCACAAAAAAGGGACAAAGCTCAAAATAGGAATTAGACAAACCCATATTTGATATTCATGCGCTAGTTGTATTAAACCAAGTTCGTTGGTTAAGCCCGAAAGCAAAAGATCGTAAGCAAATATGTAGATCAGGATAAAAGGTAAGCTCAAAATTAACCCCCACCACATGACATGTGTCACGGTTTTTTTTACCATGTTCATTTGTCCCATCCCTAAAAACCTTCCGGTTAGCGATTCGGCCGCATAAGCAAATCCATCCATAAAAAAAGAGAAGAACAGGAAGAACTGAAACAACATGCTATTGACTGCTAGAATCTCTGGGCTATCTTGGGCCGAGGCTGTTGTAAAAAAAGACAATACCAAAATAAGTACAACAGAACGAATAAATAAATCGGAATTCATTTGGAGTAATTCCAGCATCTTGCCCCATTGCCCTTGCCCGAATCCATTCAACTGAATTAAACGAAACTTGCCATATCGATATCGAAGCCAGACAAGTGCTAATATCAAACTAAAATACTGCGAAAATACAGTGGCCCAAGCGACACCTTCTATTTGCATCCCGAAACCCACAATAAGTAAAAAATTGATACCAATATTTAGAATATTTCCGGCAATGGCAATAAACATGGGCGTTTTTGAATCTTGCATGCCAATAAACCAACCTGTAAACACATAGAGCATTAATGTGGCTGGTGCCGCCCATATCCTGATTCTAAAATAAATGCTCGCAGTTTGTTCCAATTCTGCCGAACCATCGATAAGTTTAAAGCTAAGCCATTCAATGGGAACTTGCAACAGAATGAGTACAGCCGATAAACTGACTGCAATTAACAAAGCCCTTTGCAAATGTGCCTGTTGCTCCGAAATGTGTTTTGCCCCAAAAGCTTGTGCAGTGAGCCCCGCAGTTGATGACCGCAAAAAGCTTAATGTCATGTAGATAAAGCTGAAAATCATACCGCCAAGAGCCAAGGCTCCAATCAACACAATGGCATTTTCCATGTGTCCCACTATAGCCAAATCGATTAAACCCAGTAATGGAATGGTCACATTACTAATGATGTTGGGGAAGGCCAATCGCAATACTTCTCGGTTAAAACTCATCATATGAGATTTGTTCACTAAAAGTTAAATAAACCAGTAGTTAAGGTCTTCGACCTATTTATTGCTTTGCTAACTTGTTATTTATCAATACTCTAGCTTAATAAAATACGGCATTAAATTATTCTAACTACTTATAAAATATTAAATAGGTCAAAGACCTTGGTGTTTTGCGACCAAATCGGAAAATTTCTTGTGTTTTTTGATGTAAAATAACCAGACTATAGATTTTGGGAATAATGTACGGAAAGCATCCGAATTGGATTGTTTTAAATTAATCTTACGCTTCGGTTTAAATTTTGGACCCAGTGAGTAAAAATCAAAGTGAGCTTTTACGACAGCCCAAGTATGTAATGGTTGACCATCGAGCAAAAATTTTACACCAGCAACGCCATCGAGAATTAAGCGAAAGCCAATGACCATAGCCAGTTTGGAGCTCGGCAAATTTTTATAAAGCAATAGTAAATTGTTTCTGAAATTGAGATAAGTTTTTTTGGGGCTTATAGCCGATAATGTACCCCCTCCAACATGATAAACAGTCGATTGAGGAATGGCTTGAATTTGATACGAACGACTTTTAAAACGCCAACACAAGTCAATTTCCTCCATATGCGCAAAGAAATCGCCATCGAGACCGCCTACAGTTTTGTAAAGCGATGTATTAACCACCATACACGCCCCAGTAGCCCAAAAAATATCAGTAATTTCATTGTATTGACCTAAATCTTCTTCGAGATGATTAAATATTCGTCCTCTACAAAAAGGATAACCCCATGCATCTAAAAATCCTCCAGCAGCACCTGCATATTCGAAATGGGTTTTGCGTTTAAAATCTTTAATTTTGGGTTGACATGCTGCTAGGTTTGGGTTGGCACTCATCGCTTGAATCAAAGGCTCCAGCCAATTTGTGCTTACCTCGATATCGGAATTTAGCAACACACTGTATAAATGCGGAATTGAAGCTAAGGCTCGATTGTAGCCTTCGGCATACCCATAATTTTTCGAAAGTTCGATGATTTGAATTTGAGGATAATGCTGTCGGATAAAAGCTACCGAATGATCGGTTGAGGCGTTATCGGCTACGACTATATCGGCTACTTGGGAAGGGGTATGTTCAATTACAAACGGAATAAATTGTTCGAGCCATTTCTGGCCGTTCCAGTTTAGAATAACTACTGCAGTGTCGGTATTTTGTTGAATTAAATTCATGTTTTAAGATTCAAATCGCCTTTTGTAATCGACTTCTAAATTTAGGTCTTCGACCTATTTGTTTAGTATTATGTATAATTTAATGTCCTATTTTATAAAACTAGATGGTTGATAAATAGCTGGTTAAAAAGAAACAACAGATAGAAAACCTTATTGCTCTCCCCATCGGTATGTGTGCTCTTGAGAGATGCCAAGGTGGTCGATAATGCGTTGTGTAATGCTGCCTACAAGTTGTTTAATGTCAGTAGCAGGGGCGTAGAACGACGGGCTAGCGGGCATTATGAGTGCTCCCATTTGACTTAAGCTAAGTAAATTACTTAAATGGATTGGGCTCATTGGACTTTCGCGTGGACAAATAATTAAGCTGCGTCGTTCTTTCAAAAACACATCGGCCGTTCGGGTTATCAATTCGTCCGATATCCCATGGGCAATGCGAGCAACAGTTCCCATCGATGCTGGGATTACCACCATGGCGTCCCATTTTGACGAGCCCGATGCAAACGGAGCATTAAAATCGTGGCTATCGAAGTAGGCAATCTTGTCGTGTCCTGGCCATGATTTTTGCAGCTCGTGTGCCCAAACTTGCATAGCGTTTTTAGAGCGAACAATAGCAATTTCTGTAACATTTGAGTCCGAACAAAGCAATCTTTCGATTAAATCGTCGGCGTATATACTGCCACTGGCTCCAGTCACAGCAATTATGATTCTTGTAGCAGAATTGGACATGCTTACTTAATAAAAATACAGTTTAAAATGGGCACAATTTACACAAAACAAGTAAGCTGTACAAATGCGAATTTGATAACGATACTTTTACATGTCATTAGCTGCTATATAAAAGCCAAAATAAGTATTTGGGCTAATACCACACGTAAAAACATGGTAAGGGGATACACCGTCGAATAAGAAATTGAAGGGGTGTCGTTACCTGCTGTGGCATTGGCATAGGCTAATGCAGGAGGGTCTGTCATGCTACCGGCTAATAAACCCATTAAAGTAAAATAGTTAAATTTCATTACTTTTCGGCCAATTATCCCAACAATTAAAAGTGGTAAAGTGGTTATAACAACTCCACAAAGCACCCATATTAATCCAGTGCCCGAAAATGCAGTTTCCACAAACATGCCTCCCGAGGCCAATCCCACACTGGCCAAGAACAGGGTGATACCAATTTCGCGCAACATTAAGTTGGCACTTTGCGTGGTGTATGTAATCAGTTTTAAATTAAACCCAAAACGACCAATTAAAAGGGCTACCACCAGTGGGCCTCCTGCTAAACCGAGTTTGACCGGCATGGGCATGCCGGGTATTGCAAAAGGGATGCTTCCGAAAATAATTCCCACAAAAATCCCAATAAAAAAAGTAAAAATGTGAGGCTCGTCGAGTCGTTTTAGCGTATTTCCTAACATGGCTTCGACCCTTTTAGTCGATTCGGGATTGCCCACAACAATAACACGGTCGCCAACTTGCAAAACTAAGTCCGGACTGGCCAATAAATCGAAATCGGCACGTATTACCCGCGTACAGTTCACATTTAACGAGCGAAGCTTTAAAGAACCGAGTGTTTTACCATTGACCTCGCTTCGGGTAATGATAATGCGAGTCGATATCATTTCGTTTTCCGACTCTTGCCAGTCGTATTCTATGGCCTCACCCATCAGAATGACAATGGCTTCGGCATCGGCCTCAGCCGCAACTACAAAAAGCAGATCGTCAATTTTTAGTACGGTTTTACCATTGGGAATCGAAAATTGCCCTTGACTCTGCAAGCGCGAAACAATAAATTTTCGGCCTAATAAACGTCTTATTTCCGAAATGCTTTTGCCATCGATGGCTTTCGATTGTATTCTAATGTTGAGCATTTTGGTGGTGTCGGTATCTTGAACGTTAGCCTTACTCAGACGTTTGGCTTCTTTTTCCAAATTAATCTTAAAAAAAACGCGCACTAAGATCAGCGAAAAAATAATTCCAGTTACACCCAATGGATAGGCTACGGCATAGCCTAGTGCAATGGGTGGGATTTCCGAAATCTGACCAGCATCGTGTAATTGTTTAAGGGCTTCTTGGGCAGCACCTAAACCAGGCGTATTGGTAACTGCACCCGAGAGCACACCGACCAACATAGGCATCGAAAATGGTCGTCCGATAAGCTGTAGGAAATAATATATCCCAATGGTGGTGAGCACACCCAATATGACGACCGATGCGGCTAACACATTTTGTTTCATTCCGCCTTTTTTAAAAGAGGAGAAAAAACCTGGCCCAACTTGAATTCCAATTGAAAAAATAAACAAAATGAGCCCAAATTCTCTGATAAAGTGGAGCACCTCGCCTTCGACCGTAAACCCGAAATGTGCTACAGCAATGCCTACAAATAGTACAAAAGTTACTCCGAGCGAAATGCCGAAGATTTTAATTTTCCCTATCATCACACCAATTGCAATAACAAAAGCATAAATTAGAATGATGTGTGCAATGCTTTCTTTAGTGAGTAGGGTTATTAACCAGTCCATGCGTTTATGTATTTATAAATATTTGTGTAAGATGTTGATTTATTGTGTGTTGAAGAACTATCAAATAAGTCAATGCATTAATATTGATTTTCTTGCAAATTTAGATAATTGTATACGTTGTTTTTAATGACTTTTGACATCAAAAAAAGATTATTCTATCTCAATTTTTTAATTGTTAATTTTATAATGAATTGCTTTTAGGCTTTTAAGCATGGGCAATACAGGCTAAACTAACACGGGCACCGCCTTTTTGCTGCAATGTCATGGCACAATGCTCAATGGTCGCTCCAGTGGTAATCACATCGTCGACAATAAGTAAATGTTGCCCTTGCACCTGCGCTTGTTCTGGCACATCGAATACTCCGCTCACATTGTTCCATCGTTGTTCTTTATTTTTTTTGGTTTGGGTTGGGGTATGAACTGTTCGAATCAGCACGTCGGTACGACAAGGGACTTTTAGCACATTCGATAAACCTTGTGCAATACATTCGGCTTGATTGTATCCTCTGATTTTGAATTTTTTGGGGTGTAATGGCACAGGTATTATTGCGTCGATAGTGGGATAAAGCGAGCCTTTTACTAATGCGTGCCCATAGAGTTCGCCCAATCGAATTCCAGTGTTACAATCGTCTTTATATTTAAGAGAGTGAATCAAATGGCGATAATGCGAGCCCTTTGCAAAGTGTAAAAATGCAGATGCAAATTCCATTTTGGTTCGCCCCCAAAACAATTGATTGACCGAATTATCGGCTCGATTCCAAAAATCGGTGGTGGGCATATCGAGTAAACAATGGGCACAAATCCAATCTTCGCCTTTGTTGAGTGCTTTTCCGCAGGCTTTACATGTTCTGGGATAGAAGAGCTCGATAAAATCGGTAAGATAGTTGGGTTGCATTTGTTTAATATTAAAGTATTTAGAATAAAATAATCTCGTATTTTATTAGGGCATAATACCAAATAGTAGGTGCTTATAAAATTAATAATTTAGTCGAAGACCTTAATCCAACTTCCAAGTTATTTCGTGAGCCCAATTGGCTTTAGTCGCAATGGTTTCGGGATAGATTGTAATGCCTTCGGGTTGTATCTTGTTCAAATATTGCCCTGTATCCCAAATTCCGTTTCGATTGTCGTCGTCTATCATTTTAAGCGTATAATTACCGGGTGCTAAATAGTCGAAAATAATTTTGTCATCGCGCGAAATGACCTTACTATCCACCACTACTTTTCCAGAATTGAGCAATTCCACGAGCACTTGTCGCGAACCTATTCCCGAAATACCGAGCTGAATTTCGGTGTACGCCTCAAGTTTTTTTGTTTTAAATTCTGCATCTAAGGTATCATTGACCCAATTTCTATAGTCTCTTATGGCACCTGGTTCAACGTAAATTTTGTACGAGCTGTTTTCCTTTAGCGGAGTTAAACAAACCAATTTTCGTTTATTGAGCGAGTCTATTTTAAATTTTGATTCAATAATATGATAGCTAGAGTCCTTTTTTTCGAGCAATTGACATCGATTTAAATCAGCGTTAAGTATCGGGAAATTGGCTGCAATAACTAAGTTTTTATTCAAATCGAAAGGCGTATTTTCTGTAATATTGGTGCTCAAACCCAAATATACTTTTGTTGAATCGTCAGTTTTCTTTTTCTCTTTATCTTGCTGACGAAGGGCTTCGGTTACCGATAAACGATTTGCAAATTTCAATGTGTCAATGGTCCAAATGTTTTGCTGATTGGTATCGGTTTTATAGTATCCCATTTCGAGCCAGATGGTATCTTTTCGGCTCAAAGTCGAATCGAGAATCCAAATGTTCATCGTGTCTTTTTGAGCCGACGATTCAAAAAGCCAATGTTCGTTTGGGTTGTCGATAATTCTCAAATTTAAAGTGGTGTCGTATGGCTGATTAAACATCCATTGCAACAAATATGCTTTGTCGCGCTTATGGTCGGCTACATAATATTGTTGGTTCTTTTCTTCGAATAAAAAAAGACTTTGCTCACCAGTCCAAAGATGATAATGTGCCTCGTTGTGATGCTCTGTATCGAGGCTATCGGTCGACAAACTATCGTGATCCTCCACTTCAATTTTGACCTCGACTAAGCTATCTAAAAAGGCAATTTGTTCGTTAGGTAAATCAAAAAAATAGTTTTGATTCAAATCTTTTAATGCAAAAAGGGCATAAGTTCCAGCGGCTATCTGATTGATCTGAAAAGTACCATCGATATCGGTTTTAGCCACATAATCGGGTCGTGTGGTTTTAAACATACCATGGCTATAGTTTTTATACATTAGTACCCATGTTTTTTCCTGTGGCACAATGTCAAAAGCCGAATACACGACGCCTTTTATCGAGAGCGAGTCGATAAAATCGCCAGTCGAAAACACATATTGATAGGGTTTCAGAATATTACCAGCATGATAGTCGGCAATAGCATTTCCAAAGTCGAAGGTGTAGGTGGTGTTAGGCTTTAGACTGTCTTTTGGAAAGTCTAAAACTAATGTCTTACCTCTCAGAATCACTTCGGGGTTTTTCGAAAGTAATGGCGAACTGACAAATTCTTGATTGAAATTGACCAAAACCACAAACTCGTCAAAGTCAATTTTTATTCGATCCGAATCAAAACGGGTGCTATTATTAGCCGGAGTTTCTGCTTTGGGCACTGGGATTTGTGTATCGGATGGCCCGCCAGGTGGCATTACAATTCTAGCACACGACCAGCTGATGACCAAAAGCAATAAACTTATCCAGATTTTATTTTTAAACATATGCGACAAGGTCTTCGATCTATTTGAATTTTTTTTAACAAATGCTCCTAAGCTATACCAAGTATGGGGCATCGTGTTTTATAATTTTATTAATTTACTTTCTTACTTTACAAGCGATTTACGCACTTTCAATTACAACCCAAACCCACATTAGGCGTAGGTAGTGTCGTGCTTTTGTTCTTATTTTGTTTCAATTAGTTCAAGTATCAATTCTGTCAATGCTTTGACATCACTATTAATTGTACCATGCATATATCGTTCATATACACTTTTATTGTCAGGAGAATTGAGATTTAATTTTAAATCTTTTTCTAAAGCTAACAATCGTATAAACTCTCTTTGTGCACGTCCATTTCCTTCTCTAAATGGGTGTAAGAAATTTACATTATCTAAAATTTCGGCTAATTTAAATGCAAGCTCATCCTTCTTTGCTTTACTAATATTTCGATATTCTATAAGAAGATTATCAATATACTGAAAAGCAAAAGAAAAACGATCTCCTTCAAAAAAAGGTTTCCCATTTTTACTGATATTTACAGTCCTTTCGTTTCCAGCCCATTCGTAAACATCTTGAAACAAATAATAATGTAAATACAACAACGAACTATGGTCTTTTATTATTATAGGATTTTCAAATAACTCTTCAACTCTTTTAGAGACTTTTAAACTCTCATAAGCTATTAGTATTTTTTCATTATCAATATTTGCCAAATTATTTAACACCCCGTTTTTATTGGTGTATTTATATTCAGGATCAACATACTGATATTTATTTTCCATAAATGGTATATAAATTAGTCAAAAAGTCTGCTTCAGAGATTAAACCTGTTTTCCAATCTACATATAATTGAATTAATTCTTTTGTTGGCTCAAAACCTTCAAACATATTTGTACCTATAGCATTTGCAGTACTTTCCAATGATTTAAGATCAGAAAACTTCACCCCCATTAATGTAAGGTTATTTCTGTCTATTTCTATTGTTCTGTACATTTTTATTCAATTTATAATCTTTACAAAGATACAAATTTTCTATA
>DYOK01000306.1 GCA_020720565.1 Acetofilamentum sp.
GGACAGGTGCGGCAAATTCGGCAAATAACAATATTTACATCGGTTTGCAGGCAGGTTACGGACCTGGTTCCGGGGGAAAAGGAATAAACAACGTTTTTATTGGTACTGAATCGGGAAAAAACAACGATACCGGTTCAAAAAATGTTTTTTTAGGGTTTAATGCAGGTTTGAGCAATACAGAAGGAGAACTTAATGTTTTCTTGGGCGAAAGTGCGGGTTATTCGAATACAAGCGGAAATTATAATGTTTTGTTGGGATTCAGAGCAGGTTACGAAAATAAAACCGGAATTTCTAACACTTTTTTAGGACACGACGCGGGTTATAATAATATCGACGGGAGTCAAAATGTATTTATCGGTCCGGCTTCCGGTATGAATCATCGAACAAATTCGAGCAATGTGTATATCGGATACGAAACAGGAAGGGGGGCTGATGCAGGAGAAAGCGGTGCCCAAAACGTTTTTGTCGGAAGAGAAGCCGGACGCAGTATTGTAAACGGGAATGATAATGTTCTTTTGGGCTATCGTTCAGGTTATTCGCTAACCTCTGCCGGGAATAATATCAGCATCGGAAGCCAAGCCGGATACTCAAATCAAAATAACAGCGATAATATTTTTATCGGACGACAAGCTGGTTACAAACACATAGGAACAGGGGTAAACACAGCAATCAACAACATCTTTATCGGACTTAATGCGGGTTACGGAGACAATCCGCTGGGTAACCGCGGGAACCAAAATATTTTTATGGGAACAGAAGCCGGCTATGCAAACGTAGGGGGAGACTACAACCTTTTCTTAGGTTACCAAACAGGACGTTCAAACAATTCCGGTGATTACAATGTATTTTTGGGAAATCAGGCAGGTTTTTCCGGCACTAATGTAACACGCAGTATATATTTGGGATACAATGCAGGATATGCGGCAAACGGAACTGACAATGTGCTTATCGGAACCGAAAGTGGGCGTTCGAATACCGGTGACAATAACATTTTTATGGGAAATTATTCCGGATACAACAACACCGGTGATGCCAATATTATCATCGGAGAATATGCAGCAAACAAAAAAAACCAAGGTGACCGCGGTGTATTTATCGGAAATTATGCGGGATACTGGTCTGAAATAAATAACAACAGCGTATTTATCGGCGACTATGCCGGTTACGGTACTAACGACGGCAACGCTTTTACATACCCATCTACCAATATTTGCATTGGTCCCAGTTCAGGTTATACATTAGGTCATCAATCCAGTTACAATGTTTTTATGGGTTACGAAGCTGGTTACAATGTAGGCACAAGTATATCGGGGAATGTCATATTCGGAGCATGGGCAGGCAGGAGCATAGGAAAAACCTCAGATTTTGACGATTATAACGTAATCATAGGTTATCAAAAAGGAATAACGGTCGAAGGTTGGAGTAATGTAATGATTGGAAATGGAACCTACTCTACAACTACTCGGAATATCTCAAACAGTGTACATATCGGATACGAAGCCGGCGACCAAGAAACAACATCAAACAAACTATATATTGACAATTCGAATACGACCACTCCACTGATTTATGGAGATTTCAGTACCAATGCACTTCGAATTCACGGTACCCTAACGTTTAATGAAGACCCAAATTCTATTATTATGCCCAACTCACGAGGAACAACAGGGCAAGTATTAGCGACTAATGCAACCACAGGGCAAGCCTACTGGACGAGCCTTACCGGTGAATCGACTAACGCAAGCAACGGATTAAACTTAGAAGGCGTTTATGTAGAGTTGGGAGGTGCACTAAACGAAACAACAACCATTACAAACGGTGTTTACAACATGATTTACAACCTTTCGAGTACAGGAGATTTTATTATTCAGGATGCCGGAATAACAGAATTTATTGTAAATGATGCAGGTAATGTAGGAATTGGAGTTACAGCACCTACTGTTAAGTTAGATATTGCAAATAGTGGCGGTGATGCTTTAAAAGTTTCACACGAAACAAATTTGCATGGTTTAGTTATAGACCCGTGGAACTCAGTAATCTCAGCCGTAAATATAGATCCTACTGAAGCGAACCAATCCATTTATTTCGGGCGAGATGTGGCAGCTTCGCAATGGATTTTTCAATCTGGTAATGTGGGTATCGGAACAACA
>DYOK01000307.1 GCA_020720565.1 Acetofilamentum sp.
ATAAATAGCTCGAAGACTTAGTTTCCTAATAGTAATTTAATGCTAGAAATTAAGATTACAATCAGCAAGATATTTCGGGTCGTTTTTACACCTATTTTCGTTGCATAACGACTAGCAAGATAGGCACCAAGCATATTGCCTAAAGCCAATATGGCTCCCAAAAGATAGTCGATTTGGTCGTTATAAATAAAAACAATTAAAGCAAAAGGAGTAAAGGCTAAAACGATAAGTATTTTCAAAGCATTGGCTCTTATTAAATCGAATCCTGCAGATAAAACTAATCCAGATAACAGAAAAAAACCTACGCCTGCTTGAATAAAACCGCCATAAAGTCCAATAATGAAAAAAACAATAATCTGTAGTAATCCAAAACGAGTGGGTACATCTTTTTGGGCTTCGGCTTGTGTTTTAATCCATTTTTCAGGCTTAAGTAATATTACGAAAAACATAGTAATCATTAATATAGCTATGGTTATTTCAAGTATGCGTTCATTTAAATCGACCGCCAAAAATGCCCCAACAATCGATCCCAAAATGGCCGGAATCAATAAGCTCAGCCCAACTTTAAAGTCAATTAAGTTTTGTTGTTTATAACCCCAAACACCCACCACACTTTGGAGCAATATTCCTATCCGATTAGTGCCGTTAGCCACACTTGGGCTTAAACCCATGAACATCAGAAAAGGTAAAGTGATAAGTGAGCCGGAACCCGCAATGGTATTAATAAAACCCGAAATAATTCCGACAGCAATTAATCCAACAATATTGTACCATTCCGGAAGATTCATCTTTTTTTAATGTATTAGTTTAGAGTAGGATAGAAAGCGTCTTTTATCCAATTTATTGTTGGATTTGATGTGTTAAGCCAAATTTCGAAAACATCGAAACGTACTTCTAATTCAATATTTTTTTGAGTCAAATAAGCTTCTGCCGATTTTATGATTCTTTTTTGTTGATTTAGCGTAATTTCTTGCGAAGGGGAACTTAATTTAGATTGTCTTGTTTTGACTTCGACAATGCATAAAATATCTTGTTTTTGGGCAATAATATCAATTTCGTTTGGACCAAAATGCCAGTTCTGTTCAAGCACGACATAAGCGTCTTTTTCAAGAAGTTCGATAGCAATTTTTTCACCAATCCTCCCTATTTCTTTTCTGTTCGTCATCTGAAATTAAACGTTAGTAAACTTATCAATTTAATAAAGTAAAAATATAATTTTTTTTGTACTTTTGTATTGCGGAAAAATTTCAAAAAAACACACACATCTAATATGCAAAAAGTTACTCTTTTGGCCATAATGTTCTTTATATCTTTTTTTTCGATGGCGGACGAAGGAAATGGTAAAAGTAAAAACGTAAAGCCTAATAGCACAAATAGAAAGGATTTTCAAGGTATTCTAAAATATGTAGAATATACACCTTTCGACACCACCTACTACAAAGTTTACATTTCAGATGGTAAAATTAGAGTTGAAACGTTCCTCAGTTCCAACGATAAAGTGCCTGCCGAAAAAGTCATGATATATGACATTAAAAAACATCAGGTCTTGGCTATTAAACCGGCCAAAAAAATGTACAAACTTTTGAATGCCGAAGAGAACAATATGGGAACCATCGAAGGTTGCCAAGTGATTTCCAATACCAAAAATTCTAAAACGATTAACGGTAAAAAATGTTATCAATATCGAGTGATTAACAAAACCGAAAATACCGATGTAACCTATTGGATTCCAAAAGAAGAGTTTACGTTTTATTCGAAAATGCTTAAAATGAGAAACTCTATGCAAAGGGTACATAAGTATTTTTTTATGTTGCCTAATTATCAAGTTGCATTTCCTTTGCAAACAGTCGAACGCAGTCTTATGCGCGAAGAAAAATCGTCGTTTAAAGTATTGGAAATGACCGAAACCACAGTTAACGAAAACTTATTTACAATTCCTGCTGGATATGTATTGAATGAATAATGCAATTGAATGAGCGTTCATAGCGATGTTTCGCCTTTTCGGGGGTGAAACATTTTTTTTTAGGTTAATTCTTTTTTTGAGGTGCTATAAAAAAATTCTTTGTGTAGCTTTGTGACTTCACTTCGATAGGTTCAGTGCACCGCTTTGTGCAACTTTTTGTAACAGCTATACCACAAAAAACACAAAG
>DYOK01000308.1 GCA_020720565.1 Acetofilamentum sp.
CCGACGGTAAAGCCATACTCGAATCGCTTATTAAATCGTTCATCCTGAATAAGTAAAGCTATATTAGTTTTTCAAACACATTCTTTTACCATTTGATTAATAACTGGGGATTTATTACTCAAATTTCTGATAATTATCGATAATAAACCTTACAGCTTTTATTGATCAACTGTAACTTTTTGTAACAATTCGACGTCAAAACGGCTCGCATAAAACGAAATCTTATGAGTCGAACAATTTTGAGAATGTTAATTCTATTGCCTTTTACTGCCCTTTTAGTGGCTTGTATGAACACACCTAATCCCGAACAAACCATGAAAGCACCGCTTATCCCCTTAAAAAACTTTTTTAAAAATTCTGACAAAACCAATTATCAGATTTCTCCCGACGGGAAATACCTTTCGTATTTAGCACCTGTTAACAGCCGAATGAACGTATTTGTACAAGCTGTAGGAGGTAAAGAAGCTAAGCAAATCACATTTGAAACCTCTCGCGATATAGCCGGTTACTATTGGGCCAACGAAAATAGAATACTCTTTTTAAAAGATGCCGGAGGGGACGAAAACTACAAACTATTCGGTGTCAACCTCGATGGCTCAAATCCGAAAGGCCTAACCGACTTCGAAGGGGTGATGACCCAGCTGATTGACGAATTGCCCGAACAATCCGATTTTGTAATTGTTGGGCTAAATAAACGAAATCCCGAGATTTTCGACCCTTATCGACTTAATATCGTCACTGGTGAATTAACCATGCTGGCCGAAAACCCAGGTAACATTCAATCGTGGGTAACCGATCACGACGGAAAACTTCGTGTAGCAGTGGTTACCGATGGTGTGAATAACAGTTTAATGTATCGCGAAACTGAAGAACAAGTATTTAAAACGGTGCTGACAACAAACTTTAAAAGCTCTGTAGAACCGCTCTTCTTTACCTTCGACAATCAAAACTTATATGTAATTTCTAACCTAAATCGCGACAAAAGTGCAGCTGTAATTCTCGACCTCAAAACTGGCCAAGAAAAAGAAATATTGTTTTCGCATCCCGAAGTCGACATACAGAGCATCAGCTACTCCCGACTCAATAAAAAACTTATTTCGGCCATTTATGTGACCGAAAAAACACAAAGGCATTATTTTGACAAAGACACAGAGCAACGTCACAATTGGATTAAAACACAATTACCCAATATGGAGTTTAGCGTAGTGGATATCACTAAAAACGAAGACATTGCTATAATCCGCACCCATACCGATAAATCGCTAGGATCGTTCTACTTATACAACAGCAAAACACCTTCGTTAGAGAAAATTACCGATGTTGCTCCTTGGATTGACGAAAACCAAATGGCAGAAATGAAACCTATCTCGTACCAATCGCGCGATGGACTTACCATTCATGGATATTTAACCCTACCCAAAGGAATTGATGCCAAAAATTTACCTGTTGTAATCAATCCACATGGAGGCCCTTGGCACCGAGACCAATGGGGATACAATCCCGAAGTCCAATTCTTAGCAAACCGAGGCTATGCTGTTTTACAAATGAATTTTCGAGGCTCGACCGGATACGGTAAAGCATTTTGGGAAGCCTCGTTTAAACAATGGGGTCAAAATATGCAAAACGACATTACCGATGGTGTAAAATGGCTTATTGAGCAAGGCATTGCCGATTCGACACGTATTGCCATTTACGGAGCGAGTTACGGTGGTTATGCCACTTTATCAGGTGTCGCGTTTACCCCCGAATTATATGCTTGTGCCATCGATTATGTGGGCGTATCTAACTTGTTTACATTTATGGAAACAATCCCACCTTATTGGAAACCATTTTTAGATATGATGCACGAAATGGTGGGCGACCCCAGTATCGAAAAAGACAGTTTGATGCTTCGTGCAAGCTCTCCGGTTTTCCACGTCGACAAAATAAAAGCACCTTTGTTTATCGCTCAAGGTGCCAACGACCCACGAGTGAAAAAAAGCGAAAGTGACCAAATGGTCGAAGCACTTAAAAAGAAAGGCGTCGAAGTCCAATATTTGGTTAAAGACAACGAGGGACATGGTTTTAGAAACGAAGAAAACAAATTCGAATTTTACGAAACTATGGAAAAATTTCTCGAATTGCACCTAGCTAATTCTAACAAAT
>DYOK01000066.1 GCA_020720565.1 Acetofilamentum sp.
GGATATTCCGAACGACGCTCACCATCTTTCGAATCGTGCTCGCGTTTTGGGTATGAACTTTTTTTATTGTCGTTAGTTTTAGAGCCAGTCGATTTGTTATTTCTAAATCGAGGAGAAGAATCTTGTTTCATGCTGTATTTGGAATAATGCCTTTTTGGCAAAAGATTAAAGTCGAAGACCTGCTTTTAAGGTCTTCGACCTATTTATTGTTTTTGTATCTATCTATTTGTTAATCTTCTAGCTTAATAAAATTCGACATTAAATTATTGCATAATACTTAATATCAATACTGAATTGAAATTAATCTTGAATCAAGCTATTTTTTTGCAAAGATAGGTAAATTTCTGAACCTTTTGCGAATCCTTGCTTAAACAACTGAAAATTAAGGAATATTCACAATTTTGTTTTTAGAATTTATAGCTTGTTAATTTATCAACAACAATCGGTTAATCTTCTTTTTAACTACTTATTATTCAGATATTTAAATGAGTTTTGAAAAAAAATATTTTGTTTTGATAATCAGATGTTTGTATCATAGAAAAATGAACTTTTGAAAAGTTTAACGAAGTATTGTTATTACATTTGTCAAACTAATCTGTTTGATATGAAAATTGGACTTTACTTTGGCTCTTTCAATCCAATACACATTGGTCACATGGCTATTGCCAATTATATGGTCGAGTTTACCGATTTAGAACGGGTCTGGTTTGTGGTGAGTCCTCAAAATCCATTCAAAGATAAAAAAAGCCTTTTGGGAGACCACCATCGTTTAGCCTTGGTCGAAATGGCTATCGAAGACGATTTTCGATTTAAAGCATCTAATATCGAGTTTCATTTACCACAGCCTTCTTATACGGTAGATACTTTGGCTCATTTAAAAGAAAAGTACCCCGAGCACGAATTTGTTTTAATAATGGGAGAGGACAATCTTAAAGGCTTTTCGAAGTGGAAAAATTACGAATTTATTGGTGCGAATTATCCTTTGTATGTGTATCCACGAAGCGAAAATGCAAATTTGGAAATAGATTTTTCGCATCTCAATTTACAAATAGTTCGTGCCCCAAAAATGGAAATTTCGTCGAGTTTTATCCGACAATCTATTTTCGAAAAGAAAGATATCCGACATTTTTTACCCAAAGCAACATATGAATATTTAGATCAAATGAACTTCTACAAACAATCGAAATAACCAAATCTAAAACTATGAAAATCAATATTAAAGATATCATTTCTAATCTAAAAAAAGCGATTATCCGTTTTCCGCTTTCCATGGGTATTGCCAGCGTGGCTACACTTGCAGCTTTGGGTATGGTGGCCAGACATTCGACTGAAGACAATTTCCTTGTTCGGGTTTTAATTAGTGGAATAATCTGGTATTTTGCATCAATTGCTAGCTATATTTCTTTCGAAAAATATAAAATTAATCCTCATTATCGAAACCTAATTTCATTGTTAATCGGGTTATTGTTTGTGGGTACAATTTTCTATCTCCCAAAGAGCGAAACCCCATATTTGTATTGGTATCAATCTGGTTTACTGACATTTGTTTTTATTCTTGCTGTTGGTTTTATTGGATTTTCGCTAAAAGATTCGATGCTGTCGTTCTGGTTTTATACCAAAACGCTTATTTTTAACTTTTTGATTTCGAGCTTATTTGCTTTAATTCTTCAAATTGGCTTATCCTTGTCTCTTTTATCGCTCGACCAACTTTTTAATGTACGTATTAACGAAAATTGGTATGCATACATTTCTATCGTATTGTGGGGAATTTTCCATGCTTGGGTCTTTTTAAGTCTATTTCCAAATGACAATAGCGAACCTTTAGTCAAAGTTGAAAAGCTCGTCAAAACCTTAAGCTTGTATATTATGTTGCCTGTTGTGGCTTTATATGGTGTAATTTTAACGGCTTATCTTTCTAAAATTATTATCATTGGTATTTGGCCCGAAGGATATGTGTCGTACTTAGTTATCAACTATTCGATTGCGGGTTTACTTACTTTTTATTTAGCTTATCCATTCCTTAAAGAAGGGTTTCTAAAATTTTTACACTTTATTTATTTTGGAAGTTTAATTCCCTTGTTGTTTATGCTTTTTGCAGCCATCACCATGCGGTCTAACGAGTATGGCATAACTGTAAATCGCTATTATGTTTACTTAATTGGAATTTGGTTTTTGCTAATTTCGATCTATTTTCTGCTGAAAAAATTCGATAAAATATGGCTCATTCCGGTCTCTTTATCGGTATTCGTTTTGTTAAGTACGTTTGGTCCGTGGAGTGCTTTTTCGATGGCTGCCAATAGTCAAAAAAATAGATTAGAACAATTGCTCATTAAAAACGAGATGCTTAAAAATGGAAAAGCATCTAAACCAGCTAAAACCATTGACGAACCAGATGCTAAAGAAATATTTTCGATAATTGAGTACCTTTATTTACACGAAGGAACCGATGCTCTACAGCCTTATTTTGACACCACTTTAACTGGGTATTCAAAAAAGTCAAGTTACTACGATATTGCTCAGCTTTTAGGTATTGATGGATCAAAAATAAATCATTTCGTAAACAACTCAAGATACTACAATGTATCGAGAACGTGGAAAGAAAGCTTCGGATTTGAGATAGAAAGCCATTATTATCAAAAAATTAATTTGTCACAGTACAATAATGAATTCGAGTACCAATTAGGTTCGAACGAATTCAATACGGAATTAACTAAGCAAGAGATTGTAATGGAGTTCAAAAACGAAAAGATTAGAATCCCCAACACTGTGCTTTTTAAAAATTTTGGAGCTAAGAATAACATAGAACCCAACGAATTTGTCTTTGTTTCTGAAACCAATCAGCTTAAAGTAAGTATTTACTTTGAAAACATCAGCTTCGAGATGATTGATAATAAAATAATAATCAATCGAATGAATGCAGATGTGTTTGTTAAGCTTAAATAGTGCCTGTATTTTTAATCCGATTGGTTTGCAATTGCAAATTCTGAATGGGCTTGAAAAAGCGCCTGAGCTCTGGCCATCTGTCGGGATATTGCTCAAGTAAGGTCAAAATTTTTGTGCGATGGTTCTTTAAAGCATCGCTTATAGCAGGTGCACTAATTGGCTTATCGAGATATTGTCCAACAAGCTGACCCGTTGGATTGTGGTGTTGTTCCATTATTTTCTTTACCGACATGTTTAACTGATCGAGTAGAGCGATTGTTTTAGAGTATCGATTTTGAGCACTTACGGGCTCGATATCCGAAATAGTTAAACTGATGTGATAATCTTCAATAAGCAATTTATCAGGCCAATTTCCTAAATACAAACTGTGAATATATTGAACAGAATTGGCCACAATTAATTCCACATGTTCTGCTTGTCCTTCGAATTCGAGCAGTTTCGAAATAGCAGAATCGCTCAAAGTAACCATGCAGTTAAACTGATTTAAATGCTTATGATACAACATAATAATAAAGTTCGAAAAAATCGAATTATACTTTTGTTTAACCTGATTGAGTTCTTCTCTCGATTGTTTTAAACTCTCAATTATAGTTTGTGTTCCCACATTGTAAGTCGTTTTTAAAACTTGCTTATTGCGTCTTGCATCATCGATAATTGATAGTATAGTTTGATACACTTGTTGTGCAATAATGGGTTTTAGATCGACAGACAAACGGGGCGTTTTCTTTTCGTTTAAGCCTAATATAGAGAGGTTTTTGTCATAATAAAGAAAAAGCAAATCATAATAGTCAGAATCTTGATTTGGAATTCGGATTAAAAGAATAGTTTTTTCGAGCTCATCGAACAGTTCTTTTTGGAAAATACCGGCTTGTCGAACCCTAAATGGCAATCCCGACTCCTCGAACCACGCATAAGTTTGTTTTTCGGTACGTAAGAGATCAATCTGAGATTTTACAGACTCAATATTGAGTTCATCGATACTATTTTCGTTTTTGACTAGAGCGTGTAAATCACCATCATCTTCGAACACAGCCACGAGCTTTTGAACCCCAACAAACATTTTAAAATGTTGTTCGAGCAAATACCTCATTGGATGTTTAAAAAAGGAAAATGACATGCTATATAAAGTAAGGTTTTAAAGTGGTCTGAATTTTAATATCTATCTGATTATCAATAAACTAAAAAATTAAAGTAATAGAAATTTGATTTTGGTTTAACTTGAGTTAATCGCTAATCGATAAGGAATCAAAAATACAAATAATTAATCTCAAAAACCAAATTAATTAAGCAAATTATTAAGTTTATTAAGTGCATTTTAGAAGTTAACTTAATCATTGACTTAAATTGAATTAAGGCAATAAATATTACTTAAATTACTTTTAATCTGATATATATGATGATATTTTTGCATGGTATACAACAAATATTCATGTTATTAATTTAAAAAATATCAAATTTATGAAAGCAATAAACTTAATTCTAGCGCTATATTATTCAATTATTCAGATAATAAAAAAATTAAAGCTTAATTTGTTAAACTGGATGTTTAAACTAAAAGCAGACCAAGTTTTTGGGTCGTCAGAAGAGGGGAATACTATAGAATTTGAACAAGAAAAAAACATCGAAATTGATTCTAAATCAGTACTTAGCATTGATCATAACGAGCAAATAATGGCAAAATTGCAAGTCCCGGTCGTTAAAATCAGAACCCATTTACGTCCAAGAATCGAACTGCTTCCAGTAATTGATTATAAAAAATCGGTTGCAGAACTTGAAGAACGATTTTGCAACAAAAAAGAGTTTGTACTGGACTAGCTGTATTTAAGTACATAGAATAATTTAATGTCACATTTTATTAAGCTAGGTACTTGATAAATAACAAGTTATTAAAACAACAAATAGGTCGAAGACCTTAGAAATTTACTGGCAGTTTTATCGACTGAATGGATCCATCGTCAAATTCCATTTTGATTAAATAGATTCCAGAACTCAATTCAAATGTATTAATTTGAATTTGGTATAAAGTATTTTGCGATTGAATGTCAATTGGAAAAGATTGAGCTAAATAATTGAAAAAGAGTATGTTCTTTATTCCTTTTTCAGATATCAAATCAATATTTATGGCATTCTCTTGCATTACAATCGATTGGATTTGATAGGGTTCTTTCGAGCGGCAATCTAAATAAACCATTTCAGATGAACTTAGATTTCGATTAAGGTCTTTGGTCGATAACCTGAAGTATTTTTCTTGTACCTTGCTTTTTTTCAAAGTATATTCGTATTCATACACATCACTAATGTGCAAAACACTGTCCAAAACCTGAAATATATTACCATCAAGACTACTTTCGATATTATAATAACTTGATTGATTTTGATAGTTCAGATTCCACTTCAAATTTACTTTATCTTCTTTACATTCAGCAACTAAACCTACATCATTTAAAGCTAAAATAAGCCATTCGTTAGCCAGTGTCCAACGCGAGAATGCATCGATACCAGACAATTCAACTTGATTTAATGAGGCATTCGGTGTGCCATGTCTGTTGGCCCAAGTCAAACCCATATCGGTAGAACGCCACAATGTCAATCCAAGCTCGTCGCATGCCGAACAATCGGAATCAAAAAAATTAAAGGTTAATGTCGCATCAAGCCCTGTATTTACAGTAGGAAGAACATCGAAGTATTTGGGCAAACTTTCTAATCCTCCTGCTGTAACCAAAGCAGTCGAGTGCCCTCTGCGTATTTCGGTTAAGCCTAATGATTGATTGGCATCGATATCGAGTCCCAATCCTGCAATATTGGGATAAGTTCCAATATTTATCAATCGATTGGTTGCAATAATTTTCCCATCGGCAGCGCCATCAAATATTCTATTTTCATTGTTTTCGCTTTGCACCAATCCAAACTCACCAAGATGAATATTAAACCCCTGTAGATCAACATCTCCACTTATCATATTAAGTGAATGCTCGATTCCGAAATTAGATGCTAAAGCGACTTGAAGGTTATCGGTGGTCTTTTGTATGTACAAGTTGTAAAATGCAGAATCGGCTCCCGCGTAAATTGTTGAATGATTGCCCAATAGAAAAACGCTTCCGTTCCTTTGATTAAAAAGTGAGTTGTTTTCCCAGTTCCCATAAATCCAGATAGGGTAGTTCGATGCTGTTACATCCCAAGTGCCATTTTCAATTTTAAAATTTCCTTTTATTACAATGGTGTCGGTTTGAGTAGCCGAAATTCCATCTAATAAAAGATGATAGAAGCTTTTCGACGATGCTGTCCCAGAATTATTGATAATAGATTGACCATCGAATATTACCCAGTTTTGTCTGCATGCAAACTGACCTAAATTGGTCCAATTGCCCATTAATTCAATGTTTTGAGATTGGCTATCAAATAATGTTTGAGTGCCAATGTGTAAATTTCCGTTCACATCTAATGCATGACCACCAAGCCAAACTACAGAATTACTTTTGTTTAAATTTAAATGATCGAAAGCACTTAAACCGCAATCGATATAGCTGCTGTCGAGACCAATAAAACTAACTGTATTATTACGTCCTAAAAAGCTAGCTTGCTCGTCGCAATACCAATTTTTATCAATTTCGATAGAATTACCTGCCGCATCGAATCGTCCTTTTTCAATGGAAACTGAATTTAATACCTCAATGGGGCATGCCAAAATAGTTTGGTCATCGCTTAGGTCTTTATCAACTTTTAAGTTTTGTACCATCAGTGCTTGGCTCGAATTGGCAAAAACTACGATATTATCGATACATAAACCAGGCGAAACCGCTGCACCTCCATGACCTGAATATAGGCCATCTTGTACAAATCTGAATGTGATGGTTGCCATGCCACCACAAAATTCGGCTAAACTAATAGGCTCATGTTTAATATAACTTTGTTGATTCCAAAGCCTTTCGCTAATAGCTTGACCGTTGACTAAAACCTGTCCATAATCGCCATAACAGGTTGCGTTTATAGAATCAGCTCCGCCACATCGCCAATAAAACTCTAAAAATGCACCAGTATAAGCACTCAAATCTAATTCAATTTCGGCTTGGCACCAATCGCCAGGGGAATCCCACATATAATCGTATGGATAACCGCCATCCATTTCGTCCCATACGGCTAAATCGTATAAACCATCGTATTGGAATCCGTTGGTCCATCTAAACTCCGACCGGCCAGTTGCATCATCGGTGATATTCCAATCAGAAGCCGATGCAAAAGGGTCAGATTCAAAATTATCGGCAAAAATGGTATCCCCTGCATTGGTAAAAAGATAGCTCGATTCTGACCCAAAAAAGCTGAGCGTAGAATTAGATTCTGTAACATCGAACTTACCCATGTTTCTAAAATTACCACCAACCATTAATTCGGCAGATTCGCCCAAAATAACGGCTTTGTCGTTGTCAATATAAAAGTTATCGTCGAAACTTGTCGTTGTGGCAGAGCTTGTTCCAATTTCGATAGTGTCCAAATTATTAAGCCAAGTAAAATGTTCTATTGCAAATGTCGTCTCACCATCAAAACTTAGTTTAGATGGTGAGCTTTTGATTAAATTGTCGAGTTCGATTGAATGACTGGACCAAAACGTTTGGGATACTATACCTGAAATTAATATTGATGAACCTTCGTCGCTAAAAATTTCGCCAAATGAAGTAATCTGGCCTAAACACTCGATGTTTTTTGCATTCAAATCGAAGTCGCCACTTGCAATGGTCAGATTCTTTTCAACTTTTACCGACGAAATTAAATCGACTTGAGCCGAGTCTTTCGAAATAACCAAATATCCAAAACTTTCAACATTTGGAACACCTGTAATTACTACATTGTCAATACATAAACCTGGACTACCTCCAGCAGAAGTGGCGGGACCAACCCAAGCTCTAAAATACAATTCTTTATCAATTTGTCCACAGTGCGAACTAATATCGATAGAACCAGACGATTGCCATGTGGTTTGGTTTTCGAAATTTGATAATAATGTTTGACCGCCCAAAACAGCTAATGTATTGGATTTGTGGTCGGCCCCATTTCGCCAATCGAAACTTAAAGTAGCTTGGCTATAATCTTTTAAATCGACATTGGTGCTTAAACTTAGATAGGTATTACCCCCAGACGTATAATAATCGTGTGCTTGACTTTCGAATAGATTGTACAAAGCACAATCGTGATTCCCAACAATAAGCGGGTCGTTTTGAATTCTCCATTCGGTATGATTTGTAATAGATTGTAACGACCAAAGAGCATTAGCCGTCTCAAAATTTTCTTGAAAAACAATAACCGCTGTCCCTTCTCTTGTAATACTTGCATTTTCGCTCCCAACAAAGCGAATGGTGCTTTCGTCGTCGAGATGAACACCCCAATTACTCCAATTACGATATACATTTAAAGTTTCTGACTCCGAATTAAAAATCCCTCCCGAATCGATAAAGATATCATGAACAGAGGCCGATTGATCGAGCTCACAATCCGAATTGGCAACACCAATGTAAACATTATCGGACCATGTTGGAACACTTTTTTGGCTCCAGTTATTCAGATCGCTCCAATGCGTACTGAGTCCCATCCAATAATTATCACCATTTTTATTTGTCTGATATTCAATTGTTTCTGCTTGTGTTAATATTTGACAATTATAGTCGCTAACCATAAAATAATACAATCCAGAAGCAGGACATTCCCAGTTAATTGTGGCAGAGCCTATCACTGGGTTGTAGACATGAGCAATACCCACTAATGCCGAATTATATATCGATATTTGCGAATGACTATATTGTCCTGAACAAGTAATGGTATAGCTTACATTTTGTGCAGCAAAAAATCCCCATGCGGGTTTTGCAGTGGGATAGGATTGAGCTTGAACCGTTTGGATGTTTGAACTAAAATTTAGAATTCCCTCATATTGATAGCCCGTTGCGGCACATTGCCCAAAAAGATTCGAAGGAAGAATCCAAAATAATATAAACCATATTAATTGGGTTGTTTTCATTTGATAGTTGATTAAAAAATGCAGCTTTCAATAATCATGAGCAATTTGTGGTCAAACAAAATGCCTTCGATTTAATTTTACGTCACTTAATAAATCAGGTTTTGTAATCTTTGTAAAACAGCTAAAAACAGGTATTTACAAGTACATTTCAAAATTTGAATCCGTGCGATAATGCACCTTAGCATTCAAAATCCAGACATTCGCAGGAGGAGTATTTCAAAATAATTAATTTTGAAGAATTACGATGAAAGGGCTTCTAAAATAGCTTTTGATTTAAGCAAGCACTCGTTATACTCTTGTTCGGCATCGGCCAAAATTGTAATGGCACTTCCCACAGAAAATGATAATTCTTGCTCTAACTTATCGTAAAATAGCGTTCTAATTACCACATTGAAATCGAAATCACCATTTGGTGCTACATATCCAATACTACCAGAATACAATCCACGAGCAGCATCTTCGTATCGATCGATTAATTCGAGTGCTCTGTGTTTGGGTGCACCGGTCATCGAGCCCATTGGGAAAAGCGCATCGAAACATTGCTGCAATGTTATTCCTTTTTTTTGAATGGCCGAAACAGTCGAAATCATCTGAAAAAGTTGCGAAAATTCGTAAATACCAAACAACTCATCAACTTTGACCGTTCCTTTTTGTGCTATGCGAGACAAATCGTTTCGAACCAAATCGACTATCATCACATTTTCGGCACGTTCTTTCTGATTAGAATATAGCTGTTGGGCCAAATCTCGATTTTGAAGCTCATCAGACGTCTTACGAATGGTTCCTTTGATAGGCTGCGAAATTATCGTTTCGCCTTTACGCATCATAAATCGCTCAGGACTGGCACATAGAGCGTATCGACCAAAATCCGAAATAAAAGCAGAAAATGGCATGGGTGAAATCTGAACTAACTTTTGATAAGTTTCGTAAGGTGAAATAATACAGTTTTTTGCATTAAAATTCTGACAATAATTCAGTTCATAAACATCGCCAATCTGTATGTGATCCTTAATTTTGTTGACATCGTCGATATATTTTTGTTTAGATGTCGTTGGAATAAAAGGACTCAATTTTTTATCGACCTTATTTTTAGGATGGTTAAGAACTTGATGTTCGAATATTAAAAGGTCTAAAGATTGCTTTGATTCGATGTAAACATGCGATTTTGATTGATAAATAACCACATCGGGAATAAAAAAGCTAATGGTATCGAATGTTTTGGGTGCTATTTGTCGACTTCTAATTTGATGAACCGATAAACCGTATTCGTAGCTCACAAACCCCATATGCCAATCGCAGTTTATTGATAAGCTATTATTAAGTTGTTCGATTGTAATAATCTTTAAATCAATATTTTCCGAATACGAAAAACCTAAAAGAAATTGATAGTTTTGATTTATCCCCTGAATATTGTTTTGTGTGTTGAAATTTTGATGTTGTAAAAAAGATACTTTTTCGTGCTGAACTGCCCATTCGAGAATATCGGGTAAATGACGATTATCGTCAAGTTGATATCGAATTCGATTTTGGTCGGGTAGTGCTTGAACAAAAGAAATCACTTGAATATTTTTTTGTCAAAAATAGATATTTTTCGACTGAATAAACCCTAGATTTGCGAATCAAAATAATTAATTAAATGGAAATTTCTCACATTCTTACTGCACTAGGACTCACACTTATTGCTGGTCTTTCCACTGGAGTAGGCAGCCTCATTGCATTAACAGCAAAGAAAACCAACACGAATTTTTTATCTTTTTCGCTTGGCCTCTCGGCTGGAGTCATGATTTATGTGTCGTTTGTCGAACTTTATCCACAATCGGCTAAAATTTTTGAGACCGAATATGGCAAAATGGGAGAGTTGATCAACCTAATAATGTTAATAACGGGAATGTTGTTTATTGGAATTATCGACCGACTTATTCCCGAAAATCAGAACCCACATGAGTTTAATACCAAAGATGCCAAACTGTATCGCGCTGGAATATTGTCCGCTATGGCTATTGCCATACATAATTTTCCGGAAGGCATCGCTACTTTTATGACAGCATTGTATCAACCCGAATTGGGAATTCCTATTGCAGTTGCAGTAGCCATACACAATATTCCCGAAGGTATTGCAGTTTATACACCTTTGTTTTTTTCGACAGGAAATAAGAAAAAAGCCTTTTGGTATTCATTATTTTCGGGTTTAGCCGAACCAGTAGGCGGGTTAATTGCCCTAGCTTTAATAATGCCATTTGCACAAGCACACGAAATTTTGTTGGCATATACCTTAAGTTTTGTAGCTGGGATAATGATTTTTATATCCTTAGACGAATTATTGCCTGCGGCTAAAGCCTATGGTAAGCATCACAGTGCAATTTACGGTCTGCTTTTGGGTGTATTAATCATGGGTTTAAGCTTGTTTTTGCTTTAAAATAAAAAATATTGGTACTGATTTGTAAATTACATATTGGATTGTTGCGTATTTAAATAAAGATTACTATCTTCACGTCGAATTTAAAAATAACTATGGCTTTCGATTTTCAAGATTGGTATGTCTCAGTGACTCAGCACGATGTTGTCTTAAGTCATGGCGGAACGATTACCTCAGAGTTAGTTACTAAAACTCTCGACGAGGTAGAAGGCATTTTAATCGAAAATGGTTTAGATAAAAAAAAGGTCAAAAGAGCTTACAACGCCATTGTTGAAGGTCTTCAAAACTTATATCACCATGCTATAAATGCACCAGGTGGAGAATTAAACCAAAAATTTGGTGCGTTTTGTTTTAAAATTCGCAATAACGAAATTGAAATAATTACTGGAAATTATGTAATTTATGACGTCGTTCCATTAATAAAAGATCGAATAGATCACATCAACATGCTTAGTGAGGACGATCTTAAAGAGCTGTATAAAAAGATTTTAAGCAATCAAGAATTTTCAGATAAAGGAGGAGGTGGTCTCGGAATGGTCGACATAGCCAAACGAACTGGTTCTAAATTGTTGTATTCTTTTTTTGAATATGACGAAAAATATGCTTTCTTTGAACTAAAAATAAATGTGTAAATAAATACGTAAAACGAAAATTATGGAATCAATATCTATCGAGGGTACAGCCAAAACCCCAACCGTCGAGTTCAACGCAGAAAATGGTAAAGTTGAAATTAAAGGTCGTTCAATACCCGAGAACTCTATCGAATTCTACAAACCACTTGTCGAATGGCTCGATCAATATGCTGCCGCACCTAAAGGACAAACCGAAGTCAATATTCAACTCGAATATTTTAATACCAGTTCATCAAAATGCATCCTCGATGTATTTAAAAAATTAGAAGTGATTCATAAAGATGGTCATAATGTGACTATTAACTGGTTTTTCGAAGAAGACGACGAAGATATGTTAGAGGCTGGCGAAGATTATCAATCTATTATCAAAATTCCTTTTAAAATGATCGAAATTGAAGAAGGTTAATAATTAGCTGCTCTTTATTTCCACTAATTGTCCTTTTACACAGAGACAAATAATATCGTATTTCGAACCGATAGCTGAGTTTTTTAACTCGGCTATTTTATT
>DYOK01000309.1 GCA_020720565.1 Acetofilamentum sp.
TAAATAATTCGTTTAGCTTTAATATTCCTACAGCAGAGCCCAAACCATACGAATAATGCAAGCTCAAAAAAGTGCTTATCAAATATCTTAAGCGGGTTTCCTTGGTGTTAATTTTTAGAGAAACGGCTGTAATAACCAAAAAATGGAATAGAACCGAGGCCAGTCCTAAAAATGCCAAGGGGAACCATACCACAGACGCTAATAAAGGTAAAAAAACCGACAGTACAAAAATCATTGGAGCGAAATGTCTGATACTCAACGAACCCGAATTACGGGTTATATATATGGTAAGCGGTACCCATAAGCCGTTACGGAAATTGTTTTTCCATAAATCCGAAAAATTGTCGCGAGCATAATAATCCCAACTTGCATCGGGAATAATGTATATTTTTCCTCCTGCTGCCGTAATTCTTTTCGAAAGTTCCATGTCTTGATTCCTAACCAAGCGTTCGTTGAACAAACCGACTTTTGCGAAAACCGACTTTCGGAACATGCCGTTGGCCGTATCGGCTATCGTAGGCTCACTCACCCCAATGCGCATGGCGGCACCACCCAAACCCAATTTATGTCCCATTACGGTCACTATCGATTTCGATTTAGGATTTTGCGAAATGGTTTTGCTTACCGAATAGCCACCAATTAAGTCGGCATCCAAAGTTTTAAAATATCCAGTCAACACTTTAAAATAGTTGGTCGGATAGGTCGAGTGGCCACTCATAACTACTACAAAATCGCCCTTTGCGTGTTGTATGCCCATGTTAAATGCCACTGGCGAAATGCGTTTTGGATTGTGTAATACAAAAAACGAAGACCATTTGTTTTTGAAAGGTTCAATTAATTCAAGGGTATTGTCGGTGCTGTTACCATCCACAATTAGGATTTCGATATCATCTTTAGGATAGTCCATAGCTTCGAGCGACAACAAAGTCTGGCCAATATACCTCGACTCGTTGTATGTAGCTATAACCACGCTAATTTTTTGTCCCATTATTTCGATAATTGATTGACAATGTTGCGACAAGCTTCACCTCGCCCATATAAGTTAAGGTCAAAGTTTTCGGCAAATCTATGATGGCGGAAAGTATCAATAATTTTCGAAGAATCGGTACCCGTCAAAACGTTGAAATTATGATCGCAAAGCTCAACCCACTCGGTTTGGTCGCGAAGGGTAATGCATGGTTTACTAAAGAAAAATGCTTCTTTCTGAAGTCCGCCGCTATCGGTCATTACCATTTGGCAATGTTCGAGCAAATACACCATTTCCAGATAGCCAACCGGTTCAATTAACAAAATGCGACCGGTATCGAGTTCGTTCTTCTTGATAATCGACGAAGTGCGTGGGTGAATAGGCAAAACAACAGATGTAGTTTCTGCAATAGTTCGCATGGCCGATAAAATTCCTGACAAACGCTTCAGGTCGTCGGTGTTTTCGGCTCGGTGAATGGTGGCTAGCACATATTTTTCGGGCACATCGAAAGCTGGTTTTTGCATCTTCGAAGTGTAAAACAAGGCCGCATCTTGCATCACATCGCCGGTTAAAATCATACGGTTATCGAAATGCTCGAATCCTTCTTTTTTAAGATTGTCGATGGCCGTTTGAGTAGGACAGAATAAAATATCAGAAATCCGGTCGGTTAATATTCTGTTAATTTCTTCGGGCATTTGCATGTTAAACGAGCGCAAACCCGCCTCGACATGAGCCACTTTAATGTGTAGTTTTTTTGCAGAAAGTGCCCCGGCAAGTGTAGAATTGGTATCGCCGTATACCAACACCCAGTCCGGCTTTTCGATAAGTAATACTTCTTCAATTTTTTCAAGCATTTGACCTGTCATGGCACCATGATTTAACCCGTGAATGCCGAGTAAATAGTCGGGTTTCGGAATATCCATTTGTTCAAAAAAGATGTCGGACATATTGGCATCGAAATGTTGCCCAGTATGAACAATAATTTCGCTTATTTCGGCGTTTTTTTTAAATTCTCTCGACAATGCAGCCGCTTTGATAAACTGAGGTCTTGCCCCGATTACGGTCAAAATTTTAATCATGTAAGTTAAGATTTCTGAACCGACAAAGGTACAAAATTTAATATTAAGAACCTGTCAACCTTCGGTAGATAAATCTATCGTTAGATAGA
>DYOK01000310.1 GCA_020720565.1 Acetofilamentum sp.
TAGATGGTCAGAACTAAGTGTTTGATGGCTGAGTAAGCCTGTAATACCGCACATAAACGATTTTTCCTATTAATTTTTGCGATAACCAACGGCACACCAAAAAGGTAGTTCTGTTGAAAATTTGATATTTTCTAATCCAGCATTTTCCATCATTTTTTGTATTTGTTGTTGTGTAAAGCGTTGTTCTAGTTGTGTCCCAAAGCGGTCTAAAGCGTCTGTCCGCATAGTGTAAAAACTGCACCGACGATAAGAGCTTAATGGTATATTATTTACATTAATGCCGAGTTTTTCTAAAATAAGAGAGGTTTTTGCTAATGGCAAATAAATAAGGAAAGCCATTATTTGTGAAGCCAAATATCTCAAATTATGCGGCATTTTAGAGATAGTGGCGCGAAAAATCTCACTCAGCTTCCAAATGGAACGAAACCACAGTGGGCGATTGTCAAAAGCGTAGTAAAGATAAACCAAAAAAGGTGCGCCAGTTTTTAGCTTGCTGACACAAGCCTTCATTGCTGCTTCTGTGTCAGGAATATGGTGTAAAACACCGAGTGAGTAACCGAAATCCATACTCTTGTCTTCTAGAGGGATATTGTCTACAGAAGCATGATGAAAAATACAGTTAGGATTATTGCTTAGATTTCTTTTTGCTACTTCAATCGCAGAGCTGGGGTCAATACAATGCAATGTTCCAACACGAGGAGCGGCTAATTTTGCCCAGCGTCCGCTTCCACAGCCTAAGTCAAAACCTTCAGAGCGTTCTGAAATAATATCCCATGGAAATACCGAAAAGTAAGCATCAAATAGCCGTTGATGTTCTTCAGAAGGTAGCCCAGTTTGATCGAAGCGTTCCCATTCGTCACCGAAACCTGCGACCGTGTTACGATGTAAATTTGTCGATGTCACGAGTTTGCTACCTCAGTATAAAGTTTTTCGTAAGATTGCTGCATATTTTGCAAAGAATAATCCGTTTTAATGATTTGCTGAAGCTTCGACCCGATTTCATGCCTTTCTTCAGAGGATAGCGTTATAATCGATTTTATTTTGCCAGCTAAAGCCGTTGGGTCTGAAATAGGGCTGACTAACTTAGCGTTTCTTACCATTAATGCCGCATCGCCCGCGTCTGTAGTGACGCAAGGCACACCTATACACATGGCTTCACCTAATACATTCGGAAAGCCTTCACTAATGGAGTGCAAGCAGAAAATATCCATTGCTTGTAAACATACAGGAATATCATTGCGCTCCCCTAATAGCAGAAATGCGTTTGGATCTATTGTCTTGTTTATTAGCGTCATTAAAGCATTGTTATTAGTGTCTATATTTCTGCCAATGAGTAAGAGTTTTAAATTATCGTGGGCATTTAATAGCTCAGAAGCCGTTTTGATAAATGTGGGAAAGTCTTTGTAGTCATTAAATCTGCCAATAGAGCCGATTACAATAGTATCACTATTAATGCCAAGTGAGCTACGGAATACTTCTCTGGATATATTATTAGATTGCGTAATAATTTTTTCTGTATCGTAACCATTTGGAATAACTATCATCTTTGTATGATCATACTTGTCATGCGATAGGATTGCACTATTAGCAACGCAGACAATTTTTTCAGGAATATATTTAGATAATAAAGCACAAGTAAGCATAATGTATTTTGTGAATGACGCAGTGCCTAAGCCAACAATTGCATGAGTATTTCTAATAGACCAAATAATCTTATGTTTAGTAAGATAAGCGGCGATACCACCTAGCAAATCGGCATGATACATCCAAGAATGAATAATGTCAGGTTGGTTATTTTTAATAATTTTTATTAGATTTAAGAATTTGAGTGGGGCATTCCAAAATGAAGAAATTTCTAGTGTATAAACCTTAATGCCTAGCTCTTGAAGTTGTATGCCTATCTTTCCGATGGTGGTTAAGGAAATAACAATGTGTTGGTAGTTGGGGTTGTTGAGGTGGGATTCAATAAGGCGTTTTAAGGCATTCTCTGCACCGCCTACGTTAAGTCCTATAATGATATGGAGTATTTTCATGTTGTTTGATTTTGAAAAAAGTGATTATTAACAAGATGCCAAACGCAGGTATATGATGGCGTGAGGCTGTGCCCCAATTAATTGTCCCCATTG
>DYOK01000067.1 GCA_020720565.1 Acetofilamentum sp.
TATCTTTGCAGCTTAAATTCTGTCAGTATGACCATTTCAAGTTTTATAGCTCAATCGCTCAATTTAAGTATTAAGTCTGTCGAAAGTACGCTTCGTTTGCTCGACGAGGGCGGAACAGTTCCGTTTATTAGTCGGTACCGTAAAGAACAAACGGGGAATTTAGACGAAGTTCAAATTGCTCAAATCCAAAAGTTATCGGCTCAATTTAAAGAGCTCGAAAAACGAAAACAAACCATCATCGATGCCATTACCGAACAAGGGGCTTTGACCGAGGCTTTGCAACAAAAAATTGATGGATGTTACGATGCCAACGAGCTCGAAGATTTATACTTACCATACAAAGTCAAGCGAAAAACTAAGGCGACTATAGCTAAGGAAAGGGGATTGGAACCACTTGCCAAAATGATAATGGCTCAAAACGACGGTAATCCAGTTCAGTGGGCTTCGCGATTTATCAATAAAGAGGTTCCCGATTCCGATCAAGCTTTAGAAGGTGCTCAAGATATTTTGGCAGAATGGATCAGCGAACATGCGGGTTTACGAAATCGATTGCGTCAATTGTTTGTCCGAAATGCCGTATTAAAGGTTAAAAAAGGGAAAACACCCGACACCGAAGGTAAATATCAAGATTATACCGATTGGAGCGAGCCGCTGCACCGATGTCCCTCGCATCGTTTTTTGGCCATTTACCGAGCCTCGGGCGAAGGCATATTGAGTATGCACGCCACACCCGACGACGAAGAGGCTTTGGGTATGGTCGAACGCCAATTTGTAAAAGGCAGAAATATGGCTTCGGGATTGGTCGAAGAAGCCGGAAAGCAATCGTATAAGAAATTAATTAAGCCGTCGCTCGAAAACGAACGCATCGGTATGGCTAAGGAAAAAGCCGATAAACAAGCCATCGAAGTGTTTAAAGACAATTTGCGTCAACTTTTGATGTCACCACCAGTCGGGCAATTGCGAACTATGGGCATCGATCCAGGCTACCGAACCGGCTGCAAAGTGGTTTGCATCGACGAAAAAGGCGATTTGTTGGCCAATACCACTATTTTCCCTCATCCGCCACAATCTGACTTTGCCTTATCGTCGAAAAGAATTACGTCTTTGGCCGAACAATATAAAATTGAAGCCATTGCCATCGGAAACGGAACGGCAAGCCGCGAAACAGAATTGTTTATTAAAAAATTAACTTTCCATAAGCCTTTGCAGGTGTTTATGGTAAGCGAAGATGGGGCTTCGGTGTATTCGGCCTCGAAAGTCGGTCGAGAGGAATTTCCCGACTATGACGTAACCGTTCGTGGTGCGGTATCTATTGCCCGACGTTTGACCGACCCATTGTCGGAACTGGTCAAAATAGATCCTAAATCGTTGGGCGTAGGGCAATATCAACACGAAGTGGATCAAAAAGAGCTGAAAGAAGGACTCGATTTTACGGTGGTTAGTGTGGTGAATCAAATTGGGGTCAATTTGAACTCGTCGAGTCCGTACTTGCTGCAATATGTAGCCGGTCTCAACGCCTCGTCGGCCAAAAAGATTTGCGATTATCGGACCGAAACCGGTATGTTCACAAGTCGCGATTCAATCAAAAAAGTACCGGGCATTGGCCCTAAAACATACGAGCAGGCGGCAGGTTTCTTGATGGTGCCCCAAAGTACGAACCCGCTCGATCATTCGAGAGTGCATCCCGAAAGGTATAAATTAATCGAGAAAATGGCCAAAAGCATGGGCTTAACCACTCACGAACTAATTGGAAATACCGATGCCATTGCCCAAATTGAAATTGATCGTTTTATCGACGAAAATACAGGGAAAGAAACCTTGAACGATATTGTAAAAGAGCTTCGTAAAAAAGGTCTCGATCCACGTCAAAATGTAAAAATGTTCGAATTCGATCCCTCCATCCGAAAATTTGAAGATGTCAAAGTAGGGATGATTTTGCCCGGAATGGTTACCAATGTAACCAATTTTGGAGCATTTGTCGATTTAGGAATCAAAGAAAATGGTTTGTTACACTTGTCGCAAATGGCCGAACGATTTATCGAAAACCCAGGCGAAATAGTTAAATTGCATCAAACCATGCAGGTACGAATCCATGGCATCGATGCCGAACGAAGAAGAATTCAGCTGAGTATTATCGGTTTGTAGTTTTTTTTGATGGATTGTTTGAGCCGGACTTAGGCATTGTAACGAAATAACCTATACATTTTTGACTTGCTCTTTTGCCCTTTTTCTGCGTTACAAATTTTGCTAAGAGTCGCAAGCTATTAGCTACAATTTGTGTCTTGAAAAAGAACAAAATATCTGCGTCAATTCTGCACATCTTATTCCGTTACAAAGCCTTAAAGAAACCGTTTTTTAAATCCGATTAGCGGGACTAAGCTGCTTATTAAGCAAACAAGGCTCACCATGGCGGTTACTTTTAAGAAATCGGTTGCAATTAATTTGATGGGGTAGGCTTCGATAGATGTCAGTCCATCGCCAAATTTGACAATGCCGTATTCGATTTGGATCCACGACAGTATGCCGCCCAATAGTAAGCCAATAAAAAGTCCCATAAATGAGGTCAGTAGGCCATTAAGAAAAAATACCATTTTAATTTGATAATGGCTTAAGCCTATGCTTGTAAAAGTAACAAAATCGTTTTGTTTGTCGAGCATCATCATGGTTAGGGTGGCCATAATGTTAAAAGTAGCAATTAGCAATACAAAACCTAGAATAAGGTATATCATCAAACGTTCGGAGTTTAAGATTTTATAAAAGCTGTTCTGCTCCTGTCTGTTTTTGATTAGAAATTTTGCCCCCAATTTTTGGCTGATTTCGTTTTGGGCTTCTATTAAGTTTTGATTCGGTTTAAGTTTTATTTCGATTTGGCTGGCTTGATTTTCGGCTTCGAAAAGTGTTTGAGCCATATCGAGTGACACAATGGAATACTGATCGGCAGTTTCGTCTATGCCAAATACCCCAACGGGGTAAACCAGTCGTTTGTTAAAGGCTTCGATAGGATTTTGTGCCGCATTCGAGTGGCGCTTGGGTACATAGATTTGAAGCGGAATGGGGTTGTAAATGTTGACCGATAATTTTTTTGACACTTCGTAACCCAAAACAGCAAACGAATTGCTATCCGATTTTAGTTTAAATTCGCCTTGCAAAAGCATCGAATCGATACCGTTAATGTTTTGATATTGCTCGTCGACACCTTTAATCATAAAAGGATGTGTGGTATTGTGGTGTTTTATTGCGGCATAGTCTTCGAGCACAAAGCTGTACTGGTCTACCGAGGTGCAAGATTTGAGATTTGACCTGAGGTTTTGATCAATTTCGAAATATTTACCACTGACTAAACTGGCTTTTATTTCGGGGTTAAAACTGTTAAAATGCGAAACTATAATATCTTCGAGCCCATTAAAAACCGATAAAATAATAAGCAATGCAGCAGTTGTAATGGCAATGCCCAAGGTGGCAATACTGGCGATTATATTAATAATGCTAATGTTTTTCTTAGAAAACAGATATCTGAATGCAATGAAAAACGGAACAGACATTACTTTAAAAGTTGTTCGATACGATCGATGTAGTCTAAAGAGTCGTCGATAAAAAATGCAAACTCCGGAATAATGCGAACTTGCTTTTTAATCAGTTTACCAATGGCAAAACGTATCTGAGGGTTTTGTTTTTCGATGCCTTTTAAAATCACTTTTGTGTCGCCACCTGGAATGAAAATACTCAAAAAAACTTTGGCGTACGATAAATCGGGACTAATTCTAACTTTTGTAACTGTAATTAAGGCGTTGTTGAACATGCCGGCTTCGCGACGAAACAATTCGGCTAATTCTTTTTGTAGGAGTTTCCCCACTTTCTCTTGACGTGTGCTGTATGCTTCCAAAACTATATAATTGAGGGCTTTAGGCCTATTACTATTTAAATGACTGCTTTTTGCCTTTGCTCTGATGTCTGTTTGGCAATAGACAATTCAGCAAGATAGCTTAAGGTATTTATCGGCCACAAAGATACAAAAAAAGACCCGAAAAATTCGAGTCTTAACCCAATTTGAAGCATCTGGGCCTTATTTTCAAGTTGGGTTAATATTTATTCCTTGTTGTTTAAACCATGATAGGTCTATTTGGTAGCGGTGGCGGTGGTCATAACTCAGGACGAGTTGCCTTTGGTTCGAATATCGATAATCAGTTGCAATAGCCCAATGCGAATTGAGTTTGTACGTTGCTCCAATTTCGGTTAAAATCACCCCAATTTGAATCATATTTTCATAAGCCGAATTTCTTCGGTCAATTGAATGCTGAGCACTGGGTTTATTTTTTTTCGATAGCAATACCAACCCACAAGCCGGCATCTTCGACCTGTGCATTTAATCCGCTTGCAAGGAAAATCGTTAATAATAAAAGATTATATTTTAGATACTTACTCATAGTAGTAGACAACCAAAGTAGCCGAGTCTTTTAGATAATCGATACGTTTAATCTCGAATCGGTGAATATTAATGCCGGTGCGTTTTTTTAAATCTTCGATTAATGCGGGATTATCGACTTGAACCAATTCTATATTTTCGTATTCAATATGTTTAAATTTCTCAGTTTTATGTAACCACTTAGCATCGAGAAGGAATGTAGATACAATGATTATCGAATTAATGGTAATTTGTTCTTTAATTTCGAGTTGAATGGCACCAAGCAAACCCAATGCAATAAAAATAAACAAGTAGGTCATGTCTTTCATCGAAATGCCTTCGGTTCTGTAACGCAGCATCGAGAAAATGGCAAATAAGCCAAAAGCTGCTCCCATCGAAATTTTGACTTGATTGAGTACAAAAGTGAGCAAGAAAATAACGATATTAAACGATAAAAGCGTGAATATGTGCTCCATGTTTTTGTTGCCAGGGTAGTAAATTAAACCTAAGAGTACAATGGCCGACAAGAGGTTTATAATCAGGTTCTTATAAAACTTTGAATTGATTTCGATTAATTCTTTGTCTTTTTTCTTTTTGTCTTTTTTTTCCTTGTTATCGACAGTCTCTGTTTGTGCATTTTCGACCGCTTGACTATCATTGGCGTTGAATTCCGCTTCTTCGGTTTGAGCCATTACAGCATCTAAATTTTGCGATTTTGCAGGTGTCGAAAACAACCACAGCGTAAAAAACAATCCGATTAAAATAATTTTATTCATTGGAATTACAAATTTTATTGATTTGATACATTTTGTGTTTAAAGTGATTTTTTTTAACATTCTGATGCAAGTGAGCAACTCCAAAACAATATTTGCTCATCGATACTTTCTGAATTTTTAGTTTTCGCATTAAAAATGTAACGGTCGAACGTGACGCTTTGTCTTGTTTTACTTCGGCAATAACCAAGTTGGGGAACTTTTTTTCTTTACTACCAATTTTATAAGTTAAATCTAAATCGATGGTTAGCCGTTCAGCTGAATGCTTATTGACCAATGTAATGCGTTTGTAATACACCCAAATCGTCTCTTTTAAATCAATTGCTTTTAGTGGCGAAAGCGATTCTAGTAAGCTTTGACTTTGGTTTTCGATTTGATTAGAAATTTTCTTTTCTTTTTGTCTGGTTTTGATGGTTCTGCCTTTATTTGACTTAAACTTGACTTCGAAAAAATTGAGGTTCGACTCCACATAACGACGAAAGCGAACTTTGTAACGATTTAAAAAACCACTGTGGTGTTTGTGGTACAATTCTAAATCGGCCGTGTCAAAGTAAAGCGTTTCGTATTGACTCGCTCTAACACCTTCAATATCTAAAATTCGATAGTGTGCCAATAAACCATCCAACAAAGGGGGGAGCAATGCCAGCTGAAACGTGTATTTGCTATCCATTCGGTCAAGCAATTTGACACTATCCATCTCTTTTAAAGTAATGGGCTCAAATTTTTGCAATATGTCAGCAATCTTTTCGATAAATAAATCTTTTATTAATATTTTTTAATTATTTTGAAACTAATAACTAATAAGCTTAATGCTTTAATTATTAAATCTTTAACATTCGATTAAATCTGCTATTTATACTCCCATTTTTTTAGTTCAATCAGTTGGTCTTGAGCATCGAAGGTTCTTTTTTCGATTCTAAACCCATTGCTGTCGTACTTGTACGTGTTTTTAATTAGAACTTGATTGGTTTCTGAATATTCTATTTCTTCGGTTTTGTCGTTTTGAGCATTGTATTTTGAAACTGTTTTTTTGGTTTCGCCTGTTTTTGACGAAATTTCGGTTTCTTCAATTTTGTTACCGTATTTATCGTATTTGTAGGTTGATTTCGATTTAACAGTTCCGTCTTTTTTGTATTCAATTTTAAGTATCGTTTTGCCGTTAATGTCGTATTCTTCGTAACTTTCTTTTATGGGTTTATCGTTGCCCGTTACGGCTTTCCATTCGGTGCAACTTTTAACTTTATTTGCTTTTAAATCTTTCTTACTTTGCGAGAAAGTAGACAAGGACATCGAAACCATGAATATGGTCGAAATTATTAGGACTTTTGATTTCATATCATTCATTTTTTTATGTGAATGTAAATATACTTTGAAAATTTCTAATTGATACTTAGGGCTTGCTGAAAATACATTTTTGATTAGGAAGCAAATTTAAAATTTCTTGGGTTAATAGTATTAAAAAACACATGTAACAATATTTGATTAATGCTAAATCTACATTAGAACGAATCCAAAAATATATTAATCGACAAATAAGGCTATTTTATCTACACAAATACTTAAGTTGCTTCTTTAGTCTATTTCTAATGATATTAAAAGGTGTTCTTAAGTACTGTTTATCAAAAGATTGCAAATAGTGCTAAAAAGAAACGTTTTGTGGCTTAATATTGTGAAACAAAATCTGAAGCGCTTAGTATAACTTGTAGTTAGTTATTGAGATGAGTATCACTCTTTTTTTCTTATTAGTTACACTGTCCGCTATATTATCTGGTGTAATGTCCGTTTTGTTATTTCTTCAAACTAAGGAAAAACAAACAGGGTATTTGCCTTTTCTTATTGCTTCAGCAAGTATTTGGTCAATTTTTTACACTTTAGAATTGTATTCGAAGAGCACTTATTGGAGCCATTTTTTTACAGAAGTGTCTTATATTGGAATAAGTACACTTCCGGTTTGGTGGATTCTTTTTGCTGCACAATTTGCCGATATTAAAACACAATGGAGTAAGAAAGCAAGGTTTTTACTTTTAATTATTCCTGCTCTAACAAACGTTTTAGTATTTACTAATTCTTGGCATCAGCTTTTTTATGTTAGTTATAAATTTGTTGAACTCGATGGCTTTTTTATTCAATACCTCGATTACGGACCAGCATGGCTAATTCACGTTTTTTATTCCTACATACTCATTATTCTTGGTGCAGTACTGTTGGTTCGACATCATTTTAAATTGACTAATTATCATAAAAGGGCTACTTACATTTTGTTGATTGGGGCTGTCTTACCATTTTTAGTTAATTTATTTTATGTGTTTGGCCTTCGACCTTTTGGCGAGGCTGATAGTATGCCCGTTGTTTTTACATTTTCTGGAATTTTGTTTTTTTGGGCATTACGACGCAAGAAAATGATGAGTGTAAAACCCGTCGCACTCAATACAATGTTTAATTCCATGCACGATGCGATAATTGTTGTCGATAAACATGGTATTTTGATTGATTTAAACAAAAGTGCACAAATAATTTTTGGCTTTACACCAGAAAAAATAATTGGTCAGTCGATAAAATCAAATCTTTCATTTCTCTTCGAAGATGATATTTTTATATCGAGATGGCAAAATAGTGGTAAATATTATGAAATTAACAAAAACGAAATTTATGAAAGAGGAGACGTATTAGGCTATATATTAACCATACACGATGCCACAGAACGTAAGGAAATTACAAACAAAATTCAAACTCAAAGTGAGCTACAAAAACTGCTAATGGAATTGGCTACAAGTTTTGTCAATGTGCCCCTAAGTCATATTGATAACGCCATACAACTTTCGATTGCACGAGTAGGATTGTTTTCTAATGTAGACCGAGTTTACTTATTTAACTACAACTTTAAAGAAGACACCATGTCAAATACATTTGAATGGTGTGCCGAAGGAATAAGTCCAGAAATTAACAATTTACAAAATATACCCAATAGTATCTTACCTGAGTGGGTCGAAACCCATAAAAATGGTAAGATCATGCACATTGCTGATGTTAATCATCTCGAAGCCGGCTCGCTTAAAGGAATTTTAGAGCCTCAAGGCATTAAAACTCTGATAACCATCCCTTTGATATTCGAAAGCAAGTGTTTAGGCTTTATCGGATTCGACTCAGTTAACGAAGTCAAAATTTGGGACGAAATGGATGTAACATTGCTGCAAGTTTTAGCAGAACTATTTACCAATGCCGAAATGCGCCGACAAAGAGATAACGATTTGATTCAGGCTCAAAAAGCGGCCGAACAAGCCAATATCGCCAAAAGCGAGTTCTTAGCTAACATGAGTCACGAAATTAGAACGCCAATGAATGGAATTATTGGTATGACAGGTCTTTTGATGGAATCGAATTTAGAAGACGAACAGATGAAGTGGGCTCAAATCATTAGAACCAGCGGTGAATCGTTATTACATTTGATAAACGACATTTTGGATTTTTCGAAAATTGAAGCTCGAAAATTGGAACTCGATTTTATCGATTTTAACTTGATTGATATGGTCGAGGAAACTATAGAAATGTTGATGCCAAAAGCCAATTCAAAACAATTAGAATTGCATTGCTTTATCGATAATAATGTGCCCGAAGTATTAAATGGCGACCCCGAACGTTTACGTCAAATCTTAATCAATTTGCTCAACAATGCCATAAAATTCACAGATAATGGCGAGGTAATTTTAAGAATAACCAAAACAAGCGACACAGAACAAATTAGTTTAAAATTTAACATTATAGACACCGGTATTGGAATTTCGCCCGAAAAAACTCAAATAATTTTTTCACCATTTACACAAGCAGATGGTTCCTACTCACGCAAATACGAAGGAACAGGATTGGGTTTAGCTATTACCAAAAATTTAGTAGAAATGATGGGTGGCGAGATAGGGGTGCAGAGTGTTTTGGGTCAAGGATCTACCTTCTTTTTTACGGTTAATCTAAGACCATCAACCTCAAATCATCTTAATCTACATTTTGTATCAGAAAAATTAAGCCAACAGAGCGTTTGCATTTTAGCCAAAAATAAAAACAGCAAAGAAAGTCTTCAAAACATTTTTGAAATGTTTCAGATGACCAGTTTTGCTTTTACTTTCGATGATAATTGGTCAAAACAAATGTGTGATTTAAACCCAAAACCAAAATTCCTTCTAGTCGAATCTGATATTAACGGGCGATTTGACCTGTCAATTATCGAAAAATTAAACCTAGAAACTTCACTTGTTGGGGTTTACAAAATGGCCATTGTACCTATAGCAAAGTTTAACGAAAATCATATGGCAGTCGGCCATTTTTTTAACGATTTTGTATCAAAACCAATCCATCGGAAGTATCTCTACAAAAAAATGTCGGAGTGGTGCGACGGGACACTTAAAATAAACAAACCACAAATGGAAACGGTCATACCCCACTATTTGGAGGAAGGACAAAATTTTAGAATTTTATTGGTCGAAGATAATCCAGTAAATCAAACTGTTACTAAATTAATTCTTAAAAAAGCAGGGCTAAAAGCAGATGTTGTCGGGAATGGAGTCGAAGCTGTTTCTGCATTGGCACAATTGCCTTACGACTTGGTTTTGATGGATTGCCAAATGCCCGAAATGGACGGTTTCGAAGCCACACGTCGAATCCGAAAACCAGAATATCAAGCTTTAAATCCCCAAATCCCAATTGTAGCCATGACCGCATTTGCCATGAAAGGTGATAAAGAACGATGTTTTGATGCAGGAATGGACGATTATATTTCAAAACCAGTTCGACCCAACGAATTGATAGAGAATGTGTTTAAATGGATTGAAAAAATTAAAAATAAAAAAATATAAATTTTATAACCAATCTACAGGATATTCATCTAATTTTGCAGCCGTTTTAACGAATAGGAGTGCCGAAAGGCTGAGATGATATCCTTTGAACCTGATACGGGTAATGCCGGCGCAGGAAATTCAGAATCTCCCAAGTACTTGTACCACTTTTTATTCGATTTGTTTAACTATATAAATGTTTCAAAATCGATGAAAAAAATTTTCTTGTTTACTGTAGCAGCAGTAATGTATGTGCATGCTTTTGCACAAAATTTCACCTTAAGCGGGCGTGTTTTTGACGAAAACCAACAACCACTCGCATTGGCAAATGTCAGTATTAAAAAAACTTTTTTAGGTACAATGACCAATGCCGATGGAAAGTTTGAAATTAAGCATCTTTCTTCTGGCCCCTACGAATTGGAAATTAACTATCTGGGCTACGAAGTACAGACTAAAGTGGTTCAATTATCACAATCGACTACAGTTGATTTTACTTTAAAACCATTGGCTCTCAGAACAGAAGAAGTTGTTGTATCGGCTACTCGGGCGAATAACCAAACCCCTGTGGCTCAAACCACAATTAATCGTGACCAAATTAAGAAATTAAACTCAGGGGGCGATGTGCCATTTCAGTTGGAATTAACGCCTTCTTTTGTGGCTACTTCCGAAACAGGAATTGGCAGTGGTTATACCGGGCTTAGAATCAGAGGCACAGAATCGTATCGTATCAATGTGATGGTAAATGGTGTGCCATTAAACGACTCGGAGTCGCATGGCGTTTATTGGGTCAATATGCCCGATTTTACTTCGTCGGTCAATAGTATTCAAATTCAAAGAGGTGTGGGTACTTCGTCCAACGGTTCGGCTGCATTTGGTGCATCGATTAATTTTCAGACCATAAGTTTAGAGCCCAAACCATATGCTCATATTTCGTCAACTATAGGCTCTTTTAATACGTTTAAAGAAAATATTGCCGTTGGTACTGGGCTTATCAATAATCATTTTGCATTCGATTTAAGAGCCAGTAAATTAAATGCCGATGCTTACATTCAAAGAGGCTTTTCTGACCACAGTAGCCTTTATGCTTCGGGAACCTATTACAGCGAAAAACACATGATTAAAGCATTGGTAATGCTTGGTAAAGAACGTACAGGCATCACATGGTGGGGCGTGCCCGATTATATGATAGGCAGTATCCGAAATTTCAATCCGGCAGGTGAATATGTTGATAATCAGGGTGTAACTCGTTATTACGATGGCGAAACCGACAATTACAATCAGAACCATTATCAGCTGCTATATTCAGGCTCTTTTAGTCGATTTATAAAAGCTAATGTAACTTTGCATTCGACTACTGGCAAAGGATATTATGAGCAATATAAATCAGGTGAGGCCTTTTCGGGTTATGGTATTTTACCTTCGCAAACTTCAGACTCTACAATTACACACAGCGATTTAATCAATCAAAAATGGCTCGACAATGTGTTTTATGGAGCCATTGCCGATGTCAATTACCATAAAAGTCGTATCGATGCAACCCTTGGGGTATCGGCTAATCAATATTTGGGAGATCATTTCGGGAACATAAAATGGATCAGAAATAACCCATCGATTCCTTTCGGTTACGAATGGTATAACAATAAAGGAATCAAAACCGAGTATTCAGCTTTTTTAAAAGGCAATTATCAAATTTTTGAAGGACTGTCGGTGTATCTCGATGGACAAATCAGATCGGTTAATTACAAAATGGAAGGACCCGACGACGATTTAGTGATGTTGGATCAATCGCATAATTGGTTGTTTTTTAATCCGAAAGCAGGCTTGAATTATCGGTTAAACAATTCCCATCGGTTGTATTTTTCATTTGGGCAAGCCCATCGAGAACCTGCTCGTGTCGACTTAATTGAAGCACTTAAAAAAGGAAATAAAGTTTTTTACGAAACTTTAAACGATTTCGAATTGGGTTATGAATTGAACTTATCTTCTTTTGCATTGGCACTTAATGGTTTCAATATGGATTACGATAACCAATTGGTTATGACAGGTGTTTTAAATTCAGTTGGCTATCCGATAATGACCAATGTAAAATCTTCTTTTCGAAGAGGGATAGAACTCACTGCTGCTTATCGATTTAATGAGCTGCTTGAAATGAACACTAATTTAACTTGGTCGCAAAATCGGATCTTAAATTTTATTGAATCTTCGACGTATAACTATTATAATCAAAATGATTCGTTGATAAACAAAGTCACTCAATCAAAAGAATTGGGAGAAACCCATTTGATTTATTCACCTGAATTGATTAGCGGAATCGGAATGAAGATTTCACCTGTAAAAAATTTCAATATTATACTTAATTCAA
>DYOK01000311.1 GCA_020720565.1 Acetofilamentum sp.
GCGTGGACAATGCTTGGGAGCAGGAAAAACTCGAAGCCAGAAAAATGCTTGTAAAATGCGCAGAATCCCACACGTCAGGTGCACGCTTTGTTGGCTGGCGTGTGCATTAAGACTCACAATGGGGTAAAGAGGGTATCTTTGCTAATTTTCGTTTCTATTAGTCGAATAATTTCATCTAATTCGACTCTAGGACTTGCTTGCAAACCAAGAGACTCTGCTATTCCATTCGAGTCTGTGCTGTAACGATTTGCGAGTTGAATTTCAAAAGTTCCATCTTGTGCTTGTGACAATTGATATGTGTGTAACTGCATAGAGTCGCCAAGTCGGGAATTGTTTAGATGGTCGAAACGAAACTCTTTTTTCATGTAATTCATGAACTGGTCTTGAATAACCAGAACAAGGCGCTTATTAATGCTTTCAAAAGTCTGAACTTTATGGTGAAGTTGAACCAATATTGTTTTTGCGCTCATTTTCCAATTCATACCAAAAGATTTGTCAGAGTTGGAATCTTTGCTTTTGACCTTTATGTTATGTTCTTTTAAAAACCTTTGTCGTTCTGTCCAAACAGTTCCAGTGGTATCAAGTGTTTGTAGTTCAATCCCGACAAAATCAACGATTTTCTTGTTTTTTCGTGAGACAAGGAAATAATCAACACTTCCGCCTGGGATACCTACTTCGGAAACAATGTGTAATTCATTGCCTGGCTCATGTAGTGTTAAAAGATGTAAGCAGTCAATAAAAATTTGACGGCGTTCTAATAAACGATGAGGACAAATCATTATCGGTTGAGGCTGTTTGCCATATAAAACTGTGCAAGTGCCGATAGTGTTTTCGGCTTCACTTTTCCTAACCTTTATACATTTTCGGTTAATGAAAGGGCAATGCTGTTGCAAAACAACTTCGTCCCAAGCGATTTTAGATACCGTTGAATTTCCGTATAGTTCGACAACTTTACTCATAGGACTCTTGACATCGTTTCTCTGCTGTTTGCAGGTAAGATTTGGCTATATCAATGCCAATAGATTTACGTTTCAAATTTTTTGCGACTAACATAGTTGTTCCAGTGCCGCAAAATGGGTCAAGTACAATGCCGTCAGGTGGACAGGTGGCAAGAATCGGAATCTTGCAAAGGTCTTCAGGATATGGTGCAAAGTGGTCGCTTCTCTTTTGTGTGTCTTCAGGAAGAATATCCCAAACATCACTAGGTTTACTGCCGTTTGGATGATATTTTAGAAAATAAAATCCTTTTTCCGTAAGTTCTTTTGCTCGCCCTGATACAGATTCGGAATCTGAATGGGTTGTGCGTTGTTGCCCACGAATTATCATTCTGAAATCTGCAATTTCACCTTGACTTATTTTTTCAAGCATTTTATCTAATGCCGCAAGTGACTTTTCCTTTTCCACATCGCTCAACACAGTAGATAATTCAATTTGCCTTTTATATCGAACACCACTTACACCCGTTGCAGATACTATTGCGCCATTTACAACCTTTGCTTTTTGAGGGCTTGAGCGAACAGCATTTGCATTGTAATAATAACCAACTGGTTTTTTTACGAAATGGAAAATATTTTCATGAACATTTCGCAGTCTATCGTTAGTGTTATCGAGACCACCTTTTACTTTATTCCAAATAATGCTATTGCGTAATGTCCATGATTGTTCGTCGGTCAATTTTAGGGCAACACGCCACGGAATACCTATTAATTTTTTATTCTGATAGGTGTCTCCAATATTTAGCCAAAAAGACCCTGTTGGCTTTAAGACTCGATAAACTTGCTTAAATACATCTACCAAATTAGAAATATATTCATGGTACGACAATTCCAGCCCAATGCCGCCATTATGGTATTCTCTTTTTGCCCAATATGGAGGACTCGTCATGCAAAAATCAATAGAATTGTTGGGCAAACACTGGAGAGCAGAAAAAGAATTTCCGAGAATAAATAATGGGGAAACTTCTTCGTTTTTTATATATTCGCTTACACGGTTTGAAATATCACGGGTAACAATTGACATACCCTTATTTTAGTCTATCTTTCATTTAGTTGTGCAGGACAGCCAGCCAACGGTTTGCGTTACCTGCGTGTGGGCGGGCGTGGACAATGCTTGG
>DYOK01000068.1:0-3605 GCA_020720565.1 Acetofilamentum sp.
GGGTAGTGCACTCAATGTTCCACCCGAGCAAATCGCTGCTACTAGAGTAAAGGTCGGAGTAGTTGGTGTATTAATGGTGATGCTAAACGAAGAACTTCCCGCTGGGCTGCAGCCTGTTGCCGCAACCGTATACGTTGCTGTATGGGTACCAACTGAACTTGCCGCTACATTAATCTCACCCGTGGTAGTATTAATTGACAAACCAGCCGAACCAGATATTACACCTCCGCTAGTAAAACCCGCAGCGGGTGTGGGAAATATATTCCCTCCTGTTTGACATACTGGCGTTGGATATGTGAATCCTGTTACTGGTGCGGTGGTTGGGTTAACAGTAATAGTTAAGGTTGTTGTAGTAGCGCATAAACCCGCAGTAGGCGTAAAGGTATATGTAGTGGTAGCCGTGTTGTTCAAGGCGGGTGCCCACGTTCCAGTAATTCCATTGGTCGATGTGGTGGGCAGTGCACTCAATGTTCCGCCAGAGCAAATGTCGGCCACAGGTGTAAAATTTGGGGTCACTAATGGATCAACGGTGATGGTCATGCTCGTGGTTGTAGCACACTGGCCTGCTGTCGGTGTAAAGGCATAAGTGGTCGTGGTCGTATTGTTCAAAGCGGGTGACCATGTGCCGGTAATACCATTAGTCGAAGTCGTGGGTAGTGCCGATAACGAACCGCCTGAACAAATTGCAGCGACAGGCGTAAATGTGGGTGTTACTATTGGACTCACGTTAACGACTACCTGATCTGTATTTGAGCATCCCGAACTTGTCCCTGTTACAGTATAAGTGGTTGTAGTAGCAGGCGTAAAGGCAGCTCCATTAGTGACTCCATTATCCCATACATAAGATGTTGCCCCGCTACCAGTGAGCGTGACACTTTGACCCGCACAAATATTTTCGTCGGTCCCTGCGTTAACAGTAGGAGCAGGATTGACCACAACTGTAGTGCTCGCAGTTGCTGTGCAGCTACTTGCGTCTGTGATTGTAACTGTGTATGTGCCCGCTACTGCAGGATTAATTATAGGATTCTGAGCACTGCTACCAAACGAAGGTCCGCTCCAACTATACGAATTCATTCCGTTTGGCCCTGCATTTAATGTAACTGCAGTTCCTGCACAAACTGGGCCCGTATTACTAGCCATAGCAGTGGGCACAGATGAGGAATAAGTTATTCTAACCTCTCCTCGCATACCCGATCCGCCATTATTTGTTTTCCAGGAATTGTACCAATCGTGCATATGAATTAATGCACCACTTCCACCTCCTCCAATTATATTTCCGTTGTTACCATTATATCCAGTATATGAACTATTTAACGGACCTTGACGTCCATTTCCGCCATTACCTCCTCCATTGGCACCAGCTCCACCGTTTTGATTTCCCCAACAAGCCAGTATGGTAGCATTTGCCCCTGCACAACCGCCTCCGCCTCCGCTTTGATCGTGACAGCTTCCATCATGTTTCCCAGTTGCTCCGCTTCCTCCAGCTATAGAGGAAGTCCCATTTGTGCCGACAGATGAACCCCCAGCACCACCAGGTCCATTTGTTCCTGTATGAGAATCACTACTATTGTTCAAGGTTCTGGCTCCTGAGCCCAACTGACCTCCCCAAGCAGTTAATGTCCCAGGTGCAATAGTTGCTGAGCCACTGAAAGTGCTATTCCCACCGGCGGCACCATTACACGCAGCACTTGAAGCTGAATTACCTATACCAGCACCTCCCCCTGCTCCCACAACTATAGTGTAAGTTTCTCCAGGCACGACCGTATAAGTCCGTTCGGTATAAGAACCTCCGCCACCACCGCCGCCAGCACTACAAGCCTCACTATCAGGGTTCATGCTACCTGCATTGTTTCTTGAAGCAACCCCTCCACCGCCACCACCACCGCCGTATGCCTTAACAGTAATTGATGTTACACAAGGAGGAACAGTCCAAGAATAAGTACCTGGAACGTCAAATGTTACAGTCGTCTGGGCTTGTGAGCTAATAAAATTTGCATTTAAAAACAAAAACAGCATGAACGAATAAAACATGTTCAATTTTGAATTTGAGGTCAGCAGATTTTGCGACAATGAGCTTGGAATAGTCATAGCTAATTTATTTTTAAAACAATTAGTAGACTTTAAAATTACCCATTAGCTGCTCGAATACCTCAAAGTAGGCGTTCTAGTTGTTCAAATAGTACACTTCGAAAAGAATTGACAAACAGAACTCGGGCTGTATCCCTTTATTTTATTGGTATTTATATTTTTCAAAATAATATTTCAAAAGAGACAACCTCACGAATATCGTTATTAAAAACTAAAATATTTAGGTTCGATTACAACAATAGAATCTAAATTTTTGAAAAAACTGAACAAAAAAAAACACAGTAACATCAGTAAACTTTAAATGTGTAATTGTATATATTTTAGCCACTTAACAAAAGCAATATACAAATCAGAACCTAAATATATACATACACAGCTATTCTAACATGACAAATTATTGATTCAAATGATGGACTAAAAAATATACCAAACCTGAATAAAAAGCCTACAATAAAGTCAATTCTGTTTTTGTGAAGAATTAATATTTTAAACCACGTAAAAAAATTGGCAAATCAAAAAGAATATTTTGGGCATTAAGAACTTATATGATTAATCACTTTTGAAAAAATTGATATTGAAGCCTAAATACTGTTACATTTATAAACAAAAAAAGGCTTGATAAATGATTTTATCAAGCCTTTTTTGAACAAAACAATGAATTTCTTAGCGTCAGAAATCAATCTATTAATCCATTTCTAAAAGCAAACTTTATCAACCCTACGGTATTTCTCGCACGTACTTTTTGAAGTAAATTTCTGCGGTGTGTATCGACTGTTCGTGGACTTACAAAAATGCGTTCAGCAATTTCGTAGTTTGTTAACTCATCTAAAATTAATTCCAGAATTTGGATTTCTCGTTTGGTTAAATCTTTTAAAGATGGAAGACGACCTGGTCCAGATGTTTTATCATTATCCTTTTTAATAATCTCGTTAAGTGCTAATGATGCGATTTCTTGGCTGTAAAAACTCTCACCACTAGCAATTAAATCAACAGCATTATTAAGGTCTTTCTCGAGTCTCGACTCTTCCAAAATACCCTGAGCTTTGTATCGCATGGCCAAAGAAATATTGTCTTTGTCTTCGTTACGAGCAACATAAATTAAATGAGCCTCTGGCTTATTCTTCATTATTTTATCCAGATAAGCAGGAAGATTGGCAACACGATGTACAATAATATAATGCACCGTGTTTTGTTTAAGAAACTTGACAGTATCATACAGATTGTCAATGGTTCGAAGATAGTGATTTACGTATACTTTTGATAGCATTTTTTCGTACAAAGCATTACTGTCTTCGCTTTCACTAATAACTATTATTCTTCTCATATTATTCAAATTTGATTTCATAGTGTATTACGCCTAAGTGTTTAAAAAAGTTATACAATTCAAAATTTAATTTCATTCGAGACAAAAGTACAGTATAAATACGTGATATTCAAAGCCGATATGCTGGAAATTTTAATATCCTTAAGTTTTTTTGACGAGTATTAACGAAATGTAAACAAACAAAATGATTAAT
>DYOK01000068.1:3705-12201 GCA_020720565.1 Acetofilamentum sp.
GCATCAATTTCTCGATTTTATCTTTCCGACCATTAATATAAGGTGTAGAATTGGAGGCTTTAAAGCGTCGAGGAGCGGGTAAAATAGCCGCTATTCCTGCGGCTTCGCGCGGACTAAGTTTAAATGCCGATTTTTTATACCAATAATTCGAAGCAGCCTCGGCGCCATAAATACCATTCCCCATTTCGATACTGTTGAGGTACACCTCCATAATACGTTCTTTTCCCCACACCCATTCGATTAGAAAGGTAAAATAGACTTCTAAGCCTTTTCGAAAATAACTTCGACCTTGCCAAAGAAACACATTTTTGGCGGTTTGTTGCGATATGGTGCTCCCTCCTCGTTTGGTTTTGCCTTTTTTGTTGTGTTCCATCGCTTTTTGAATGGCTTCCCAACTAAACCCATTGTGTTTGCGAAACAAATTATCTTCGCTCGCTACCACAGCTCGCATTAAATTAGGCGACATTTCGTCTAAACTAACCCAATCGTGTTTCCAAACCATTTCTTTACCGTCGAATAGCTGTTCGAAAGAACGCGATATCATGGTCAAGGTAAATGGAACTGGTACAAAACGGTACAAGACCACCAACAATAAGCTCGATATAAAAAACCACAAAAGCGTTCTTTTGGTTATAGTCCACAACAACTTAAGAACCGATTTTACTTTAGGATTCACTTTTTAAACTATTTTTTTTGATTCAGACATTCGTACTATTAAGGTCTTCGACCTATCTATTGTTTTTTTAACTATCAATGTACAAATATTTTAACTTAATAAAATTCGAAATTAGATAATATAAGTACTTAGGGCAATTTAATGTCGCTTTTTAGTAAGCTAGGTGATTGAAAAATAGCAAGTTATTAAAACAGTAAATAGGTCGAAGACCTTACAATACTTAAAAATAACTTTTTGCCGATTTTAGGGCTACAAATTCTTTCAAATAAAATGGTTCGAAATAAGCCGTATCGACAAATTGCCTTTCTTGGTAGTTTTGATGCACCAGTTGGGCCATATGCTGAGCACTCACAAATTGCTCGTCGATAAAATGAGCATGCTTGTGCGTAAGAAAATCTCTGCATTTTAGCGCCCCTGTTCCAAAAAATAAAACTTGCTTATTTTCAAGCACTTCCGCAAACGAAGACGGATCAATTATGTGAGCCGACACTGGCAAAAGCACTTCTAATTGCGCATTGTAGCCAGCAGCATACACCTCCATACGACGGGCATCTATCATGGGCACATACCAATCGAAGCCAGGATGAGCCTCCGCTGCCCCGAAAGCCATAGCTTTAAGTGTGGGTATCGCAATTAGAGGAATATCGAGACCATAGCACAAGCCTTTGGCCAGCGACACACCAATACGTAATCCGGTGTACGAACCGGGTCCCTCGCTTACGGCAACAGCAGAAAGCTGCTGCGTGCTAATTCCTTCGGACAAAAGCAACTGCTCTACGAAAACAGAAAGCCATTCGGCATGCGATTTATCGTGGCTATTTTCCATCATTCTGAGCACTTGACCATCTTTCGAAAGTACAACGGACGCCATATGGGTGGCCGATTCTATACTAAGGATATAACTCATTATTTAAACATCAAATTCATTTGCAAAAATAACTAAAAAAACAAGGTCTTAAAGCTATTTAAATAATTTGTATAGGGCAACCGCACACTTTTTTAACAAGCATATTTAGGGTATTTTTTACGCCCTTGCTACTACACAGAAGCGATAAAAAACACAAAACAATGTCATGTCGAGTATTCCCGAAGGGAATGTATCGAGATATAAGAGCACTCTGCAATTGGCACTTTGTTCTCGATACGCTTTCTATCGAAAGCTACTCGAACCGACATAGCCAAAAGATCTATCAAAAAAGTGTGCGGTTGCCCTGATAATTTATACATCGTAATTTAACAATGTCAGCTAACCCAAACCCTCCATCAAAATTTCAACTCTGCAATAGAATGTTCTGCATTCTGATTAATCACCTCAAATAAGGCAAAATATAAGCTTAATCAAATATTTACTTGTTTAAAAGCCGGACTCAAGTCAATACCATAAAGGTTTTGCAAAATTAACTAGCTGAATAATGTAGTGTTATTCAACACATTGACGGAAAATATTTTGATAAATTAAAAAAAAACAATACATTTGTTACACCTAGAAATATCTGTTTATATTAATCTTAAACCATATAAGAACATGAAATTTACTAAACGACTATTCACTTTAATGATGCTGGCCTCTACGCTGATTAGTATGGCACAATGGCAACAAAAAGGCAATACTTTATTGGGAAGTGGATCAGGCCAATGGATGGGAAGCTATGTGGCCATATCGGGAAATGGACAAAGAGTGGCTACAGCATCAGAAGGTGGCTCTTATGGAAAAATCCAAGTTTTTGAATTTATCAGCAATTCGTGGCAGCAAGTTGGTCAAGATCTGCAAGGCGAAAATTCAGGAGATGGAGCTCGTGTGGTCAGCATGTCAGAAGATGGCAATACCATTGCAATTGGTGCTCCAAATAACGATGCCAATACGATTACAGAGTGTGGCCATTTAAGAATCTATCGCTACAACGAAACTCAATGGGTGCAATTAGGTACCGATATTGATGGTACTTTGGCTCAAGATTATCTGGGCTCTTCTGTAAGCCTTTCGGCCGATGGCAATACGGTTGCAGTTGGAGCGCCATATAATGATTTGGGAATTACTAATGGAGGAATAGTAAAAGTTTTTAATTACGATGGTGCAGTATGGCAACTTAAAGGAACGGTGTTGATTGGTACCGATAATAATCTCCAATTTGGCACCTCTGTTCATCTATCCGATGACGGTTCTACTCTGGCCGTGGGGTCAACAACCAATGATGCACAGCAAACTTTAGGGAAAGTTTACATTTTTCAATATAATACTAGTTGGGGGCTAAAAGGAGCACCTATATCAAGTCCTGCAGTATCAAACTATTTCGCCCAAAACGTAAGACTTTCTGCAGATGGCACCCGATTGGCGATTAGTGATGACCAAGCAAATAGCGGCAATGGATATATCTATTATTACACCTACGAGAACAACGACTGGACTCCGCAGGGTAATCCATGCTCTGGTGCACCAGATGGGGGTGCATTTGGGAGAGCAATAGATTTATCTGACGATGGTCTAACCATGGCTGTTGGGGCTTATGCAGTAAACACCTATATAGGGAGATCTTATATTTTTCATTTCGACGGTAACGGCTGGATTGAACAATTTCGAGCAAACGGAGGGCCTGGCCAAGAGAGTTTTGGCACTTCCATTGCCCTTTCGTCAGATGGGAATACGATGGTTACTGGTGCTTGGGGATATGATGATACAAACACTAACATAGGAAGGGTATTGGTCTACCAATACACTCCATTTAATTGTACACTAGGAAAGTACTCGATGAACAACCATTTAAACGATGCCACGGGTAACAACAATGGCGCATTAAATGGTACTGTACCAGACACAAACCGATTTGGTATGCCCGACTCCGCTTTAGCTTTCGATGGTGTTGGTGATTTTGGCATTATCCCCAATGGTATGGACAACATCCCTCAAGGAGCAGTTTCTGTTTGGATTTTTATGAATAATAATACTAATTTCCCTGTCTACACTCGGCCAGGAGCTGCGGCTAACGAAAAGGATCTTCAACTCGAAATAATAAATGGAGAAGCTCTTTTCACTTTAAATAATGTAGTACTTGCATCTAGCAGCGCATTACAAACCAATCGTTGGTACCACATTGTGGGCACATGGGATGGAACAGAAATGACACTCTATATTGACGGAATTCCCTATGATCCATTAGCAAATACCTCAGGCACTAGCTTAATCGGTAGTGTAAATTTCGTAATTGGGCAATCGTCGGACAGCAGCAATTTTGCCAATGGGAAAATGGACGACCTTAAACTGTTTCAATGTGCATTAACTGCTGCAGAAGTTAACGATATTTTCCACGATGGCGGTTGGGGCTATCCCGATTTTGAAGCGCAATGTTTCGATTTTAATACCAATACAGCGCCATCGCCTTGGGCAATATCGAGCGGGCCTAATTCAGCAATCGCAAACGGGAAATTTATGGTATACCCAGCGGCTGATCCAACTTATGTGGCCGAACTCTACCGATACGGACAAGTTCCTAACAATACCGATAGTTTAATTATCGAATGGAAATCGAGAAGTATTTCGACACAAGCCATGCACTTTACAGGCCTTGGATTAAGCCTGCCCGACACCTCGATATATTTTGTTCACATGCAAAATACACTTTACGACTTTTTATCGGCAGCATCGAAAAACGACACGGGGGCTCCTATCATTTTAGATGCCGATTCGATGGCCATCAACACGGGCGATTATTTAAACAAACTGATATGCACCAATCAATCCATCGTATTTAGAACCCGAAAAGAAACACAGCCCAATGTAATTGCAATGGAATTGGAGTTCAATCCCTTTACCATCGATTCCTTGTATTCGCTAGACCGTATTTCTCAATTGGCCTTAGTACAAAAAGCGGGGCCTCAAGCCGCGTACAATTGGATAGACAATGTTTGCCTAAAATTGGTTGAATCAAACGGAACTCAAACATGCCAAGCTGCCAATTACCAGTTCAATACCAGTTTAACTGACCAAAGTGGTAACAACTTGCATTTGGCTGTCGAAAACGGACCTTTTGATTACAGCCAAAACCGATTTGGCATCCCTTACCGCTCGGTGTATTTAGATGGCGGCACTCAAGAATTATACACCGTTACACCCGCCCCTGCACTTACTGGCGACTGTTCGGTAAGCTTATGGATTAAACCCGAAGCGTATGACAGCAGCAACAATGCACTAATTTTCCAAAATTATCACGCTTACACAAATCAAGTTAATTTGATGATAGGCATTAACGATACAAATGGCAAATTGTTTTATGGTCACATTGAAAGCGATACAAGTATGAGGTATTCAGAATCGACGCAATCAATACCCGACAGCATTTGGACCCATGTGCTTGTAGTTCGTAATGCAGCCATGAAAACATACACTTTGTATATAAATTCAGACTCGGTTCAATCGTTCAATTATACCAATACCTTAGTAGCCGCTGCAAGTCAATCGGTTTATGCCATTTCGTCGTCAGAGTCTGAACACAGCTATCATGGTTCGGTCGACGATATTTTGGTCAACCAATGTTTGATGAATCAAAACCAAATCGATTCTTTGTATCAAATTGGAGGCTGGCCCAATACAATGTGCAATAATATGACTGTAAACATTACAACTACACTTGCCGCATGTGGCTTAGAAACAGGCGGTGCAATAGCTACTGTAATTGGCGGATCGGGACAGTATTCGTATACTTGGAGCAATGGAAACGTATTAAACTATGCCGACTCCTTAGATGCGGGCATGCACTCTGTCAATATTACCGACAATGTTTATGGATGCATGATTAACCGCTTCTTTACAATAGGCAATACCGAGGCTCCAAGCATTACTTTAACTTCGGACAACCTAAGTTGTTATCAAAACCAATCGGGTAGTATTGATTTGACCATCAGTGGTGGTAGCACACCGTATTCCATTTCGTGGTCGAACGGTGCCACAAGCGAAGATATCGAAAACCTGAGCGCTGCACAATATTCCGTAACTGTAACCGACCATGCGGGCTGCGTGAGCATTCAAAATGTGACACTAACTCAACCCAGTGCATTGGTGGCTGGCTTTAGCACCACAAATTCGTCTTGTGGTGGGACAACCGGAAGTGCAGAAATCTCTGTAAGCGGCGGAACGGGTTCGTATTCTTATATCTGGTCGAATAACACAACAAGCTCAATTGCAACAGGCTTATCGGCTGGTAATTATAGTGTTATGGTAAGCGACCAAAACGGATGTAACAAAACTTTTACCGTTGCTATTAGCGATATAGGTGCACCCTCAATTATCATCGATTCCATAGCCTCAGCATCTTGCGGATCGAATGGTTCAATTTACGTCACGGCTTTGGGTGGATCTGGGAATTATACGTATCATTGGTCCAATAACACTGCTAACGAAGATTTGATTGGGGTCAGCCCAGAAACTTATTGGTTAACCGTAACCGACGGTCTTTGCCAAGCGATGCTCGAAGCCGAAATCCCCTACATTATGCCCGAAACACAAGAAATTTGCGTGGTCACTGTTGACCCCATATCGGCACGAAATTTAGTGGTATGGGAAAAAGTAAACGAAGCCGCAACAGATCACTACAATATCTATCGCGAAGGAAATGTTTCTGGCGAATATCTATTAGTTGGTGCAGTGCCTTCGGCTGATATGAGCGAGTTTATCGACCCCGTAGCAAGCCCATTTACCCGCTCGTGGCGTTACAAAATTTCGGCTGTCGATGCTTGTGGAAACGAATCGGTACTGAGTAGTTCGCACAAAACCATCCATTTAGCAATTAGTTTGGGCTTAGGCAATAGTATCAATTTAATGTGGGACGACTACGATGGATTTGCTTATAACACGTTTTATATCAACCGACATACGATAGCCAATGGTTGGGTTGTTGTCGATTCGTTACCCACATACTTGCATTCGTTTAGCGAGGTTCCTCCTTCGTTTTTTGGATTATGGTATACTGTTACAGTAAAAGCACCTAATGGTTGTGTACCCACATCGCAAGACAGAGCGTCGGGTGGACCTTATTACCAATCGACCTCTAATCTCGAAGACGAAGGTGCAATCGATGTTTCGGTGAAAACTATCGATAAAAACAAGGTGGCACTATTCCCTAATCCCAACAATGGATCTTTTGTTCTGGAACTAACCGACGCATCCACTGGACAATACCAAATTGTTGACATTGCCGGTCGCGTATTGTACCAGCAAGATTTCGTTCAAACCAAGCAAATAAAAGGTTCTCACGCTTTGAGTAGAGGGGTTTACATGCTTAGCGTTAAATTAGATAGCGGAGCAGAATCTAACATCAAAATGTTGGTCCAATAATCGAATGGCGACACTCCACAAAAAAGCTGCCCGAACTAATGTCGGGCAGCTTTTTTTGTTCGATAAAGTCTGTTAGCTTTATACCAAAAACACCTTCAAATGAACGATATAAAACGGCTCTATTTCCCTTTTTCTACATTAAAATATATTCATATAGTACCCACTATACAAAGAAACTTTGCTTTGTATAGCTTTTGCTATATAAAAAAAAGAAAAAATATAATTATTCACGAATAAAATATTTATGGTGTTCATAAATTCACTTCGTTCATTGCATTTTATTTATCAATCATTTGAAAATGTATTTGGTATTACTTATCGCTTAGCTCGTATCTGCCATATACATAGGTCAGTATCACCGCAAAAATAATGGCAATGACCCCTAAAATGGCATCGACAAAAACAGGTGAAGTTAGAGCGATTCGAATCATGACCGTGGCAAAGGCCAAGCCCGAATTGCGAAATAATACGATGTACGAAAAGCTGTATCGGAGACTGACCAACACAATAAAGACATCGGCAAATATCAGCACCGTATAAAAACGTCCAAAAAAGTCGGTAGTTTCTTTGTGGCCCAAAAACCATAATAAACTTTCGAAGACTAAATATAAGAATATAAATATCAGCGACAGAGAAAGTACTTTTTTGATGGCGATAAATCTGTTTTTGTCGTGCTCATTCTCGGTATACGTTCTGTGTTTTTGAAGCTTTTTGATGAGTAAAATACCTGCGAAAATGATTAAAGCTCCAAAAGCATCGGAGAGCATGTGGTAAATATTGTCCGAAATGTTATAAAAATCGAGGGGCTCTTCGATGTATTTAAATTCTTTAAACGCTTGTCTTAACAAGATAAGCGAAAGAATTTCGAATTGTTTAACCATAGAACCCGCAAACGATTTGGGGAGAACCATCACCAAGCTTTGCACCTCAAAAAACAGCAACAGGACAAAGGCCACTTCGAGTGCTTCGAAGTAATTGTCGGAAACCATCGGCAAAAATGCCATGGGTAACAACCCGTGAACTTTCAAAAAAATGAAACCCATACTGAGTACAAAACTCAAAACGATGAGTGTGCCTATCAGCCTGCTGTTTTTAGGCGATTCCCATACCTCCTCGATAAAGTCGAAAAGTTGAGACAATTTAAGAATAATCAGATTCATAATTCTATTTTGGGATCTTGAAATCAAATATTACGAAAGTAAATCAAAAAAAGTGAGGATTTTTTAAAAATTAAAAAAAGATTCACAACTATCCGAAACTTTAAAAAATAAAAGTGCCCGAGAATCTCCTATTTCTGTAGTCAACAAAAACTTTCAGAAATAATGAAATTACACAGGCGTAGCAAAAATAATAAAAAACCGATACTTCGACAAGTATTAGATTTGATTCCAGCGTTTATACTTCGCAATTCGGTCAGAAAATTCCAAACAGACAAAGGATGCTCTAAATACAAGACTTATGACCAATGAGTGGCATTAAGTTTCGGACAGCTTGG
>DYOK01000312.1 GCA_020720565.1 Acetofilamentum sp.
CTATTTTATTTGTTTCGAAATTGGGATTTGCTTGATTTTTATTTGGAATCAATCTAAATAAGAAATATTTTTGGGTTCTAAAATAGAATCGATGAATCCCCATTTAAATACCACGAAATATACCAATGCTTTGATACACCAGAGCAGCCCATATTTACTTCAACACGCCCATCAGCCAGTTAATTGGCTTCCATTTGGGAAAGAAGCTTTTGCAATCGCACAATCCGAAAACAAACTGATATTATTTAGTGTGGGTTATTCGGCCTGTCATTGGTGTCATGTGATGGCACATGAGAGCTTTGACGACGAGCAGATTGCCGATTTGATGAATCAGCATTTTGTGTGCGTTAAAGTCGATAGGGAAGAGCGTCCCGATGTAGATCAAATTTATATGAATGCAGTGCAGTTGCTCACTGGCAGTGGCGGATGGCCATTGAATTGCTTTGCTTTGCCCGATGGACGGCCAGTTTGGGGCGGAACTTATTTTCGACCAAACGATTGGCGAAATATTCTCAAAAGCTTGTCGAAAGGATATCAAAAAGATCAAGAACGCTATTTAAAAGCTGCTGATGGCATAATGAATGGATTTGCATCTCTCGATTTGAAACCCAATTCGCAACAGCCCGAAGTCGATGATGCTTTGATATTTGATTCTGTGGAGCGACTTAAGGCCAATTTCGATGCTCAAAACGGAGGGTTTAAAGGTAGCCCCAAATTTCCGATGCCAGGATTAATCATTTTTTTACTCAATTCTGGATTCGAACATGCCGACCAAACCGTTTTAAAGCAAGTAGACATTAGTTTACAAAAAATGGCTTATGGTGGAATTTACGACCAATTGGCTGGCGGATTTGCTCGTTATTCTGTCGATGCGAAATGGTTGGTGCCTCACTTCGAAAAAATGCTTTACGACAATGCTCAATTAATCTCACTATACTCAAAAGCGTACAGAGTTTATAAAAAACCAATTTATAAGCGAATTGTCGAGGAAACTTTATCTTGGCTTTTTTACGAAATGAAGTCCACACAAGGCTTGTTCTACTCGGCTTACGACGCCGATAGCGAAGGCAGCGAAGGCAAATATTATGTTTGGTCCAAAGTCGAAATTGAAACCGAATTTCCAAACCAAGCCGATCTAATATCAGAATATTTTGGGATAAGTGCTGATGGAAACTTTGAAGGCAGCAATATTTTAACAGTACCAAGTCTGACAGAACCCAAGCAAGATATCGAAGCATTGAAAAAACGAATGTTGGAGATTCGTCACACAAGAGTTAAACCCGGTTTAGATTCCAAAACCATCACGTCGTGGAATGCGCTTACAATTAGTGCTTTATGCGATGCTTACGAGTCGTTCGGAAATCCAGATTATTTGAATCAAGCACTCGAAACCATGCAGGTTCTTTTGAGAAATAGGTGGCAAGCTGGTCATACTTTGCTAAGATTCGATGCTTTGCCCACTTATGTAAGCGGGCTGTTCGACGACTATGCATTAACCATAAACGCATTAATAGACTTAAACAGAGTGTGTTTCGACGATCAATATTTGTATATTGCCAAAGACATGCTCGATTTAGCTCAAACGATATTTTTTGATGCCAGTTCGGAATTGTATTTTTATGCTCGCCAATCGGACGAATTGGTGGTTCGCACCCACGAAATTACCGACAATGTAATTCCATCGTCAAATGCCGTTATGGCCCATAATTTACTCAAAATGAGTCAGTTTTTTGGACGAGCAGATTGGGAATATCAAGCCCTAAGCATGTTGAAAAAAATGAGTTCTCAAATAGAAAGAAACCCATCATTTTCCTACCATTGGCTCGATTTAGCCCAGCATTTTGCCTTAGGATTAAAAGAACAGGTTTTAATTGGAAATCAAGCGATGCATTTCAAAAAAGAAATTGATAGCATTTTTCAAGCTTACATTACCATTTGCGGGAATACAAAAGCCAGTAATTTGCCCATTTTCGAGGGCAGATGGAATGACGAACAAACCTTAATTTACGAGTGCATTCACAAAGCGTGTGGGCTTGCAACAGACGATTTTAAACGGTTTATCGAAGCTCACACGAAATAAGGTCTTAGA
>DYOK01000069.1 GCA_020720565.1 Acetofilamentum sp.
AGTATAAAAAGTGATTGTTACTACTTCGAATCTGATTCTGGTTTAGCTGCCAATTTAATTCTTAAATGCCTTCGAAAGGCGAACATAATGCCCGCAATTATAGTCATTGCAACGAGTGCCCAAGTATCTTTTAAGCCATTAAAATACATGTGATAGATACTCGCAAATAACGACACAATAGCAATAACCAACCATAGGTATTCGAGAAATAGACTGGCATTTTTTGAAAATTGAGATATATTTTTCAAGTTCGCGATTTTAAATAAAATGATGCAAAAAAAATGATTGTTAAATATTTCGGGTTTATCATTACTTTTTCGGTTGCAAAATTAAAAAAATTAACTTGTTAATGATCTGTTTTGGCAGAATCTTTTGGTTTAGGATTCATTGCGTATCTTTGTAAAAAAAAGAAGCGTGAAAATTACACTTTTGGGCACAGCCTATCCTTATCGCGGCGGTTTAGCAAATTTTAGTGAACGTTTAATGCAAGAATTTGCCTTGCAGCGTCATCAGGTTCATATCGAAACATTTACTTTACAATATCCATCTTTTTTGTTTCCAGGCGTTTCTCAATACGATAAAAGAGCTGTTCCCGAGCACGTCAGCATCACCCGAACACTGAATTCAATCAATCCGATTTCTTGGATAAAATTGGGATTAAAAATTAAAAAAGATAAGCCCGATTTGTTAATAATTGCTTATTGGCTTCCATTTATGTCGCCTGCATTTAGTACGGTAGCCTATTTAGCAGGTACCAATCGTCATACCAAAGTGGTTGCCATTATGCATAATGTCATTCCACACGAAAAAAGATTGGGCGATCATGTTTTATCAAAATTATTTACAAAATCGGTCGATGGCTTTATTGCAATGACCCAATCGGTTTTAAACGATATCAAGCTTTTCGACCATAATAAGCCAAGATTACAATCGCCCCATCCTCTATTTGATAATTTTGGGGAATTACTATCGAAAAAAGAAGCCGCTAATCGGCTCGATATATCGAGTGAATCGCAATATCTTTTGTTTTTTGGACTCATTCGAGATTACAAAGGTTTGGACTGGCTTTTAGAAGCATTACCAAGTGTATTTGAACAATTTCCTAATTTAAAACTTTTGGTAGCAGGTGAATTTTACAGTCCTTCGAAACCATACTTTGACACCATCGCACGCCTTAACCTACAAGGGAAAGTGATTTTTCATCAACGATTTATTCCCGACGATTTGGTTAATTTATACTTTAGTGTTGCCGATATTGTAGTTCTACCTTATAAAACGGCTACCCAAAGCGGGGTAACTCAAATAGCCTATCACTTCGAAAAACCAATCATTGTGACCGATGTGGGCGGATTAAAAGAAATGGTTCCGCATGGCAAAGTTGGTTTTGTAGTTCAACCCGACCCCAATGCAATAAGCGAAGCAATTATAAAATTTTACAACAATAACTCAGAGCCTGAATTTGTTCGGGAATTAAAAATTGAAAAACAAAAATATTCCTGGGATAAAATGTGCCAAGCCATTTTAAAGGTTTATCAGCAAACAACTCAACACATCAATCTACCTGGCGGTAGACAGGCGAATAAACCCATACGCGAATCAATCTACCTGCGGCAGATCTATCGGCCGCCTGAGGCGGAGGACAGGCAAATAAACAAATAAACAATTTCGGATACATAATTGCATCCATTTCTGTACATTTGTTTAATATTCAAGCTATAGATTTTAATAATGATAAACCTAATCAAACAATCGATACAAAGCTCCATCGAAGCTAAAGAACAAATACTTGAGTCGGACTTGCTGATTCAAAACATACATTCGGTTGCAGAATTGCTTGTGTCAGCATTCGAAACAGGTCATAAAGTATGGTTTTGCGGTAACGGAGGTAGTGCTGCCGATGCACAACATATTGCAGCCGAACTTTCGGGACGCTTTAATTTTGATCGCCCCCCATTAGCGGCAGAAGCCATGCATGTGAATACCTCCTATTTAACTGCTGTGGCCAACGATTATGGCTATCACGAAGTATATGCACGTTATCTTCGCGGTTTAGCTCAAAAAGGCGATGTGTTATTTGCTATTTCTACCTCCGGTAATTCTGAAAATATTCTCAAAGCGATCGAAGTAGCTCACCAGATGGGCGTTTCTGTAGTTACTTTGACAGGAATGACTGGTGGTAAAATGAAATCACAATCAGATATTTGCTTGGGTGTGCCTTCGAATCAGACCCCTAGAATTCAGGAATCTCATATTATGATAGGGCATATTGTATGCGAATTAATTGAATTAAAAATGTTTCACAATTACCAAATAAAAAAGCAATAGTCCTATAATTGAAACGCTCTTCTTATAATAAAGCCTTCTGTCTTTGTTAAATTAACAAACAAGTTATCAAGCTCTTAGATTAATAATACACGACATTAAATTATTCAAAACACTAAATTTTATAAATGTAAACTTATGAGAAAACAATTTCTACCCATTGCTCTAATTGCATTGATGGGTTTCGGAGCAAATGCTCAAACTGTAAACTTGCCAATTGACAAACTGCCAAAAGGAGTTACAGATTACGTAAAAACAAATTTCCCTAATCAAAAGATTGAGTCGGCAACGAGCGAAAAAGAAGGACTTAGTTTAGATTACAACGTTTTGTTAAACGACAAAACTAAATTGGAATTCGACAAGTTAGGAAAGTTGAAAGAAGTCGAAAGTACTTCGAAATTGCCAGATAGCGTTGTGCCCAAAAGCATTAGCGACTATGTGAAAGCCAAATATCCTAACAATTACATTAAATCGTGGGAGAAAGACGGAAAGAATCAACAAGTTGAGCTCGACAATGGGACTGATTTGGAGTTTGATGCTTTAGGCAAATTTATCAAAATAGACCAATAGTTGATAATAAATTAAACGATTTTAATTTCAATTGACTGATGCAAAAAAAGAGAGAACATCATTTGATGTTCTCTCTTTTTTATACTTCTGAATCAGTAACTACTTTCGAATTTGTTTCTTGGTAGAGTAATTGATTTTTAAGGCATTTACTTCACGTAAGGCTTGTTTAATTTCGGTAATGATTCCCATTTTAACTTTTGCGTCGGCTTTAATAGAAGTTGTCATTTGAGGCACTTCGGCTTCTTCTCTAGCTTCGCGTTCGCTTGTAATAAATTGTTCGATATCGCTTACTTTGGCAAATTGATCGTTCAACTGTATTCTAGGTTCAGTACCGAAAAGTGCTCTAAATTGCTTTTTTGGTTCTCCAACATAAATATAACTGACCAAGGATTTTTTCTCGAGTTTTTTAAGTTCAGTCGAGTATGGAATTTTGTTATCCACTTTTAAATCGGCAGTTCTCATGGTTGTTGTAACCATAAAAAAGAATAGAAGCATGAACACAATATCTGGCAGCGATGCTGTAGAAATTGCAGGGCTACCGCCTTTATTTTTTCTTCCAAATTTTGACATAATCTATTTTTTACCAATATTACGAGGTTCAGCTTCTGAGATTTTTTGAGGATAATACTTTCTAACAGCATCTTGCTCATCTGAAGATAACTCGTCGAAATCTTTTTGAAACTTTTCTTTAGATAATTCTTCGCGTAACTCGTTATATGCTCTAGCCAGCTCGTTTTGAACTGCGATATATGTTTCGTAAGTTGTACCATTGTCATTTTGCAACGAAATAACACCTTTTGAAACTTCTACCGAACCAAAAAACTCAATGTCTTTTATTTCGAATTCTGGTAAATTTTCCAATTTGGCTTTGTTAGCAATAAATTCTTTGGCTTTTTCCTTAACTTGCGAAATGTCAATTGGCAAACCCTCGATAGCAATACGATTCATGCTATTAATCTGAACAATTAACACATTGCGTTCCTTAATTGGAGGTGTATCGTCAGGTACATTTTCAACTTTAGGCGGAAGCATACGAGCCAAACCAGAATCGACGTCCATAGTTGTAGCAACTAGGAAAAAGATGAGGAGCATGAAGGCAATATCGGCCATTGCACCTGCAGGAACTTCGGGAGATTCTCTTTTTGGCATACGAGTTTATTTAAACGATTTAGAAATCTCGGTTATTAAAATACCTACAATAGCAATAGCACCAAGCACATAGGTCGAAATAAGTCCACCGCCAATCAGTTTAGAAACCGAAGCCGTAATACCAAATTTTTCAGAATTAAAAAATGTGGGTATTTCGCTCGAAGCAACACCATAAGAAATTCCCAAAACGAGAACCACGGCAATAAAGCCAATTAATGCACCTTTAGCCGAGGCAAAATCGGTTATGGTCATAAAAAGTGCAAACAATACGGTAATTATGATAGCAAAACCTAACAAAAAGTACGACCAATACATTAAACCATTGGTGAATGAAGGGAAGCTATATTCTTTAGCGTTTGCAAATGTTTGGGTTTCGAGTCCACTCATAAAAAATATTATAATCATTACGACTGATAAGCCCAAAAGCCCGTACATTATAAATTGTACGATTTTATTTATTTTAGTATCCATAAGATAAACTAAGCTTTGTATTTTGTAATAATATCAACCATCGAAATTGAAGCGTCTTCCATTTCGTTTACAATACTGTCGATTTTAGCTACAATGTAGTTGTAAAATACTTGAAGAATCATGGCCACAATCAAACCGGCAACAGTAGTAATCAAAGCCACTTTAATACCCGAAGCAACCAAAGTAGGAGAAATATCACCCGCAACTTCAATCGCGTCAAAAGCGGAAATCATACCGATTACAGTACCCAAGAAACCTAACATTGGAGCTAAAGCGATAAACAAAGCAATCCAAGACAAACCTGTTTCTAAACGTCCCATTTGAACGCCACCATAAGCTACAATTGACTTCTCAACATTTTCGATTGAGCTTGCATCTTTAGGGTTGTAACGCTCTAAGCCTTGATAAAAGATTGAAGCAACAGGTCCTCTAGTACCTCTGCAAACTTCTTTAGCAGCTTCAACTCCGCCATCTGTAAGAGCGGTTTCAACTGTCTTTAATAATTTTTTGGTGTTTGTGCTAGCTAAATTCAAATAAATGATTCGCTCAATGGCAATAGCAAGACCCAAAATTAATGAGATAAGAACGAAGCTCATAAACATCGGACCACCTTCGATAAATTTTTGTTTTAAAGCTTGGTGGAAGCCAGGTGTTTCTGCCACAACAGGTGCGGCTGCGTCAGGTGCAGGAGTAACTGCAGGTTGAGCCGCTGGAGCAGGTTGAGCGGCAGTTTCTGTTGCTGCTGGAGTTTCTTGGGCTTTGGCTAAATTGCTAGCTCCAAATGTAAAAATCCCAATTAGGGCGATAACTGTGAAAAACTTTTTCATGACTTGTTTTAATTGTTTAACATTTTAGACAAAATTACAAATTAATTCGAAACTAAGCTCTAAGAGCTTTTTATTATTTTTAAGCTGATGAAATTAGAACGACGCTTATTCAAACGATGAATAATGAATTTTATTGCGGAGACTGGGGGATTCGAACCCTCGATACCCTCACAGGTATACACGCTTTCCAAGCGTGCGCCTTAAGCCACTCGGCCAAATCTCCTTTTTTAAAATCGTCCGCAAGGTACAAAAAAAACATAAATTGTATAAAATCGACCCTATTTTGTTGCAATAAAGATTCTAACAGAAATAAATTACAGATAGTCAATTACTTATGCTTCTGCAAGCTCATTTCTCCACTAATAGGCTGCATAAATTCATGAACAAATGTATTGGTTTCAAATCCTAAACCAAGCAAAAACATTGTTTTGGTAATTGCGGCCTCGAATGTCATATCTTCGGCACTGATAATTCCCATTTTTAATAAGCGGATGCTCGTTTCGTAATGTCCTTGGTTTACAAAACCTGCTTTACATTGTGTGACGTTAATTATAACGATTCCTTTTTTCGAAGCTGATTCCAAAGCATCGATAAACCAATCGTCGGTTGGAGCGTTACCAGCGCCGTACGTTTCAATTATTAATGCTTTTAAATTTTTGGCTCCGATAATGGATTCAACATACTCTGGTGACATGCCTGGGAAAATTTTCAAAACAGCCACATTATTTTCAATTTTTTTATAAAAAGCAATTGGTTTATAGGTTTTTTCTAAAAAGTGATTGTCATGATAATGTATACCAATTCCAATATCTGCTAATAATGGGTAATTCTCAGAGGAAAACGCATTAAAATACTCGGCATTAACCTTACTCACCCGATTGCCCCTAAATAATTGGTTTTCGAAGCAGACGCACACCTCGTTTACGACCGATTTCCCATTTTTTTGATCGGCCGCAATTTCCATTGCAGTAATCAAATTCTCTTTTCCATCTGTTCTGATGGTGCCTATGGGCAGCTGTGAGCCAGTTAAAATAATGGGTTTGTCTACATTTTGAATCATATAACTTAAAGCACAAGCTGTATGAGCCATGGTATCGGTGCCATGCAATATCACAAAACCATGGTATTGATGATAAAATTTCTCAATGACTTCGACTAATTCGATCCAAAAATTAGGATTCACGTTTGAAGAATCGATTGGCTTTGCAAATTCGTAGGCATCCCAATCGAAATTAAATCGTTTAAGCTCTGGAACCTGTTTGGTCAGTTCTTGAAAATTTAAAGGAACTAAAGCCCCGGAATCGGGATCGGCTACCATACCAATTGTTCCACCTGTGTAAATAATCAAAATTTTGGTTTTCATCAGTCTAAATGGATATTGTTGGTTTATAAATCGCTTTCGTTTGTAGGAAGATTGAACAATGCATTGGCATTTTGAGAGGTCATTTCGGATATTGTTTGCATATCTATTCCATATAATTCGGCCACTTTCCTAGCAGTATAGAACATAAAACTACTTTCGTTTCGTTGTCCTCGTTTAGGCTCAGGCGCCAGGTATGGCGAGTCTGTTTCCAATACAATGTGTTTTAAATCAATTTGAGGTAAGTAATTGGCAAATTGAGCATTTTTAAAGGTTACAATCCCATTGATGCCTAGAAGAAATTGATAATCGGTAACTATTTTTTCGGCTTGTTCTTTCGTTCCAGTAAAAGAATGGAATACTCCTTTTAATTGAGGAGTCCACTTTCGATCCATAATTTCAAAAATTTCGTCAAAAGCGTCTCGCGAATGAATTACAATTGGCAAATTAAATTCGATTGCCCAATCAATTTGCTGCTCAAAAACGATTTTTTGTTCTTCTACAAATGTTTTGTCCCAATAAAGATCCATTCCTATCTCTCCGATGGCTACAAACTTTTCATTTTTAAGCCATTCCTTCATTTTAGATAATTCGTCTAAATAATCATCTTCGACCGAGGTAGGGTGTAATCCTATCATGGGAAATATGTGGTGTGGGTATTTTTTACTTAATTCTAGCATGTCGTCCACAGTAGTAGAATCAATGTTAGGTAATAACATTTTTTTGATTCCTGCCTTATGTGCCCCAAACACCACATCTCGTCGGTCTTTGTCAAATTCAGGCAAATATAAATGGGTGTGTGTATCTATTAAATAATGCTTCATATAATGATTGATAATGATAACTTAATTGTTTGACCAAAAAGAATTTATATTTTTCTTACAAAAGTACTCAAGGAAGGCAAGTAGTCAAATGTCAAGAACTTCACATTTTAAAAAAGCCTATTTGGTTCTTTTGTGTTTGCTAATCTTTATTTTTTAACACCCTGAATTTGATGAGTTGTTCCGCCTCCTAGTCCACCCCATTTTAAGTGCAAATTTAAACTGTCGATAGATAAAAATTCACCATTGCAGTAATGCGAAGGGAAATTTGACAATTCACCATTTGTACTAAGAGTCAAATTGATAGTGTTTTCACAGGTGTATTTTATTGTAATTTCATTTTCTGACTCACTACACACAATTTCACCTTCATAAACAAGAGAATCATGATAATAATAGCCTATACTATCGGTATTAATTTCAGTTCTATCTACCTTGAAACTCCATATTCCAATATATGAATTTCTGTAATCACTTTTTTCTTTCTTGCAACTTATCAAAAAAAACAAAAGTAATATTAACCACAATATGTTTTGCAAACTTATACTTATTTTATTCATACATAAAGTTTTAAGCTAATTTTATCTAATAAACTGCATCATAAACTCAGACTTTTGGTTTAATTTATTTATCAATTAGTTAAAAAGTTTACATCAAATCTAAATTTCATATTCATTTTTAATCATACTAAATCGTGTATGCTAATATGACCTTAATCGCATTTGAGCCACGAAATTAAATCATTTTTATACATTTGAAAGTAAAAAAATGTGGACTTTTGTGGTATGAAATTTTTTAAAGCATTTGTAACTATTTTAAAGATGTTCAGCTTGAGAAAGTTGTGGCTATGGACTTTGTTGAAAATCAGTTATGAACTTTCAAAATTTAAGTGGTTTAATGCTCGATGGGGACGATATATTGCCCTATCGATAGAACCTGTAAATGTTTGTAATTTATCTTGTATAGAGTGCCCTACAGGGACACAAAACCTAAGCAGAGCAAAGGGGAAATTTAGTTTAATCGCTTTCGAAAATTTACTGCATCAAAAAGCCAAAGACCTTTGGTACCTCAACTTCTACTTTCAAGGCGAACCATTTCTAAATTCCGATTTACCTAAAATGATACAATTAGCATCAAAAGAAAATATTTTCACTTCTGTTTCGACAAATGGGATGCTTTTGAATAGTTCCATTATCAAGAACATTTTAGATTCTGGCTTGCACCGTATAATCTTTTCAGTCGATGGAACCAGCCAAGAGATTTACGAAAAATACCGAGTGGGAGGTGAATTAAACGTGGTTATAAGTCAAATTAAAGAAATGGTTCGCCAGAAAAAAACGTTTAATCAGTTCTTTCCTATTATTCAAATTCAATTTTTAGTTTTCAAGCACAACCAACATCAAATCGACCAAATAAAAAAGCTTGGAAAAACATTGGGAGTCGACAGTGTCCAAATAAAATCTGCTCAAATATACGACTATAATCAGAAAGAAGAACTCATTCCTAGTATCTCCAAATATTCGAGATACCAAAAAAATCAGAATGGTGAATGGGACATAAAGAGTTCTTTGGCACGCCATTGCTGGCGAATGTGGCACTCAACAGTTGTGACACAAGATTTAGATGTCATTCCTTGTTGCTACGACAAAGACGCTCAATTTGTATTGGGAAATCTTAAAACCAATGATTTAAGTCAAATCGAAAACAATAATCTGTATTCGATATTTAGACATCAAATTAAAACAAGAAGGGAGCAAATCGATATGTGTCGAAATTGCACCGAAGGCTTAAAATTATAATTGAGATTTGTATTTTCTCAAATAAACAGTTTCTTCGTAGGTTTTATCCTCTTCGAGAACCAGAACTCCTTCACCATACAAAGTATCATTTAAAAGTGCGTCGGGTAATTCTGCTTTAACTTGCAAAATACTTTCGTACGAAAAATCGAAATTTACTACACCAGAGGCATCGGTAGTGCCTACAACTTTAACTGTTCCATCACCGGGATTAACTTGTCCATGTCCGCCAGCATTCGACGATACATATACCGTTACAATGGCAGAAACAGCGGCTTTATTTTGGTCAAAGCCATTTAAAACGGTTATTCTGGCTTTAGGATCTTTAGGAGTATGACATGCTGTAAAAAGAACAGACATAAACAAACTTACTGCGGCGATGATGATGATTTTTTTATTCATTGCTATTTTACATCAATGGTTTTACTGTCGGTAAAATCGTATTTTAATACTATTGTTCTTGATCCCGTTTTAATTGGGATAGGGTCTCCATAGGCATCGTAAATAATTTGGTTGGTTTCATCGCGAAGCAATTTTTCGGCATCGGCTTGAAGAACCAATTCTTTCTCGAATTCAAACTCAATAACACCAGAACTATTGGTGTAACCTTGGTTGGTCACATCTTCGAGTGTGTTTTCTTGTGTGGGTGGACCAATTTTAACCAGTGCACCACTTACAGGCACTGAAGCACTATCTATCATTTCGAAAACTGAAATTCTTGCACGAGGATTCGATTTTTCTTCGCAACTCGTCAAAAGCAGTGTTAAGAACACTCCAAACAAAATGGTTATGGCAATTGTTTTTTTCATTGGTTTTCAATTAACAAGGTCAAAAAGGTGAGACGTTCTCATTTTGCTACAAACTTAATAAAAAGCAATTGAATATTCAAGCTGTTATCGTTTAAAATGCTAAATGACATCTGGTTTGTTGAAAAAACTTTGTATTACGCAGATAATTGAAACAAAATTTGCCATTTTTAAGCCTTAAAACATAATTAAATAAAAGTCGTTTTAAAAACAAAAAGTGTAATTTTGAAAATTATTTAAAAATCTAAAAATCATGTACGGAACCTATCAGAATTTTCTTCAGAAAGAACTAGATGCGATAAAAGATGCCGGTCTTTTTAAAGGCGAACGAATTATTAGCTCGCCACAATCGGCCGAAATTACCTTGCAAAATGGCCAAAAGGTTCTTAACTTTTGTATGAACAACTACTTGGGATTATCGAATAATCCTGAATTAATACAAGCGGCCAAAGATGCTTTGGACACTAGGGGCTTTGGCATGTCGTCGGTTCGTTTTATTTGCGGTACCCAAGATATGCACAAAATATTGGAGCAAAAAATCGCCGACTTTTTTGGTACCGAAGACACCATTCTTTATGCCGCTGCATTTGATGCAAATGGAGGCGTTTTCGAACCCCTTTTGGGAGAAGAAGATGCGATTATTTCGGATGCTTTAAACCACGCGTCAATTATCGATGGCGTTAGATTAAGTAAAGCCGTTCGATACCGATATGCCAACGCCGACATGACAGACCTAGAAGAGCAGTTAAAAAAATCGCAAGAGCAACGTTTTAGAATCATTGTTACAGATGGTGTGTTTTCGATGGACGGCAATGTGGCTCCGATGGATAAAATTAACGAATTGGCAAAAAAATACAACGCCTTAATTATGGTTGACGAAAGCCACTCTGCAGGTGTTGTTGGTGCAACTGGCCGTGGAGTTACCGAACAGTTTAATGTTCGTGGACAAGTTGATATTATAACGGGAACTTTGGGAAAGGCGTTTGGAGGAGCAATTGGAGGATTTACAACTGGTCGCAAAGAAATTATCGAGATGCTTCGTCAACGTTCAAGACCCTATTTATTCTCAAACTCTATCCCTCCAATGGTAGCCAATGCTGGAATAAAAATGTTCGAAATGATGGAACGAACCAGTGTGCTCCAAGACAAATTGCATGATAACACCAATTATTTTGTCGAAAAAATGGTCAATGCAGGCTTCGATATCAAGCCAACAAAATCGGCCATCTGTGCGGTAATGTTGTACGATGCTAAATTATCGCAAGATTTTGCATCAGAACTCCTTAAAGAGGGCATTTATGTGATTGGATTCTACTTCCCTGTGGTTCCAAAAGAACAAGCACGTATTAGAGTACAGTTATCTGCTGCTCACGAAAGAGCTCATTTAGATAAAGCCATTCAAGCTTTCTCCAAAGTAGGTAAGCAATTGGGTGTCATTAAATAAGGTCTTCGACCGCTTTAATTTTTTTGCACTTGCCAATGGTTTCAGCAATCCCTTTTTGAGAAAATTTTCTCTCAAACATTACACCTATTATGTATCCTTGTTCCTTGGTTAGATGACTCATATTACAACTTTTTAGGAGGAGGACTAATACTGTGAATATTACCATTCAGAAGGAAAGTGGGGAGGTTTTCTCTCCCTTTTCTCTGAAAAAGATTATTTTTAATACGCCTTTGTAAGTTGCATTTATTAATTGAATTTTAGGAAGGAAGCCAAAAGGCTCACTAAAAAATACCCATCGCTAAAAACAGAACTTGCCGAACTGTTTACCGAACTCGAAGAAAATCCAACTACTGGTACTCCGCTTGGTAATGATATTTATAAAATTCGTTTGGCGATTGCTTCTAAAAATAAAGGAAAATCTGGCGGTGCAAGGGTTTTGTCTTTTGTAAAGGTTACACAAACTACCGTGCTGCTTTTCTCCATCTACAACAAAGGAGAAATTGATAACATTACTGATAAAGAGATTAAAGAACTTATTAAGGGGTATTTATAAACAAAACAGAGCTTGTCATACTTCTCAA
>DYOK01000070.1 GCA_020720565.1 Acetofilamentum sp.
CTTCAACTGTTTTGTTAAATTTTGGCATTTCAAGATAGACAAACATCAATTTGTCGTAGAAAATTTTATTGGTTTCAATGTCTGTTAATTTAACATCGTAACGAAATTTATTTGGTTCGTTTTTATCTTCATCGAATACAAAATCTAAAATGGCGATGGTATATACTTTTTTTAATTCAAAATCCCACTCACTCCCTGTAATAGCTTGCTCACGTATCGGGAAGGTAGAATAATACACCGTGCGGTCTTTGAAAAACCTTTGTTTGGTCTTTTGTAATTCTACTATAAATTTCTCACCTCTTTCGTTCGTACAATACAAATCAAAAACTGCCTTGCGGTGTAATTCTGTTGTTCCTAAATTCTCATTTTTTAAAAAAGTTAATTCGGTAATCGTCCCTTGTTCTTCTTTTAATAACTCATTCAAAAAATCCAACAACAAATTCTTATTCGGTTCCTCGCCAAACAATCGTTTAAATCCGTAATCCGTAAATGGATTGATATATTTTTCCCTAAATTCAGTCATTTATTTCTCGTTTTTCAAGGATATAACTTTATTTTTTATTCGATGTTGTTTATTATAATTAATGCTAACGCAAAGGTAACAAAAATTGACCGACTATCCCATTCTGTCCATCGTATTGATTTCTGTCAAATATTTTAAACTCGTATTTGAGCTTGGTTTGACGCTTAAGATTTGCCATCCGTTCTTCGATAATGGTTGTAGCGTACGAAATATGCTTGCCATTTGACTGTGATTGGTTCGCAACTATGCCCTGTCCATTATCGAGAATCAAAACTTGAAAATGAGTTTTATCTTTTGTCGAAAAACGAATATCAATTTGACCCGGATAGTCGATGTGGTTAAATGCGTGTTGAATGGCATTTTCGATAATAGGCTGTGTCAGCATCGGTGGAATTAGAATTGCATCGATATCGAGGTCCGAATCGATATCAATTTGATAGGAGAATTTTGTTTTAAACCTCAAATGCTGAAGTTCAAGGTAGTGTCGTAGAGTGGTTAATTCGAGCTCCAAACTGACGTCTTCGTTTCGTGAATTTTCGATAGTATTTCGCATTAAAGCTGTAAATTTCGAGAGATATCGGGCTGCTTCCAATGGCTGATTGCTCAATACAAATTGCTGAATCGAATTCAAGGCATTCGAAATAAAATGGGGATTCATTTGAGAGCGAAGTAGTTTTTGTTCCAATTGCAACTCTTTATGTTTCGATTTTAGCGATTTCTGACGGTAGCTGAACACAAGAAAACCGATGCTTACAAATCCTGTAAAAATGAGGCCAAGAATCCAAAACCAATTCTGACGTAATTTAAGCTGCTGAATTTCAATTTCGCGTCGATTTATGGCTTGGAGCTGCTCCATATCGTGGATTTGTTGAAGTTGCTTTTCCGAATTGTATTTTATATTGAGTTCTTGTATGGTTTTGTGTTGTTCTTTGTTAAAAATAGAATCTTTGTAAGCCGTGTGTAATTTGAAATACTTTAAAGCCAAAGCTGGATTCTGTTGTTTTGTGTACAAATCAGACATTAAGCCATAAGCCGGTGCCAATAAGTCGTGATTGTTGAGCTCAAGTGCGGTTTTAAGAACCTCGTTTAAATAGGTTTCGGCTTTATTATTTTGATTCTGAATTAGTAAAAGTCGAGCCATATTCAATGCTTCTTTAGCTTTCGCTTTTGGGTTCCCAATTTCGATGCTTTGTTGGTAGGCTTTTTCGTAGTAACTTAAGGCTTGCTTATAATCAAGCTCTTTTTCGAAGATACTCCCTAAATTATTGTAACTGGCAGCCAATCCATCTTTGTCGCCCAATTTCTGGTATAATTGCTCGGCTGTTTGATAATATTCGAGTGCTTTAGTAAAATCGTTTTTATGTGCATAAACCAAACCTATATTGTTACTAATGTTGGCTAAGCCCGATTCTTGGTTGGTTTTGGCTTTAATCTCGTATGCTTGTTGATACAGTTCAAGGGCCTTGTCGTATTGTTTCCAATTCTTGTATACCCCTGCGATATTGTTTAGAATGGTGGCTTTCAAATTAAAATCTTGAATGCTGTCGGTATACCGAAGTGCTTTGAAGTAATAATCTATCGAACGTTGATAGTCTGCAATGTCTTCGTATATACTTGCTAAATTGTTCAAGCTATTGGCAATTCCTTTAAAATTTCTCAACTCAATTTTGATAGCCAACGATTTTTCGTTATACTGAATGGCTTCGGCATATTGTCCGGTTGACCCATATACGGCAGCAATGTTGTTGTATATCACCGCAATTTCTTCGGGTTTATTATTCAGTTTCTCATACTTTGCAGCTTCCAAAAAGTGATGGACCGCATCTTTTAATGCACCTTTGTAATAATACAATGCCCCTAAATTTGAGTGGGCATTCGACAAACTGGCATAATCTTCACTTCCTTTTAAGAGCTGAACAGAGCGAGAATAGGCCCAAACCGCGGAATCGTAGTGGTTGGTATTGTAATAATAATTTCCCATTGCAAAATGGGCTTTGCCTAATTCGTTATTTTGGCGATCTTTTGTAGCGTGTTGAACAGCCAGTTGGGCATACTGATACGATTTTTGAGGGAGACTGTCGGTAAAAAACATCGCAAGCTCATTGTATATCGGTGCTTTAAATTGAGATTTAGGGAGCAAAGCCAATAGGCTATCGGGCACTGACGACCATGCATTTAGTCCCAAAAAGATTAATATTAGAATTGTAAATCGCATACATTTGGTTTGTATATGCAAGTTACAAAAGATAAATGGAAATGTGCAAAAAGTAAGATCTATTTGGTATAATTCGTTTTTTCGTATATGCCATAAAAAAAAGAACCTGTACTAAACAGGTCCTTTAGTTTTAATCTTTGACCAATATTATTCAATAACTATGGTTTTTTTAAGAATATCTTTTCCCGTAGTAACGGTCAAAACATAAATACCGGTTGGGAGTTCCTCTTGTGGTTCTATTGCACAATTTGCAAATCCCGAGGCATCGGTTTCTAAAGTTCCATTGTAGCAAACTTTTCCAAGTACATCGTATAATACAAATTGGATTACGGAATGACTGACAAAGTTTTGTATTTGTATTTTAGGATATTCAAATTTTGATGCAGGATTGGGGTAAACCATTACATCTAATTTGGCAGAGTGTCCCTCGATCGATACTTGGTCGATAGCAATATGTCGATAAATACCATCAAAGTCGGTTTGCTTCAATCGGTAATATATGGTTCCGTGGAGTGGATTTTCGTCCCAAAGTTCGTATCGATTCGACACATTGGCATTACCTGCCCCTTCGACCGTACCAATTTCTTCAAAATATTCGCCATCGTAGCTGCGTTCAATGGTAAAGAAATCGTTGTTGGTTTCGCTAGTGGTTTCCCAAATTAACAGAACTTTCTTGTCGACTAATTGGGCATCGAAAGTAATCAAATCAACAGGAAGCGGATTGGTAAGCGTGTTAGTGCCAATGGTAAACCCACGTCGAACACCTGTGCTGAACGAAGATGAATTTTGAGCCAAAATAGTTCCAGTTAAGTAGGGAGCAGTAGATGTTATGGTTTGTGCTCCTCTGCTTATCCAGCTAGAGCCATTCCATTCGACTACTAGCAAACCGGTGATATCGCTGATGCCACTTTCGGCACCCCAATCGAGCGATGCCGTAGCAGTACCATTTCCATCGATATACCAATACTCTTTGCCACTTACTTTTTGAACTGGAGAAGTTTTTTGGGCGGTGTCCATACCCACCGCAGTTGGATTTTGATAGAAATATTCAGCACCCCAGTATTCAGGATTGGTACCAGAACCGCTCACCGAGTTCAATCTAACAAATCGACGCATATCGCTTTTAGCAACGGGGAATAACACATCAGTTGTTCCGTTTGCCAATCTTCTAACAAAACGACCGTTGATATAGGCGTTGTTATTAGTTACTACGGTACTAAGTGTTGTGTGTTTGTGGGTTATGTTTTTGTTCAATGGCATATTGAGATGTCCGTTTTGCAAGTTTAAGTAGGTTAACACTTCCACGTGGTCGGAAAAAGTAATACTTGTTGGATTTGAAGTAAGCAATCTTTTAAACTCGTTAGTCCCAGTATAATTACCAGTAACATTTTGATTGGCTGTTCCATTAAATCGGAAGTAGTACCCCGGTGCAAACAAAACGCCAGCTGTACTTTCTAAATTTAGATGACCTGCCAAATAAAAAGTATACTGTGTTTTTAGTTGAGTTGTGCTTAATATGTTGAGGTTTTTTCGAACTGTATAAGTCATTGCTGGCAATGTTTTTAACCCATTCCCGGTAAACGTAAGGTTATTATAAATGTTGGCTGACCCATTGGGTGTAATATCGGGTACAGTATAAACATTACCGCCCCATTCTACAGTGCTATTGGTGCCTAGTGCTAAAAAGGCAGTTAAATTGGCTACAGGCATTTTTTCGTTTACCAATGCCAATGTACCAGTGCCGCTTACGTATCCTATGTTATGTCCTACATCTGTACCGACTTCTAATCTACCAAATATTTCCGTTTTGTACGATAAAATTCTGTATCGATCCATTAAAATGGTATGGCCTGCTAAGATTCTGACATGATGACCGTTAGGTCCGCCAGCGGGCACTCCGCCAACCATTGGAATACCCATACCGTCGAGGCGTACCCACGCTGTTGTATCAGTCCAAACACTGTTTTTGGTCGATTCGAAAATTGGAATTTCGGCAGGTATGTGGGGGTCGATACCAGCGGTATAATCTCCCGAAACTGTATTTACGCCTACGTGGCTAAACAGTATGGTATCTTGTGTTTCGTCAACAGTTTCAATTGGAAATTTTGACCAATAGTTATCGACCAATCGAGCCGAAATGTACTCAACCTCTGACCCCACCACGTCAGAATTCTGGTAATAAAGCTTCATGTCAGCATTAAATCCAGATATGCCAGAACTGGCTATGGTCCAGTAATATTGTAACACATTAGGCCCAATGGTGGTCATGTGAGCTTGATTGACAGGGTTTACTCTAATGCTTCCAGAGTGCGTATTTGATGTAATTTCAAATTCAATAGGCGTGTATTTAGCTATAGAACCAGATATCATTCCGACGGGAAAATTGAAATTTAATGCACCCGATGGGATATTCTTTTTAAGACCCATATTCGAAAAACTACCATTACTTGCAATCATTTTCCCACTATGATATCCCGACCCAATAATATCGCTGTTTTCGCTGAGTTCTAGTTGATGCGATTGCAGTTCAAGTCTTCCATTGGTAAGATAAAAGTCGTTATCTAATGAAAGCTCGTTCATTAATCGGGCACCTTGAGCATTGTCTAATTCCAAAGTTCCATATTGACCAAAGCCCGTAATGTGCTGTAAGCTGGTTCCTGCCATTTTAAGTCTACCGGTTCCAGTCGAAACATGGTATGCTTCGTTAAACAAGTCACCTTTAAGTAAAACGGTTTGTCCATTGTCGCCCAATTGACCAGAATTGATATGTAGGTTTTGGTTAACAGTAACCAAACTGGTTGTTCCATTTAGTGTAACCGATGTCAGAGGATTGACCATCATATTATCGACCGTAATATTTCCATTTCGGATTAATTGGGCATCGCCTACAAAGTACAAAGTATCGGTATGCAAATCGGCAGGACCACCATTGGTAATATTGCGTTGCAAGCTTAGATTAAGGTTATTACCATTAAAAGCTGCTCCTGACATGACTTCGAATTCGCCTAAAACACTTAGTGAATTAACGTCGAGTAAGGCTGTTGCATTTCCGTCGACAGTAAAGTCGCAAATTGTGGGAACCGCATTAACTTTTATGACACTCCCTGCCGGTGTAGTTGCTGGTAGACCAATTTGAATCGCACTCCATTCGTTTACGCCAACAGTCGTAGGGTTAAGATACAGAGCTGCTCGCGTGGATGTTGCCGGTACGTCGTGAGTACGTGCGACAATCAATTTACCATTATACAATTGAAAACGGCTACCTGGGTTCATTATTTCGAACAAACCACGTGTATTGGTTGGAGCACCGACCATACCCACAATGGTTTGTGGGTTTCCCGAGCCCGATTGCAAAAATTTTAATACGCCTAAATTGTTAAGTGTGCTCGAACGAATCTGTGATCCAACTTGAAGTTTGCCATAATCACGAACTTGAATTTCGGCTTTCCCCGACGATGAATATTCGATAAAATTGTCGGTTCCGCCTTCTAAAATAAGTTGGGCTAAACTTGCACCACCACCCACATGTAGATATCCATCGAGAAGTATTCCATTGCTTCCAGCTGCGTTGACACGTGCTGTACCAAGACTGATTTTTAAACCAGAGGTAGATGGAATTACGAAATTACCACCGCCTGACGATAGTGTGATGTTAAACGAAGCGTGATTCAACTCCAACATCCCATTTTGCAGTTGTATGGCTTTTTCGTGAGAAAGGCCGTTACTTGGCCCTGTGATGGTAAATGGCCAATTAAATGAGAACGTTGTGGCAGTACTTGCTCCTTTATTCATCGTTAATCTCGACAAATTTACAGTAGCGGTACCTGTTGCTGTTAAAGTATTTGATGTATTTCCAACTAACTCTAATGTGGTATTAGACGTTGCAGCGCTTCCATTACCTAAATTAATTCCACAGCCAGTTGTCATGGTGATATTTTCGCTCAAAAGAATTTTGTGCGTTTGAGTACCGCCTGCTGCGTTATTTATTCGTAATTGACCAGAATTGTATAAGTTGATATTCGTTTTAGCTGTAACTGTTTGACTTGCTGTAGCATTTCCCGCCATTTCGAAATATCCAGTCCCAAATGAATGTCCAATATTGAGTCGTTTTTTGAAAATGGCTGCACCATTTGCTCCAGAATTCATTCTTAATATATGGCCGTAAGTTACAATTACCATCCCATTGAAAGTTACTTCAGTATTAGGTAAAATAAAAGTTTGCGCACTAGGTGGGTCGAACCACACCTGAGGATAATAAGTGGCTTCTTCTGAAAGCGTAATTGGATTGGTTGTTCCTGCATTCGTATAGATAACCAATGCATTGGGGTAATTATAAAACCCTGCAAAGTCACCATCTGGAAATTCGCCAGCGTAGCCTGTAAATAATTTATATTGTACCACTGCACCGTGTGCCTCACCTGTAAGTGGAAAACCAGAATGGGTATCAGCCACTTCCACTACATTAAAGTTTGAAGCATACGCCGCTGCAGAATTGTTAAAAATAACCCTTGGACAACCACTACTGGCAGCACCATCGGCATCAAAAACAACCTTAGCAGCACTTTCGGTACCAGTTACTGTTACGTGGCCAGAATAAGAGCCCGGTATGGTACGCCGTATAATCGCAATATCTCCAGCTTTTGGATAATCGGTAGCTGCTGCACCACCGCGTGTCAACGACCATGTGGCATTATTATTCCAATCCCCATTAGCTCTTAAGTAAAATATTTGAACAGCTCCAGTAAATCGGTTGGCATGGGCTGCGGTAAAATCGGCAATTTCTAATGCTGTATTGGGATAGTTTAAAGTGTTGCCTATAGCGTCTATTGCGGCTACATTGGTTCGGGTGGTTCCAATAACTTTCCCTATTCTATATTCGTCTTCGTTGGGCAGGGTTCTGATGTCGCGTTCGTCATATAAAAACACATTATTCACTTGAGGAACACTCGTAAAACCGGAGTGATCGACATGCCAATAGTATTGCAATGCGTTTTCGTTAACACCTGGTGCATTCAGTGTGGGTAGTTCAATTCCGACAGGATTCACTTGAATGTATCCATTGTCGGCATATGCACTTACTGTTGTGTTTAATGGTGTGTACCGATTGGCATCACCCGAATAACTCGCTGGTGCTTTTGTACCCAAAGGAAATAAACAGGTTTGATTGGCTGTAATTTTACGCTCTATACCTCCATCGGAATGATTCCCCGAGGTTCTAAGCATTTTGCTTGTATTATAATTTGATACGACATCGCTAGCCAAGGTACCATCTAAACGAAGTTTTTTGGCTTTTAAATCAAAAATTCCGTTGGTTAGGGTTAACTTACCAGAAATGGCATGGTTGGCTTCGAGGTATGTAACATACACAATTCCGGCAGCCTCAGATGGATGAATTTCGTTTATTTCGAGATTAGCTAGAACTCCATTTCCATCGCCATCAATTTTGTGTTGGGTATTGATCGAGCTTGTGGCAGTGGCTGCACCAGAACTGAAAGTAATGGTTGGGGCACTCGAGTAACCACTTCCTGAATTGGTAATTAAGATACCAGCAATTGGCAATGCATTTCCAGTCGATGGAATTCCGTTGAAAATTGGAACTGCAGTTGCCGTTGTACCTGAACCAGGTGCAGAAAAACTAATGGTTGGAATCAATTCGTAAGATCCGCCGTCGGTTAAAGTAATTCCAGACACAATTCCGCTTTGGGTTAGTTGAATTTTACTTGGATTGGTGGCTGGAGTATTCAATAATACAATTCCAGAATTGGTCAAATTACCTTTGACAATAATGTCTTTCCCTGCTACTCGGTTAAAAATAAGTTGTGCTCCGCTTTCGATGGTTAAGTCGTTATGTACCGTTACCGCATTTGCGTTGCCGGTAAACCCTCTCGAATAACCTACACCTAGACCATTTGGATTGTTTTTAACCACAAGATTATAAAATTCCTGATTGGTATTGTTCATGTTTAAACCAGAAGAATAGGTAACCAATAAAGTGGTTGTATTGTTAATGGCACGGTAGTCGCCGCCTGTATTGACAGTAAATCCGCGGGCTATTGTTAAGTCGTATGAGGCAGAATTGAAATTGTCGTGTTGTTTGCGAGCGTATAGTTCGGCATTGGCATTAATGGTGACGCTTCCGTTAAAAGTCAAATCGGAACCCATATGAACTTTAACCAAATTTGCAGCGTTGAGTCTGCTTATTTCCAGATCGTATAATGAACCCACAGAAAACACATCGATATTCTGATTCCCATCTGCCTTGATGAAGAACTTACCGCCAGTCACATTGTGGTTAACCAATTGAGCATTAATGTATACCCCATTATTATAAGCACTTGCCGTTGCCACGCCCATACTTTGATTAATGTATATGGTTCCTCCACTCATCTGGAAAACACCTTCGGTATCGATAATTCCGAAAGCAGGATAGTTAGAATTAAATTCCCCACCGCCATCGGTGTTGATGGTATACGATCCCGAAACAAAGGACGCATGGCTGGCTCTGATGTACAAATCGCCTCCACTCATATAGAACGAGGTTCGTCCACCAATAATTCCATTACCGCTTCTAAATTGTGACACATCGCACAAGCCACCTTCGATTTTAACTACACCCGATGCATCGGACCAAAAGATAAAACCAGCACTATTACGTGTACTCAGATAGCCATTCGTAATTCTAAACTCTCCATATACCGAAAGGGCTTGATTAGAACCGGGATCGTTAACGCCTAACGAACCTGCCATTAAGTTAGTTGAGGCTGTTCTTGCTGTGGTGAATACCCTTACGTTGTTAACGGCTGAACCAGCAATCCATAAACAAGCATTGCCTGGTATGGCATAATCGCCATTTCCACCAGCTAAATTACCTTCGCTTAACGAAGGAATCTCGATGAAACCAGTTAGTTTTAATGTGCCTGTTTTAATCCAAAGTGCTTTTCTAATTTCGGAATTGGTATTGGTATATACGCCTCCTGTGATTCTTCCGGCCACATTGGGGCCAAATAATTTGAAATTATCGTCGTCTAAAGAATTGATTTCGAGAATGTAAGTTCGATCGACGCCTTTGTCGACGATTAAGTTGTAAAAGTGAGCGGTGCTGTTAAGTTCAACGGTATTGTCCGAAGCACCAAAAAAAGTAAGGGTGACGCCACCATCGCTTGCAAATTGCCCGTAATGTGGTGCCGATAAGTTTGTAAAACGAATTGTTCCATTATTAAGTAAATTGCCGCCAATTCTAACTTGGTGGAAAATTGAATGGTATAAACCTAAAGCAGGCATGTTATTGGGGGCACCACTCCACGGAATAGAATAGGTGCCAATGGTGTTGCCTTGTCCCACAGTCCAAGAACCCGAAGCGGAGACATCGACATGGCCAGCAATATTAAGATTCAAAATTGCGTTGGAAATATCGTCATTTATTCGATAAACCCCTTTTTCGATGGTGAAATTGCCATTTAACGAATAATTAGCCAGTTGAGTGATAACATCGCTCGAGTTATTAAGATTTATTTTGACATGATTGAAAGTACGTTGTGTCGTTAATAAATGGCCAGCTCCATTATATTCAACCGTTCCACCACCAGCACTATTAAAAAGTGTAGCGCTTCCGTCAGGGAAGTTATCGGCTGTGAGTCGAATGGTGCCTTGGCCACTAATTTCGTCAAAGTAGTGCCCAGTGGTGCTTTGAAAATTGACAGTACCATCTCGTACTTCTAAAATAGCATTCTGTTTGCCATTTGCATTTACAGTTACTACATATGGACTTAAAACAACCACTTTGTCGAGTAATGCAGTGGGCGATGTGCTGGGTGTGTAGTGACCAGGATTGATAATGTCGGCGCCACCAGCCTCGAGCGACCAAGTTAGCCAATTGTCCCAATCACCAGTATTGTACGAGTACCACGTATTACCTGTTCTATCGCTTCTGGCAATGGTGTAATATCCATCGTTAAGATTGGTATTTTCGACATTAAACCAGACCAGACCATTGCTGACAATGCCCATTGCACCCGGTACTTCGGAGAATGTACCCGATGTTGTGGACCGATAAAGTAAATAGAATATTTGATTATCGATACCAGCCCCCAAACCAATGTCTGAAAGGGAAAAACCTATAGAAATGTCGGTGGTAGTACCTGTAGTTCGTTTAAGATTCCAGATGCGTTGTGCACGTGCTGTGAGTGTCCCTGGCGTTATACTGGGCAAATCGCTAATAACTTCGGAAGCTCCAGCATTATCGTTTGATGCGAATACAAATTCATTTGCTTCGTTTAAAGAGTTGTGCAATTCACGAAGTAAAATACCGTTACCTGAATTGGCACTTTCGGAATGTTTTATTATACCATCTTCGCTACCTATACCCACTGTATGGTTCACATATGGAGCACTTGGGTTATATAAATCGTTATTGATGGCAATGTTATATTTTACATTCAAATATTGATTTACTATTTGTAGTTGAGCATTGTTTAAAGCACTGCTATACACAATAAATTCCGCCATATTGATGTCGGAATAAGAGTTTAAAGGCAAATATCGTCCTATTGCGGCATCGGCATACGAACCCAATTTAGCGGCACTGGAAAGCGATCCTAAAAGTTGATTATTTTGATAATGTCTGCGTTGATTGGCACTTTCGGACGATGACAGCATGCTGGTGAAAATACCATAGGTGTTTGCGGTAGTTCCCCCCGAAGCAGCTATCATGTTGCTGTTAAAATCGTTGGAGTAATGGTGAGTGTGTAGTTTAGTCGAACCATTCCAATACACATGTAAATTGGCATTGGCACCTGCACCACCACCACCATATAGAAATTTTGTTCCACTATCGGAGCGTCGTTGTCCCACGAAAATAACGGTGTAATCGGAATTGACAATCAAACTCCCATTAAAAGGCATGTAATCTTGATTACCTGCTCCACCGGTGTTGTCGAAACGAACCGCAGGGCGACCATTGATTTGACCCGTTTGGAATTGTGGTTGTTGAGATGCAGTTGCTTGTGTGGCATGGTTGGTATTACCCGAAAAGTCGGTAAATGTGGGAATTGAAGCCCCATTGGAATAGCTAAATGCATCGGTGTTGTACCAAATTACATTTTTGGGGTGCCCTAATGTTCCGCCCGAATTTCCAACACCACCAGGTGCATTCTGTGCACTAAGTATCGAAAATGTGAAAAGAGTTAGTAGAATTGCAATTAATAAAGGTTTCATAAATAGAGATTTGGATATGTAGAATTGTAATTAGTTCTATAAAATAGGTACGAAGGTAAATCATAATATCAGTTTTTACAACATGATTTTGATTATTGTTATGTTAAATTTCTAAAAATCACCGAATTGCGATGTGTTTGTTCT
>DYOK01000071.1:0-8501 GCA_020720565.1 Acetofilamentum sp.
ATTTGTTTAGTGGTGTCGGGTCTACCTAACGCAGGTAGATTAAAAGTTTAAGGTTCTTTTGATTATTTGATTATTTGTTTATTCGTTGATTTGTTTAGTGGTGTCGGGTCTACCTAACGCAGGTAGATTAAAAGTTTAAGGTTGCAGATAAAAAAGTTACAAGCTTGTAGTAATTAGTAGGTTGAAGTGGTTATGAATTCTTAATCTTTAATCTATCTGGCGCCTGCCTGCCGTCAGGCAGGATAGACAGGTTCAAAATTCAGCATTCAAAATTCAACATTCAAAATTCATAATTATCTGTAGCTATCGAATTATTTCGAGTTTATAGGAGTATTGTTGTTGATGAAGCTGATAATTTAACCAATATATTCCTTCCTTATAGGTGCTTACATCCAGTATTTGGCCATCAAAGTTCACGGGCATTTTCTGTCCTGTGATATTAATTACGGATAAATTCTCGATTGGTGCATTACTAAAAAAACGAACCTCATCAATTGCTGGATTCGGAAATATTTTTGAAACAGGTCTATCTAAAGCCTCAACTTTTTGAATTACGGGTTGATGACTTGATATTATTTCAAATTCTGGATCGAATAAAACGGTATCTATTTCAAAATTTAAAGGATAGTTGTAGTATGCCAAAACCTCGGTATGTTTTAATCTCAACTTAAGCGTATCGTTAGCACCAATAAGCCAAACAGGGACATACAATTCGAACACATGGCCATCGTCCATCGACGAGGTCTGCTCTAGCTGAATGCTTACATTGTTGTTTAAATGCTGGAACCATGTGAGGGTGTACATCGGATAACCTTCGCCATAAAACCAATCGTCGATAAACTGGCTCAAACTGGTGTCGGCTTGTTGTTCGAAATGGCCAACTAAATCGGGTGTACGAGCTGTAGAAAAAGCCAAATCTTGATTATTCAAATAATTGCGAATGCCTTGAAAAAAATCTTCGTCGCCAATGGTCCAACGTATCATGTGCAACACATAAGCCGCTTTGTAATAGGTAAGTCGGCTCGAAAAAAGTTGAGGCACATTTAGTGTATCAACAGGATAGACCGATCCATTGGCAACACTCGTAATTGCAGGCACTACTAAAGACTTCCACAATGGCCAATACAAGTGATTCGACAATGCTTCGTAACACAAACCGGTACAATAAGTAGCAAAACCTTCGTTAAGCCACAAATCGCTCCATGAACCACACGTGATATAATCGCCGAACCACTGATGAGCCAATTCGTGTGAAACGATTTCGAATCCAAAAGCACCCATCGACGATAGGGTCTGGTGTTCCATCCCACCGTGAGGTAAAAACTCTGCATGACCATATTTTTCGGATAAAAAAGGATAAGGAATAAATAGAGAATCGTAAACCCTCATAAAATTTGGTGTTGAATTAATCGAATTCATAATATGCGAACTCGACGGAGATTGTTGATATAAAAAATTCATAAACAATAATGAATCGCCACCAACAAAATGAATATAACTGTGTTGTTCGTAATAGTTGCTCACCGCTATCGACACCAAATAAGGCATAATAGGATATCGGTGTTGCCATCGGTAAGTAACTTGTCCGCCCAGCGTATCAATGCCTTTTAGCAAACCCATCGAAGCCGCCTTTTGCCCAAGCGGACAAGTAATATTAATGTCGATAGAATCAATTTTGTCGGTTAAATTATCTTTGCATGGCCACCAATCGGAACTGCCATATGGCTCGGAAAGCGTCGCTAATACGGGGAGCATACTGGTCGAATCTTGCACACCAATAAAAAAAGACTCGTTAGCCTGACTTGGTACCCCGCGATAGTAGATGATTAGAGCATCGGATTCGCCCATTCCTATATCTGCAATATTGATTGTAATAATCTGATTTTGATGCGAGAACAAACAAAGTTGTGAATTTTGAACCACCGAATCGACTTGTAAATTTTGGCTCAAATTAATTTTTAAAGTATCGAGCGTCGATACCGCTTTGTAAAATATTAATACTTCACCTTTTATATACAAAATAGATGGATCAACTTCAAAATTTAAGCACTGATAAACCATGTCGTAACCCTCGATTGGAGACTGAATACCACGGTCATTGAAATATTCTGCATGGTGCACGGGTTCAAATAAATCGAGACTTTGCTGAGCCCATGCTTTCGAAAACATAGAGAGTATAACAAATATTATTATTTTATTCATAGAGCGTGTAAATTTAAGGCCTTCGACCTATATATTATCTTGTGTAATTAGCCATATATCAATCTTCTAGCATAATAATATACGACAATAAATTATTCATAATACACAGATTTGATGCTTTTCTTTTAAGCTTTGGAAAATATCTGAATCAAATGTACAAATTATAAATTTATAGAAGGTTCGATTAGCTAATAATTCAATGTTATATGGCTAAAAAGTTTACCGTCTTTAAAGCAGGTTTAAAAATATTTTTACAAAACTAAAATTTTAGTTGCATAACTAAGTTTTTAGTTGTAATATTGTAATATCAATTTTTATAATTATGGAACTCACCAAAGCCGAAGAGCAAATTATGCAAATATTGTGGCGACTCGAACATGCTTTTGTCAAAGAAATTGTGGCCGAATTCCCTGATCCTAAGCCAGCATACAATACGGTATCAACATTTGTCAGAATACTAGAAAAAAAAGACGTAGTGGCCTACGAAATTTTTGCTGGATCGCATCGCTATTATCCTTTAATAAGCCATGCCGAATATTCAAAAAAGAGCATTCAACATATGGTCGATACTTATTTTAATAAGTCATTTGGCAGTTTGGTTTCTTTTTTCTCGAAAAACGAAAATTTAAGTATCGAAGAAATGGAGGCTATACGCAACTTAATAGACGAACAAATTAAACTAACCAAAAAATAAGGCATCATGACCCATCTCCTATACACATCTATTATTTTAATGCTTAGCCTTGGGGCGTACCACATCACAGTTTCTAAAAGTACTCTGTTTAAGTTTCGGCGTTCGTATCTGATCCAAATACCGGTGTTTAGTTTAATCATCCCTATGTTTAAAGGCATTTGGATCGGAGCACCTTCGGAGTCTGCATGGTCGGTGATTAATCTACCCGAAATTGCAATCGGGCAAAGTCCCGAACTGACATATTCGGCGACACCGTTTAGCATTTCTGGGCTAATTTTGACAGTGTATTTATTTGTTGCAGCCGTTTTACTTGTTCGTTTTTTAATCGGATTGAGGCAGATTTATCGCATTAAGCAACAATCGGTTTTCGAAAACGGAATATTCTGGACATCGAATACAGGCGCAAGTTTTTCTTTCGGCTCATACATTTTTGTGCCCAGTAGCCTTAAAAATTCCGAATCGGAACCATGGGTTGTAGCTCACGAAAAAGCACACGTTAAGCAGAACCATACCGCTGACATCATCTTTTTAGAGTTGTTCAAAATTTTGAATTGGTTTAATCCGGCGGCTTGGCTTCTGGTTCGAGAAATAGCAAAAGTGCACGAGTTTTTGGCAGACCAAACGGTCGTTCAGCAAACTCAAGATCGTGAAAATTATAGTCTGCAACTCTTAAAAGCAGCCACTGGGTCGAATCCGATATTGGTAAATACATTCAAATCTTCACTTATAAAACAAAGAATTATGATGATGACAACACCTTCGAAAAAAAGTATGGGTAAAGTAGCTATTTTACTGGCTCTACCCATGGTAAGTGCATTGACATTGGCCATGCAGCCAACTCAAAAACCGATGACTCTGCTAAGCCCAACCGTGGAATCGCTTAATCCCGAAGATTCCGTATACACTTACAATGCGATTGATGTCAAGCCTGAATTTCCGGGCGGTGAGAGTGCCCTTTTAAGTTTTATTGGCAAAAACACCCAATACCCCAAAGAAGCTAAAGAAGCAGGTATCGAAGGGAAAGTGTTTCTCGGTTTTGTAATTGACAAAACTGGGAAGGTTACCAATGTAGAGGTATTGAAGAGTGTACATCCTCTTCTGGACTCTGAAGCTATTCGAGTGGTAAAATCTATGCCAGATTGGAAGCCTGGCGTCCAAAGAGGGAAAAAAGTAAAAGTAAGATACCAACTACCCATTAATTTCAGATTGGATAAAAAAGTTAACGATAGCAAAACCAACGGCTAAATGTATCGAAAACATCCGTGTTTTAATCCAAGAAAAAGAGGCTGCCTAACTTTTTAGACAGCCTCTTCTTGTTTGTTTAAATATTACCCACAACTATTCGAGTTCGTGAATCACCAAACCGCTTCGCAATTTGGGCTCGAACCAAGTGGTTTTGGGAGGCATAATATTTCCGCTGTCGGCAATGTCGATCAGTTGTTTCATCGAAACGGGGTACAAGGCAAAAGCAGCTTTCATTTTGCCCGAATCGACTCTTTGTTGCAATTCGCCTAAGCCTCTGATTCCGCCTACAAAATCGATGCGTTTAGAGGTTCTTAAATCTTGAATATCTAAAATTGGAGCTAACACTGAGTTGGTCAAAATGGACACGTCCAAAACCCCTACAGGGTCGTTATCGTTGTATGTGCCTGGTTTGGCCGTTAAAGCATACCATTGTCCCGACAAGTACAAGCTGAATTCGTGCAATTTGCTGGGTTTGAAAATATCATTTCCTTTGAGTTCGACCGTGAAATCTTTGCTCAATTTTTCAAGGAACGCTTCGTCCGACAAGCCGTTAAGGTCGGTTACGGTGCGGTTGTAATCGATAATCTGAAGTTGGTTATCGGGGAAGTGTACGGCCAAAAAGTAATTGTACTCTTCTTTTCCGGTGTGGTTAGGGTTTTTCGATTTGCGTTCGGCACCTACCAATGCGGCAGCGGCTGTGCGGTGGTGTCCGTCGGCTACGTAGGTGTAAGGCACTTTTGTGGCAAATAAGTTTTCGATTTGAGCGACTGTATCGTCCTTATCGATGACCCAAAAATGATGTCCAAATCCGTCTTCCGATACAAAATCGTATTCAGCCGGTGTTTTGATGGTTTCGTTAACAATAGCATCAATTTCGGCTACTGCTGGGTAAGCAAAAAATACGGGTTCGATATTGGCATTGTTAACGCGAATGTTCACCATGCGATCTTCTTCTTTGTCGGGGCGAGTCAATTCATGTTTTTTGATGATGCCGTTCAAATAATCTTCGGTTGCAGCTCCGCCTACCAAGCCGTATTGAGTACGACCGTTCATGGTTTGTGCATAGACGTAGTACATCGGTTTACTGTCTTTTTGCAAAGTGCCCTCTGCCTGAAAACGTTTAAAATTATCGAGCGATTTTTGATAGACCTCTGGGCTGTGTTCGTCGTATCCAGAAGCAAAATCGATTTCGGCTTTGGTAATATGCAAAAGCGAAAATGGATTGCCTTCGGCCATTTTACGGGCTTCGTCGGAACTCATTACGTCGTAGGGCAAACAAGCCACTTTTTCGACTATTTTTTTGGGAGGTCTGATGCCTCTGAATGGTTTAATAATTGCCATTTGTATTGTACTTTAATATAATTAAAAATTTAACATTAAAGATTAGGGATTGTAACAATTTTCAATAAGTTAAAAATTACGAAAATTCAATTAATAAGATAAAATCTAAATTTCGAAAAAAATAAATTCAGATTTAGTTAATACCTAATTTTTAATCATTAATCTTTAATTATTTGTTTATTGTTTGTTGACTTGAAACGTTTTGTCGCCTGATTTAAAGAAATTCACAATTTGACGAGCGGCAGCTATACCAGCGTTGACGTTGGCTTCCGAAGTTTCGGCTCCGATCTTTTTTGGGGTGAAGAAAAACCGTCCGTCGAAATGTGCTTTAAAGTAATCGGCATTACCTGGAGCAATGTCGCTATAATATTTAAAGTCTTCGCGGTCGTGCATCAGCTTGACCATTTCGTCTTCGTGGATTACTTCTTTTCTTGCGGTATTGATCAATGCTGCGCCTTTAGGCATTTTGTTCAACAAAGCATAATTGACCGATTGCTTGGTTTTGTCGTTGGCCGGAATGTGTAAGGATAAATATTGGCTTTTGCCATATAAATCTTCGACAGCATCGACCACCGTAACACCATCTTTTTCGATATCGGCTTTTGCCACAAAGGGATCGAAGGCAAATACTTTCATTCCGAATCCTTGCCCGATTTTGGCAACCAATTTACCGACATTGCCATAGGCATGAATCCCAAGGGTTTTGCCCAACAATTCGCCACCCGATTTTCCGGAATAGTTGTTACGAGCAGCCATCAACATCATGCCTAATGCCAATTCGGCAACAGCATTCGAGTTTTGTCCGGGTGTGTTCATCACCACAATCCCTTTTTCGGTAGCCGCAGCTAAATCGACATTGTCGAATCCGGCACCGGCACGAACAATAATTTTAAGGTTTTTTCCGGACTCGATCACTTCTTTAGTGGCTTTATCGCTGCGTACAATCAAAGCGTCGACCATTTTTACGGCATCGACCAACTGAGCTTGATCGGTATATTTTTCGAGCAAAACCAGTTCGTAACCGGCATTATCGACTTGCTCTTTTATCAGCTTTACTGCACTGGCAGCAAAGGGTTTTTCGGTGGCTAAGAGTATTTTCATGGAACTTCTTGATTTGTTGAATACAGTTACAAGTTAAAGGTTGAAAGCCTGTCTGCAGAAGGTAGATTGAATGTTGCATGCCTACCTAACTCAGGTAGATTAAAGATTGAAAGTTTAATATCAGTTTCCTTTTATTGATTCACGATGTAATTCCAAATAATTGATTAAACTAAAAATCTGTTTTGAAATAATTTACAATCGTTATATATTTTCTGATACTCGTCTGATGTAATAAAATTTAATCGTTGTAAAACCACAATTTGACTTCGTACTTCACCCAGAGAACCTTTTGCAATTCTAAGGAATCTAACCAATTGATTGTTATTGCCGTATTCAAAGCCTTCGGCAATATTATTCGATACAGATGTTGCCGACCGTCGAATTTGATCTTTGAGGCTAAATTCGTTATTTAGTGGTCCTTTCTGAGTTAAATTATAAATTTCAATGGCCAAATCAATCGATTTTTTCCAGATTTCCAAATCCTCAAATTCTTTTGCAATAGCTATATATTATCAATTAGAGTATCACATTTCTTCAAAGCTTAAACCTTAAACATTTAATCTACCTGCGGCAGACAGGCCTTCAACCTTTAACTAATTTAATTTTTCGATTCGAATTCTTTCATAACATCGACCAAGGCTTGAACGCTTTCCAAAGGAAGTGCGTTGTATGTAGAAGCTCGGAATCCACCAACCGAACGGTGGCCTTTTAATCCGACCATGCCGCGTTCTTGGGCGTATTTCAAGAATACTTGTTCCAAATCTTTGTACTCGTCGTTCATGATCCAACAAATGTTCATAATCGAACGGTCTTCTTTGTTAAGTACAGTAGGTTTGAACAGTTTGTTACGTTCAATTTCGCCATACAATAAGTCGGCTTTAGCGTTATTGATACGGTTCATTTCTTTAACACCACCCAATTTTTTCAACCAACGTAATGTTTGAACACCTGTGTAGATAGGCAATACGGGAGGAGTATTGAACATCGAGCCTTCGTCGATATGCGTTTTGTAGTTTAACATTGTGGGAATAAATCGTTCCACTTTGCCCAAAATATCTTCGCGAACAATCACAAATGTAACACCTGCGGGAGCAAAGTTTTTCTGAGCACCACCATAGATTAAGACATATTTTGACACATCGACCGGACGAGAGAAAATGTCGGACGACATATCGGCTACCAATGGCACTTTACAGTCCATATCGTACTTAATTTCAGTACCATAGATGGTGTTATTGGTGGTGATATGGAAATAATCGGCATCGGCAGGCACAGTATAACCTTTAGGAATATAATTGTACAAAGTGTCGGCAGAGCTGGCCACTTCGACCACTTCGCCAAAACCTTTGGCTTCTTTAAGTGCTTTTTTAGCCCAAGTACCTGTGTTTAAATAGGCAGCTTTTTTATTCATCAGATTGAAAGGCACCATCATAAATTGTGTACTGGCACCACCACCCAAGAAAATAACTCGGTAACCTTCTGGAATATCGAGTAACTCTTTAAAAAGGGCTTCGGCCTCGTTCATAATGGCTTCGAACTCTTTGCTGCGGTGCGATATGCTTAATAGCGATATGCCTGTTCCAGCAAAGTCTTTGATGGCTTCGATGGTATCGTCGATGGCTTCTTGTGGTAAAATTGAAGGTCCGGCGTAAAAATTATGCTTTTTCATGCTTTTTAGAAATTGATTATTTTGAATAAAAGAACGAATGTTTCTCGGTTTGTCGGGAAGAATTCTGTTTCGAGAATCCTCACCTATACACATACAAAATTATAAAAAATGAATGGGATGACTATGACTATTGTCAAGTCTTAATTTTTAAAATAACATGCTATTCAGCAGAATATTTCGCGAAACTAAGTAATCTGTATATTCAATATCTTATTTTATCAATACAAACCATTGATAAATAGTCAGTTA
>DYOK01000071.1:8601-12028 GCA_020720565.1 Acetofilamentum sp.
CTGTATATTCAATATCTTATTTTATCAATACAAACCATTGATAAATAGTCAGTTATAAAAATAATAAATAGATCGAAGACCTTAATTGCGGGGTCTGTCGCTCATAAATCGATCGACAGCTTCTTGAAATTCTTTGTGAATTAACGCATTGGTTGCAATGACCTCTCGACCAAAGATATAATTGTTTCCCCCCGAATAATCGCTAACCTTACCGCCGGCTTGCTGCACGATAAATGCGCCTGCTGCGACATCCCAAGGGGAAAGACCGTATTCGTAAAAACCTTCTAAACGTCCACAAGCCACATAAATCAAATCGCTTGCTGCCGAGCCCAGACGACGAACGCCGTGGCTATTTTGCAAAAAGAAGGACAATGAATGAATGAATGGCTCTAATCGTGTAAAATCGTAATATGGAAATCCAGTGGCTAAGAGCGAATCTTTTATCGTTGGTGCTTTACTAACCGAAATGGTTTGCCCATTTAAATAGGCCGAGCCGTCTTTCCAAGCATAAAAGCATTCGTCTAAACTGACTTCGTAAACCACACCACCCACCATTTGACCACGTTCCATTAAACCAATACTGATGGCAAAGGGCGATAAGCCGTGAATGTAATTGGTTGTTCCGTCGAGTGGGTCGATAATCCACATCAAATCTTTATCTATTCGAGCTTCGCTATTCTCTTCGGCAATAAAACCAGCTTCTGGCAGCAAGGTTTTGAGATGGTCCACAATTTTGCGTTCGGCAGTTTTATCGACATAGGTTACAAAGTCGCTTTGGCCTTTCTTTTCGACATCGATGGTTTTAATTTTTAATTGTTCGTTTCGAAGATATGCGCCCACTTCTTTCGATAACTCAGCTACGTCTAATATGATGGATTGGTAATTCATAAGTATTATGTATAATTTAATATCGTATTTTATTAATCTAGCAGATTGACAAAATGTCAGTTACAAAAACAAGAAATAGGTCGAAGACCTTAATGTCAATATTTTATACAAAGATAGATGATTTAAAATGCTCGATACTTCAAATTATGATAAACTCATACTTTTTATACAAAATATCAGATTTTAGATTTTTTTGACATTAGACCTTGACAAAGGTTTTACATGAGACCGCCGATTTAAAAAGACTGAAAGGAAAAAATGAATGGCAGTACTACTAGATTACTTCGGGCAAAGCCTTTGCAATAACGTGAAACAAAAGCAGTACGTGCAGCTTTCGCAAGAAAGCGTATCAATAACGCTTTGCCCAAAACAGGGCACTTTCGTGTCTCGACATATTCCCTCTGGGAACACTCGATAGAACATTATTTTGTATTTTCTCGTGCAGATGTATAAAAGCAAGCGTATAAAAAATATCCGATATATATAATATTTGAAAAAAAGTTTGAGCTTACTCTGGTTCTATTCAAGAATTGATTTAGGAATTAAAAACTTGACCGTATATTTGCAAGAAAAAAAACAATTTATAAAAATGGCCCAAAACACTGAATATCCAGCATACTGCAGCAGCTACTTAACATACGAACGATTCGACACCCACGAAGTCAAAATTGGCAATCTAAAAATGGGTAGACAAAACCCCATTATCGTGCAATCGATGGTTAATACCAATACCATGGATACCGAGGCTACCGTACAACAGGTTATTGAGCTGGTGAATGCAGGTTGTCAATTGGTTCGCATTACAGCACCTGGTGTAAAAGAGGCTGAAAACCTCAGAGCCATCAAAGATAAACTAAGAAGTCTTGGCATTAATGTACCCTTGGTTGCCGATATCCACTTTGCACCCAAAGCAGCCGATATTGCTGCCACCATTGTCGAGAAAGTACGCATCAATCCAGGCAACTATGTCGACAAAAAAGCTTTTAAAAGCATGGTCTACACCGACGAAGCCTATGCCGATGAATTACAAAAAATTGAAGAAAAACTGATTCCCTTCCTCGAAATCTGTCGTCAACATGGTACTGCTGTCCGAATTGGGTCAAATCACGGTTCGCTATCCGACCGAATTGTAAACCGTTACGGCAATACCCCCGAAGGGATGGTAGAAGCCGCTATGGAATTCTTGCGCATCTGCCAAAAAGAGAAATTCGATAACGTAGTGGTTTCGATGAAGGCCAGCAACACCCAAGTGATGACCCATTCGACTCGCCTTTTGGCTGCCAAAATGAAAGCCGAAAATATGCGATTCCCGATTCATTTAGGGGTAACCGAAGCCGGTAATGGCGACGACGCACGCGTCAAATCTGCAATGGGCATTGGTGCATTATTGGCCGACGGAATCGGAGATACCATCCGTGTTTCGCTTACCGAACACCCTGTTGCCGAAATCCCTGTGGCTCATGTTCTAATCGAACATGCTTTGGCCAGTTTACCCACAACACACTTTAACAGTCTGAGTCCAAAAAATTTTTCGCCTTATCAGTTCAAAAAAAGAATCAGCCAATCGTCCGGTCAGATTGGAGGTGGTCAGTCGCCTGTTGTGCTCACCAAAATCGACCATAATGTACCAATGCCTACACCAGCCGATTATTTATGGATAAACGATTCCAATTTGGCAATCCAACCCAATCAAAAATACATTTTACCATATACTAAGTGTCCCAAGCAAGACCATATGTTCCCATTATACACTTCAAGCGAATGGGTAGAACACAGCTCAAACGCTCAGGGACTGGTATTTGTGCTTTGCACGACCGAAACACTTGCCAAAACGGCACAATCTAAAACCAATGCCAAGCCTGTTTTAATAGCGGAAAGTCGGAGTACCTCATCCATTGCGGAATGGCGTTCGGTATTTTTTGAGTTAGATTCTTTGCAATGCCCATACCCTGTATTATTGTACAAAAGTTACGTGGATACCAATGAGTTAAGTATTAAATCGGCTTACGACTTTGGCCCTATATTGATCGATGGATTTGGGGACGGAATTTGTATTGACAGCCCACAATCGAGCGAAAAAAATAATCAATTGGCATTTGCTATTTTGCAAGGTAGCCGCGTCCGAATGTCGAAAACTGAATTTATTTCGTGTCCATCTTGCGGCAGAACGCTCTTCGATTTGGAATCGACCACCGAAAAAATTAAACAACGCTTATCGCATCTCAAAGAGTTGAAAATTGGGGTAATGGGCTGCATTGTTAATGGCCCTGGTGAGATGGCCGACGCAGATTACGGCTATGTAGGCACCGGCAAAGGCACCATAAGCTTGTACAAAGGGCAGCAAGTGGTTCGTCGAAACATACCCGAAGCCGAAGCCGTCGAAGAATTAATTGCGCTTATTCAAGCGAATGGCGACTGGAAGGACGCCTAGTTCTTTGCATCTTATGCTGTATTGATTATCAAATTTTTTGATGCCCAAAACCCATTCTAAGTATAATTAACAAGATCTGGCATCGACAAAAAAACGCTACAATTCTTT
>DYOK01000313.1 GCA_020720565.1 Acetofilamentum sp.
TATTTTTCAGTTTGCAAAATTACAATAACAAAGCTAAAAATGGGTTTGATTAATCAAATACTTGTGTTATTTTTAGCGTGTTTTAAAACAAATTTTTCGAATATGTGGACGAATCGATTTTTAGCCATTTGGGCAAGCATTTTTTTTATGGGATTAAGCATCGAAAGTGGTGCACAAGCTAAAGATACCTTGTGGTATCTGAATGGCGATTTCGAGTTGATTTCGGAGTATAAATTTTTGGAAAATAACGAGATTATCAATTACAAAAATGCCAAAGGTAAATTTCGAGATGTGGAAAGCGATTTTATATATGCAATTCATATGTCGAACGGAGAAAAAGTGGCTGTGTATCAACCCTCATTAAACGAACAGTCGACCGATACTTTGAGTGTAGAAGAAATGAAAAGCTTTGTAAGCGGTGGACATTATGCCAATATGGAGTACCGAGCAATAGGGGCTTTTCTCGAAGGATATATAGTGGGAGTAGCAGCACCCATGGCAGTGGCTACCATTGGGCTAAATCCATTTTACGCCTTGATTGTTCCGGCAGCCAATTCTGCTGTAATCGGAATCACCCGACCATCGGAACGCAAGATTATTGAACGTCACCCCGACGAGTCAAAACAAGCACTTTTTGTCGAAGGATACCGCGAAGCGGCCAAACGAAAACGCATTAAAAGTAGCATCAATGGCGGTCTTTTGGGTGTAGTGGCAAGCATTACCGTAATTTTTGTGGTCAGCGCAAATTAAGGCTTGCCGATTTGTTATTTTCTTAACTATCATTAAATTAATCTATTAGCTTAATAAAACCAGATATTATATTATTCTACGTATTTAATCAAGTCAGATAATTGATAAACATCTAGCTACAAATATATTAAATAGGTCGAAGACCTTAATACTTAATTCAAATTCATGTCAGTTTTTCCACATAAATCAAAACTCAGTTTTTGCTTGACCGTGCTTAGCTTTTCGGTCATGCTTTTGCAGGCTTGCGACCCATCCAATTCGACAGACGAAAAGAAAATCAAATCGAACAAAACAATCGATTCGCCAACCGCCAATTATCAATCTAAATTAGATATTAAAGTGCCTGCCGTGGGGCAATCGGTGCGTTTTGGCGATAGTGTTAAAGTAGAAACAATGCTTGCACCTGGTGCGGTGGTCGATTCGATACAATACCGAGTCAATCGGCAGTTGGTCAGCGTCAAAAATGCTTATATCCCAGCCCATGTGTTTAGAGCAGGACGCAACGATATCGATTTAACGGCCTTTGGAAAAGGGTTTAAAGAACAGCTCAATACCCACGTGCAAGTGAACACCAGCAAAGCACCGAATGTGATTAAACCCAAAATAGTTAAAACTTTTGCCCACGACACCAAAGCCTATACTCAAGGCTTGTTTTGGCATCAGGGTTTTTTGTACGAAGGAACTGGGCAGTTTGGCGAATCGATGCTACGAAAAGTCAATTTGGTACAAAACAAAGTTCTACAATCTATCGATTTGCCTGGTAATGTGTTTGGCGAAGGGATTGCTTTGCATAACGATAAAATTTACCAACTCACTTGGCAATCGCATAAAGCTTATGTGTACGATGCCAAAACATTTGCACTAAAAAAAGAGTTAGAATATCCGACCGAAGGCTGGGGGATAACCAATTACGGAAACCAGTTGATTATGAGCGATGGTACACAAAATTTGTATGTACTCGCGCCCGAAAACTTCTCGTTGGTCGACCAATTTCAGGTGTATGACCATGTAGGTCCCATTAACCAAATCAATGAATTGGAGTGGATCGAGGGAAAAATTTGGGCCAATGTATATCTAACCAATTTCATTTTAATAATCGACCCCAAAACCGGATTTGTAGAATCTAAAATTGATATGAGTGGCTTGATACCCAGTACCTATGCTAATTCTAACGATAATGTACTCAATGGCATAGCCTACGATGTCCAAACCAAACGCATTTTTGTAACAGGTAAACGTTGGCCTGTGATTTATCAGATTGCTTTGTAATGCATACGACGAAGAACACATATTGTGCGTATCGGT
>DYOK01000314.1 GCA_020720565.1 Acetofilamentum sp.
ATTTTTATCTCGTCGATTGCTGGTGAAGGCATTGTACAACTCAAAGACATGATTTGGGAACGTCTCGATAAAGCTAAGGCTGAGTAAATTTTTAATTAAATAATAGGAATTTGTGAGTGGTTCTGGACTAATTGTTAAATCATAAGTCAAAATAGAACAATAACAGAAAGTCGAAAAAAAAGTGTAAATTTGAAGAAGAAAAATAGGAAAAGATGATTATTGCTAATCCAATATACGATACCGTTTTCAAGCGGATGATGGAAAACGAAAGCGTTGCAAAATTCTTTATCGGAGCGCTTTTGGAGCAACAAATTGAAAATGTAGAAGTAAAACCGCAAGAATTTACTTACACCGATCAGTTAGCGGGACTTGCTGTTTTTAGACTTGATTTTATTGCCACTATTAAAACCGAAACGGGTGAATATAAAAAGATATTAATTGAAATTCAGAAAGCAAAAAATCAGATCGATTTGATGCGATTTAGACGATATCTCGGAGAGCAATATAAAAAAGAGGATAAAGTTAATGATGAAAATATTGCCTTACCAATTACAACAATTTACATTTTAGGATTTAAGCTACCCGAAATTGAAACGGCTTGTATCAAAGTCGAGCGAAACTACAAAGATTTGGTGAACAAATCAATTATTATAAAAAAATCTGATTTTGTAGAAAAATTAACTCACGATAGCTTTATTGTTCAAGTTGAAAGAATTACAGACCGTTACCAAACCAGGTTAGACAAATTGCTAAGTGTTTTTGAGCAAAATAATTTTGTCGACGACAGAAAAATAACCAAGCAATTTTCTCACCCAACCGACAACGAAGATGTGAAATTATTGACCGACCTATTGCATCACAGCGGAACTAATCCCGAAGAACGACAAAGGATAGAGAATGAACAAGAAGCTTGGAGAACCGTAAATGCCATGTTTGATGACAAAACAAAAGTGTTACAAAAGAAATTGCACGACACAGAAATAGTCCTCGAAGAAAAAAACAAAGCACTCGAAGAAAAAGACAAAGCACTTGAGGAAATGTCAAATCTATTAGAGGCTTATAAACGTACATTTGGAGAAAAATAAGTTTGGCAAGTAAGGGCTATCAAATTTGTAGGTAATTAAATCTATCCATACTTTACATTATTCAAATTACTAAAATACCATTTATTATTATCTCGTCGATTGCCAGCAAAGGTATTGTGCAACCCAAAGACATGATTTGGGAACGTCTCGATAAAGCAAAGGATGAGTAAATTCATTAAATGAAATGTGGGAATTTCTTGAACATATCGATCATCAAGTTTTTTTGTTAATTAATGGGTTTCACTCAAACGAGGCCGATTGGATAATGGGAATTATTTCCGGTAAATTAACTTGGATTCCCTTGTACGTTTTGTTGCTGTGGGGCTTGATAAAAAAGTACCGTACTCGAGCTTGGATTCCTGTGTTGGCTTTGATATTAAGCGTGGTTTTGGCCGATCAACTTTCGGTGCATGCCTTTAAAAATGTTTTCGAACGTTATCGACCTTGCCATAATCTTGAATTGCAATCGTTGGTGCATTTACTCAATAACCATTGTGGTGGTAGGTATGGATTTGTATCATCGCATGCGGCCAATTCGTTTGCCATCGCTGTGCTGTCGGCTTTGTTTTTCGATAAACGAAAAACCACCTTAGCTTTGATATTTTGGGCTGCAATTGTGGCATATAGTCGCGTATATTTAGGTGTTCATTATCCGGCCGATGTTTTCGTGGGAGGACTGCTGGGTTCCATCATTGCTGTGGTGTTGTTCTATACCATTCAAAAAACAAAGGTTCTTAAAAAACAAAAAGTTTAATAGAACGGGTGAGCATGGATAGATAAATAAAGATTTATGACCTGTCCGACGACTATACGTGTTTAATATTAAAGAAAATCTGAAACATTTAATTTACTTTGCGTCAGATCTATCGAGCGAAGTAGGGCAGGCCTACAACATTCAACCAAATCAACTAATCGCTTAATTCTTTTTTTTGAGGTGTTAAAAAAATCTTTGT
>DYOK01000072.1:0-2196 GCA_020720565.1 Acetofilamentum sp.
GGTCATTTTATTGAATAAATGGAATCGGGTATTCCCACCATAAATTCCGTGATTTTTATTTGGATACGAAAATTGCTCGAATTCTACATTCGAATCGACTAACTTTTCGGTCAACTGCATGGTGTTTTGGAAATGAACATTATCGTCGGCTGTACCATGAATCAGTAAATATTTACCTTTCATGTTGGATGTCCATTTTTTGTTGATGGGCGAAAAATCGTCGTAAGCTTGCGGGTCGGTGCTTGGCAGCCCCAAATAACGCTCGCTGTAAACAGAATCGTAAAAACGCCAATTGGTAACCGGTGCAACCGCGATGGCCATTTTAAACAATTCGGGGTAACGTTCTAAACAGAGGGTCGACATATACCCGCCATAGCTCCATCCTTCTATCCCAATTCGAGCGGCATCGACAAAAGCTTGCGATTGTAAATACTTGACGGCATCGGCTTGGTCTTGCGATTCTAGCTTACCCATTTGTTTGTAGGTAGCACGTTTGAAATCGTAGCCTCTTCCGTCAGTTCCTCGGTTATCGACAGAAACCACGATATAACCTTTTTGAGCCAACAGATTGTGCCACAATGTAGTATAATCCCATTCGTCCATCACGGTTTGCTGACCGGGGCCACCGTAAACGGTCATAAATACCGGATATTTTTTATTGGCGTCAAAATCGGCAGGCTTAATCATCCACCCGTTGAGTTCAATACCATCCGAATTTGTGAAAGTAAAAAACGTTTTGGCACTCCATCGGTAAGATTGTAATTTCTCGAACATGGCTTTGTTATCCATCAAAGTTCTGATGTTTTTGCCTTTCTGATTGTACAGATTAACCTCGTAGGGCGACTGGGCACTCGACCAAGTATTGATATAGTATTGAAATGTTTTACTAAATTCGACTGCGTTCACACCGTTTTTTTCGCTCAACTTCTTTTTACCCGATCCATCAATTTTAACTTCGTACAAGGTTCTGGTAATGGGCGATTCTTCGGTCGAAATGTAAAACAACTTTTGCGATTTTGCATCAAATCCTTTCAAATCAATCACTTCCCAATTACCCGATGTAATGGCCCGCACCAGTTTACCGTTCATCTGATACAAATACAAGTGGTTAAAACCGGAGTCTTCGTGGCTGTATATAAAATATTGGCCATCGTCGGTAAATGTCAAATGATCGTTTATTTCGATATAGGTATTATTTTTATTGGTATAAATCACATCGACGCTCGAATTTTTAACATCGGCCAAAATTAAATTAAGCTCATTTTGTAATCGATTCAAAGTTCTGATACTTAACACATTTGAATTCTTTGTCCACTGAATCCGTGGGATATATTCGTAATCGACTGGCAATTTGATATTGGTGGTTTTTTTAGTCGAAATTTGATACACATGTACACTTACTTTGGCGTTTTCTTCACCGGCTTTCGGATATTTAAACGTATATTGACTCGGATAAAGCTGATCGTAAATGGGCATTGTAAATTCTTTTACGTTCGATTCGTCGAATTTAATATAAGCCAAAGCTTGTCCATCGGGCGACCATTCGAAAGCTTTCGAAAAAGAAAATTCTTCTTCGTAAACCCAATCTGGTGCACCATTAATGACCCGATTTTTTACACCATCTGTGCTAATTGCCAATTCGGAATTATTGGATAAGTCGTAAATATACAGATTGTTATCTCTAACAAATGCCAATTTGTTACCATCGGGGGAAAAGCTCATCAATTGTTGTGCACCCGCATCGGATAAGGATTTGATTGTATTCTTTTTGATGTCGTACAAATAATACTTAGCAGTGTACGAATGGCGATAAATCGGGGCCGATTCAGTTTCGAGTAAGATCTGAGTTTCTGTGCTATTGAATTGATACTCATCGATATTAAACGATGCTACACCATTTAACTTGGTAAAATCGAACAAGACTTTAACTCTATTTCCTGTTGCGTACTCATACTGAACTACTTTGTTGTCTTCGAGGACCGTATAATTCAAACCATCATTCATCGAACGAATGCCCTGCACCGACATGGGATAAAAGCTGTAACGCCTCCATACATCTTCGAGTTTATAATCGGGCTTGGTGGTTTGAGCCATCAGAAAGCCGTAAGAAATGGTCGTTGCAACGACTAAAAGTGTTTTTATACTGCGAAATATTGACATGTCGTGATGATTGTTGATTTGATTATTTGTTGATTT
>DYOK01000072.1:2296-11795 GCA_020720565.1 Acetofilamentum sp.
AACTCGCAGATAATATAACACTATTGAAATTTTTAATAAGGCAATATTATCAACATTTCAAATGTACTCAATTTTTAAAACAAGCTAAGTATAAGAAAATCATAAAAATTATTAAAGTACCAATCAAACTCAATTTCTGTTTTTCGAATCGAGCCAAATGGTTACTGGGCCGTCGTTGACCAAGCTAACTTGCATATCGGCTCCAAACTCGCCAGTTTCGACTGTTTTGTTGATGAGTCTTTCGAACATAACAATACTTTGTTTATAAATGGGTTCTGCAATTTCGGGTCTAGCAGCTGCCATATACGAAGGACGATGGCCTTTTCTGGTTGATGCTTGTAAGGTGAATTGACTTACCACAAGCAATTGCCCATCGACATCAATCATTGACTTATTCATCACCCCTTGTTCGTTGTCGAAAATGCGCATTTGAACAATTTTATGACTTATCCATTCCAAATCTTCTGGGGTATCGTCGGTGGCAATGCCAAGTAAAACCAACAATCCCTGTGCAATTTGCCCAACAGTTTTCGAATCTATTTCGACAGAGGCTCGACTCACTCTTTGTATAACTGCTTTCATTTGTAATCATTAAAAATTACTTAAAAAATATGTTCCCAAAATAAAAAAAGAAACCCGTAGGCTTCTTTTGGGGTCTTTGTGCCATTTGTTAATTTAATTACATTGTGGCTACTCATTTTATACTCGGGTATTTAATCGGAGAATTTACTTAACTCTATGCCAATCTTGCGTTCTGTAAAAGAAGCCTATATAACCTCTGACATGTAAAATGTCTTTGTTATTACCATCGAGCCAAACGGTACAATCGTATATTTTTCCATTTTTAGGATCTAAAATAGCATCGTCGGCTTCCCAATTGCTGCCATCTTTGTCAAGTCCTGAGATAATGGTCATTCCAACAATTTTTTTACCTTTTCTATCACCAGGACAAGCGGTACAAACTTTATCTTTTCCACCATCTTTTTCGTCGAGTAATTGAATAATTTTACCATACAATTTGCCATCGACAATCGTAACTTCGACAATTGATTTAGCTTTTCCAGTTTCGTCGTCGATGGTTTTCCATTTCCCGACCACAGTTTGAGAATTGACCACAGTCCACAATAATATGGAGGCGAGGGTTAAAACGAATTTAGTCATTTTTATAAATTTTAAATTATTTAGAATTATGGTCAACAACCAATTTATTTTTTGAAGTACAAAAATCTGCTTTGCAGTTCCAATCGATTGTATGATCAAATATATACATTTTAATGTAAAAGTAAATTAAAATTTGACTAAATGTCAATAGAAGCTTATCAACACTTAGTTTTTTACAATATCCATTTCGTTGAGCAAGTAACCTGCACCGGCAAATTTATCGATAATAAACAGTGCATATCTAATATCGAGTACAATATTTCGACATTGTGTTGGGTCGTACATTACATCGCTCATGGTTCCTTCCCAATTACGGTCGAAATTCACTCCAATTAAATGGCCTTCGGCATTCATTACTGGGCTTCCCGAATTGCCTCCAGTGGTGTGATTTGAAGCGGAAAAACAAACTGGCATAGTTTGGTCTTGTCCGTATATCCCAAAATCTTTATCGGATTGTAGTTTTTTTAATTTAGGATCCACTTCGTAATCGTATGCCCCAATAAATTCTTTTTCTAAAATTCCCTCTAAGGTCGTTTGATGTTTGTACACAACGCCATCTTTAGGTTCGTAGCCCCCTACTTTACCAAAAGCAACTCGTAAGGTGAAGTTGGCATCTGGAAAAAGAACGCTATCGCCAGCAAATTCCAATTGGGCTTTCATGTATTTTCTGTTTAATACCGAAAGTTCGTTATCGTGTAAATAGAGAACAGGAGCAAGTTCTGTAGTGTAAAAACTGATAGCCGATAAATAAATTTGCACTATGGGGTCTGCTTCTAATTTTTTGAGGTCTGCTTTTTTTAACCACATATTGAATCGCTCCTCGTTAGTAATAATCGATTTAGCAAAAACATCATGAGCATATTTTTCGAAATTGGCTGAATATTTCTTCTCAACTGTTCTGAAAAAATCGGGCTGATACACCTCTATCATATCTTGGTAATAAATTTTGAATAATGCTTCCATCACCATTTGATCGGTTGTGGCATCAAAATCTTTAAAAAAACCTTGCGACATTGAACTTAACATCTGATTGAGCTTTTCTGGCGTGAGATCCTTATTTTGAGCGGTTTTATACACTTTTGCTGCAAAGGTGATGGCTTCGACACCAAAAACAGATTCAAAAATGTATTCGCGAGCCAATGCGTGTTCAGAGGCATTTTGATATGTGGTTTTAAATTTTGGAAACAAATCGGCATATTCTTTTTGACGATTTTCGTCTTGAGCCAGCCATTTCTCAAAGTCTGATTCAAAATTTGTTTTTACAGCTACCGCATTCATACGTTCCAAACCACGAATCTCACCCATCCATTTTTTCCAACCATTAGCAACGCCAGCATATTTAGATGAGAGTTGAATACGAACTTTATCGCTTTTGAGCATCTGCTCTCGCATGATTGCTAATTTTGTATCTCTTAATTTAATACGTGTGGGATCGCGTTTTTCGACGATAAATCGTACTGCATCAGAGAATAAATACTCTTCGGTATGTCCGGGATAGCCATAAACCATAGTAAAATCGTTTTCTTTTACCCCTCTAATGTCAATTTTTAGACTTTTTTTAGGCACATAAGGCACATTGTCGACCGCATAATCTACTGGTTTATTATTTTTATCGGCATAAATTCTGAATAGGGAAAAATCGCCTGTGTGCCGTGGCCACATCCAATTGTCGGTATCACCACCAAATTTACCTATCGACGAGGGTGGTGCACCTACCAGCCGTATGTCTTTAAACACTTCGTAAACAAACATAAAGTACTGATTCCCTTGATAAAAAGGTTCAAACTCAAGTTCGTATTTACAAGTATCGTTAACTGCCTTTTTTAGTATCACTTTGTTTTGTTCTATCAAACTTAGACGTTCGTTTTCTGACATTTCTGAGCTGACACCTTTGAGTAAATGCGGGCTTACATCGCTCATTTGAACCAAAAAAGAGACCGTTAAACCCGGATTGGGCAGTTCTTCGGTTCTATTCATGGCCCAAAATCCATTGGTGAGATAATCGTGCTCGATTGTGCTGTGTTTTTGGATTTGACCATAGCCACAATGGTGGTTGGTTATCAATAAGCCTTCGTTAGAAATAAGCTCACCTGTGCAACCGCCTCCAAACTGAACAATGGCATCTTTTAAACTCGATTGATTGATACTGTATATATCTTCGGCACTCAATTTAAGTCCATTTTCTTTCATTTTCTGATACTTCTGATCTTTTAACAGCATAGGCAACCACATTCCGCCGTCGGCAATTGCAGTTGTAGAAAAGATGATACTAAAGAATAAAACTAATGCGAAACTCTTTTTGATGCAGCGATGGTTCATATGAAATTAAATTGAGTTAAAAGCTAAATAAAACACATTGAATTAAGGTCTTCGACCTATTTATTAGTTTTGTAACTTACATTAAAACAATATCTTAGATTAATAATATCTGACATTGTGTTTTTTATCGTGCTTACAATGAATTGATGTTCTTTTTTTGATCAATTCAACCAAAACGGAAGGGCTTAATATCTAAAAATATTAATTTGGTCGAAAATTTCAAACAAAAAGCCAATTTCTTGGCTTGTGCTAATCGTTAATCGCTTCGTTTTGCGTTTCCGATTCTGTGGGTTCGTTAAGTAGGTCGTGAGCGGCTAAAATATTGTACCAACGGAATACTTTTTTCATATCAGAAATATAAACCCTATTTACGTCATAATTTGGCAAGACTTCTTTAAAAAAAGATTTAATGGCTTTGTCGTCAGATTTGTGAGTTACCACTTCGGACTGTGCCGATTTTTCTTTAATCTTTTTAAATACTTCTTTTAACAACACTTCTTCGTCGTCGGTGAAGATTGCAATATCTTGCAACGAGCTTATTTTATTGGTCGCCGTAGCAGCCATTCTTTTTTTGGTCTCTATTGATTCAACAATAATTCCACTTTTGGCTTGCGAAACCAGTTTAAAAAGGCCTGGTTCACCCGAAATTGATAAAATTCCTTTTAGCATATTTTTTTATTATTTAATTGCAAATACAAATTTTTGAGGTCAAAACCTCTATTATCATTTTAAACTTTGAGGTGTCTTAATATTTTTGAATTACTTAATATTTCGAAGTTTCTTAATCTTCTCGTACGCTTCGGCGAGTTTTTTGAACTGTTCTTCGGCTTGCTTTTGAGCTTCGGGACCTAAATAGCTCACTTTATCGGGATGGTATTTGATGGCCATTTTTTTGTAGGCTTTTTTAATTTCCTCTTCGGTCGCATCTGGCGAAACCTCTAATATTTTAAATGCAGAATCGGTTTCTTCGACATACATATTTTTTATTGAACTGGCATCTGCATCGTTTATTCCTAATCCAAAAGCAATTTGGGCAATAACTCTAAGCTCAGATTCATCGATGTGCCCGTCGGATAAAGCTGTTCCATACAAAAAATGAAGCACTTGTAACCGCGAATCATAATTCATATTGGTTTTAATCTGTGCCGTAACTTGGTTCAGATTAATATCTTGCTTAAGCACATCTCTTAATATCGTAATTAAGTCGGAAGCTTGTTCCACACCAAAGAACTTTACAAATGCAGTTTTTACATAGTCGAGCTCCGATTTAAGCACTTTGCCATCTGCTTTCATCACCGCAGCGGTTAATACGACAAAACTTAAACCAAAGTCGCCTCTTGTGGTTGCTCCCGTTCCTTCCCCAATTGAATGTTGTTTGTTAGTAGCACTTTCGAAAACAGAACCCAATGCAAACCCTATTAAACCGCCAATTGGGCCTCCAAAAGCCCAGCCTAGTCCACCGGAAATCCAACGTGTATAACCCATTTTGTAATCTAATTTTGAAAGTTTGCTAAGTTAAACAATTATTATGTTCTAAAATTTTGTGCTTATTATTTTATTAACCAAAATATGAACAAAAAAAAGCTGCTCATTTCTGAGCAGCCAAAAAACCAACTAACCTAAACCCTCTTTATGAAAAGTCTCGTTTCTAGCACTTGGCTATCATTCGAAACTGGAACAAAATTAATATGGTTTAGTATTCTATGCAAATTTTTTAGACGAATAGCCGTTTTTCATTGACGAACAAAATATTTTCATATTTTAATACCTAAATACACTATATCTTTGAATGAACAATGCTTAAAATTTCTTGTTCTAATTTAATAGCTTTTTCTTGAATTGCCATTCCTTCGTTTAATAATTGTTCGGCTAGTGCCTTATTTTCTAATCCAGTTGCATTGATTTTGACATTTAAAAAAGCCCCCATTACGGCCGAACGAGCAGCCAATGCACCCACTCCTGCATCGGTTACCGAATTAGGATTGCCAATTTCTGCCATTTTTTTAATCAAATCCATGCTTTGATACGAAAGTTTCATCACTTCGAGTGGAACTTTTGTAGCAAATATGGTAGCATCTTGTATGGCTTGCTTACGGGCTAGCTTTTCCACATCGCTCGATTTAGGTAATCCGAAAGCTTCCATAATTTTATTAAATGCCTGAGTGTCTTCGTCTACTTTAAATAACAATTTGTCTTTTAAAACCTGTCCTTCTTCCGCAATAGTCGAGAATTCGGCCCATCGATGATCCCATCCTTTTTTGTGTGATGATAAGTTAGCTACCATAGTTGCTAAAGAAATTCCTAATGCACCCATGTATGCCGATATCGAACCACCTCCAGGAGCGGGTGATTCTGATGCCGTTTCGTTGGCAAATTCCACCAAATTCATTTTAACCAATGGCTGGTTTTGTTCCGATTCAAGCAAATATTCAATTACACGTTCTTGAGGTATAAAAGGCTTTAATTCGTCTAACCCTAGCGATTTAACGGCAATTTTGATTAATTCTTTTTCGTCCAAACCACAAGATCTTTGTTGTTTGGTGAGATAATGCTTGGCGGCATCAATCAACGATTGTTTGGGTACAAGCCCAACTAGTTCAGAACCTGTGACCCGAATCCCTCTTTCGCGTGAGGCTCGTTCTACTTCGTCAAAAGCGATATGAACTGGCGTAATAAGTATATCGGTCAAATTCATCGAAATTTGGGCCACACCATATTCTTCAATATACCATCCAATGGCTTTAGTGGCCTTGAGAGTGCCTGGTATTCTAATGGTCTGACCTTTTTCGTCGAGCAAATTTTTTCCTTTTTCATCGGTCGCTACTCTTCCTGCTTCGCGAACATCAAACGCAATGGCATTGGCTCGGCGAGTTGAGGTTGTGTTTAGGTTCACATTGAAGGCTACTAAGAAATTTCTAGCACCTATAACTGTTGATCCAGCTTTGGCATCGAATTTTGCTGGCCCAAAATCGGGTTTCCACTCTGGTTTTAACATTTTGTCGGATAATGCTTCGTACTCTCCACTTCGGATAAAAGCTAAATTTTTTCGTTCTGGTTTAAGTGCAGCAGATTCGTAGCAATATACTGGAAAATCGAGTTCCTCGCCCACTCTTTTAGCTAATTTATGAGCGTATTTTACGGTTTCTTCCATGCTGATATTCGCAATAGGAACTAAAGGGCAAACATCGGTTGCACCCATACGAGGATGTTCACCTTTGTGTTTAGACATATCAATAAGCTCTTTGGCTTTAGCAATTGCTAAGAAGGCTGCTTCGATCACCGGCTCAGGTTCACCAACGAAAGTCACCACTGTTCTGTTGGTGGTTTTCCCAGGGTCGACATCGAGTAATTTTACACCCTCAACACTTTCAATTTTGTCGGTAATTTGCTTAATCAATCCCATATCTAGGCCTTCGCTAAAATTGGGAACGCATTCAACTATTTGTTTCATGTGTCTTTTATTTGTTTTTTTATAATTGTCACAACTTGCCCCTAATTTGTTTGGGCTAAAATGCTCTAAATAAATATTTTGCTTTAAGCAAGACTCTGTCTAGTGTATATAAACTGAAGAAATATTTCGCTAAAGATACCTTAGGATTGATATATTATCCCTTGATATTTTCGCTCAGTCTAAAAGTTTAACAAACACAAATTTTCTCTGCACCCAATGCCCATATATCCATTATATGCAACCCGATCAAAATCAATTATAAAGATTTTGTATGATCGCACATCTGAAAAATCGCAGCGAATTTACAATAATATCTGTAAATAAAAGGGCTACAAATATGGTTTAAAATATGTTTTATATTCAGCAAAAGCAACATTATCGGGGTCGTTAATATAACGAGCAAGAATGTCTTGTGTTTGATCGGTGGTTAAAACAAATCGATTCATTGGATTTTCTTTATCGGCATGGTATTCGTTTTTAATAAAAATGTGTTTACCCGTGCCTGTAGTAATCCAAAACGATAATTCTTTTATCTCGTAACTCCCCGATACAATTTTGATATAAGCATCTTTGATGCGTTCTTTTTCAATTTCTGTTGCCAACATAAGAAGTGATTCTTGTTGATTGAGAAACGAGGGTTGGTATTCTGTAATTTCTATTAATTTTTTGTTTACAAATTCAATCTTATTATTGATAATGATCGTAATTCCCTGATCGATGTTCTCAGTAATAATTCTGATTAACTGCTCTTTTTCCTCAATAATATATTGTTTGGTTTTGTGAGTTGTTAAGTCTGTCACAATTCCTAACACGGCTATCGGCTTGCTTTGTTCATTTTTCAAAACTGAGTAGGTATCCTTAATCCACTTGGTGGTGCCATCTTTATGTAAAACAGAATATTCGAGCACCGAATCGTCCGACACATTACCTTTACTAAGTTTTGCTAAGATTTGATTAGCCCTGTACAATTCTCTAGGGTGCAAAATGGATTTTAGTTGTCCCTCATTTAAATTCGAAAATTCAGTAGCATTGTATCCAAACATATCCTCGATTGAGTCGCTAATATATTCGTACTTATTTTCGTTTAAGTCATATTTATACAACACATCTTTTGAGTTGGTAATAATCTCCTCGAAATTTGCTTGCTCTTTATTTAACGCTTGCTTTAATGCATTGGCTTCGTTCATTTCTTCGAGCAGAATCAATCCACCCTTAAAAGTTTCATAATCAAAAAAAGGCACCACTTTAGCCTGAAGCTTAACGGGGACATCTTTTTCTAAAGTTATATTGATCAATTGAGTCCCTTCTTTTTTAGACAATTCTACTAATTCGACCAAATTGCTATTCCACCAAAGTGAGTCGACATAGGTATTTTCGATGTTCTTATCTAAACTTAATATTTGAGAAAGCGCATTATTCACTTTCGAAATTTTTAGTTCTTGGTCGAAAAGGGCAATTCCGATGGGGCTTTGTTCAAAAATAAATCGGTTGAGGTCTTTTTGTTCTTTAATTTGTGCTTCTAATTGCCTTTCGATGGTTAAATCCTTTAAAATAGCAAACAAGAAATATTCGCCTTGCGACTCGAATCGATAGAGATGAATCGAAGCTAAAAAAGCTTGTCCATTTTGGCGTAGATGCATCCATTCGAAATACTGCGGTTCGCCCTCGTAGGCCAAATTAAGTCGATACAAAGCTTCTTCTTTCGAATTTTTACCATTTGGCTGTACCGAAGGTGAGAATTTTCTTGAAAACGGTGAGTACATGATAATTTGCTCAAGCGAAGCCCCGAATATTTCAAGAATTTTGGTGTTACAATCCACAAAGCGATCTTTTTTCATTATCAACACGCCATCATTCACATTTTCGTAAAGGGCATTAAACCTAGTTTGTGTACAGTCGACCGAAACTGTTTCGGAACTATGCATCGAAATATTATGAGCCACGCCAAACACTTTAACAATGTTTCTATCCGTGTCAAAAACAGGGTACTCCTTAACTTCGAACACCACCTTTTTTTCGTTTTTACTGATGAGTTCTACTTCTCTAATAGGGATTTTCAAACCAGATTTGGCACTTTCTTCTGCTCTTTTGAATGAACCATCGAACAATTGCTCTGCCTTAAACCGCTTATAACTGGCTCTAAATTCGTATTCGTCGACTTCCAAAATATCATTTACCGATTTGCTAATCATATGAAATGGGGTTTTGGGAAGATGTTCGAAAAAAAGAAAATCGTTTTTAGTGGACGATTGTAGCTGCTCATTTTGTAATTTGATAGTTTCGTTTTCTTCTTTTAGAATTGCATTCTTTTCGTTTAAGTCGCCATTTAGTTTTACAAAGATTAAGTAAAGTGGATAAAAAATGGCTAAATATCCCAAACTAGAGATCAAATAAACCAGCTTTTGATTATCGATAAATATCGAAGTAAAATGAGCTTGAGTTACGATAACAATTACCGCAATTATTACAACAATATATTTGATTTGATTCATAATTCAATAGTATAAGGGAATTTTGATTAGAAACAATATGCTAATGTACAATAAATATCGATTCTAACGAACAATG
>DYOK01000073.1 GCA_020720565.1 Acetofilamentum sp.
TAGGTGTTCAAAAAGCCCAAATTTCTAAAATTGAGAATAGTTTAACAGATGCTCGCTTTGATACAATTATTAAAATTTTTAAAGCTTTAAATGCAAAAATAAATTTCAATGTTGAATTACTAAATCAAACCGTTACACTTGCTTGATAAAATAACCATCAGGGTAACACACGTACGTAAAACATAGCGGTGGCAGAATTAATGTAAGTGTCACGTATCATATTGTAATTTATTAAGTTATAATATTGATATATTGGTAGTTGCGAAAAAATAAATAGGTCGAAGACCTTGGTCAAATTCGATTACAACTCATTTTTGCTGTCGAAGGCATCGCGAAGCCCATTCCCAAATAGGATAAACGACAAAACTAAAATTAATATTGCAAAACCAGGAATTAATGCCATGTAAGCGGCACCCTCGTAAACAATATAGCCATAGTTTTCCTTAATCATACTGCCCCATGATGGCATAGGTGGTTGGACACCAATTCCCAAAAAGCTTAAACCCGCTTCCATTAAGATGGCCGAGGCAAAATTGGCAGCCGATATCACAATAACAGGGCTCATCACATTGGGAACAATATGTTTTACAATGATTCGGGTATGCGAGAACCCGAGGGCTTTACAGGCCTCAATAAACTCTTTTTGCTTTAGGCTCAATACTTGGCCACGAACCACTCGAGCCACTTCGACCCACATGGTTAAACCCACAGCTATAAAAATTTGGACAAATCCTTTGCCGATAGCCATTGTAATGGCGATAATTAACAATAAGGTTGGGATAGACCAAACCACGTTAATTAACCAAAGTATAATTTGGTCGGTTTTCCCACCAAAATAACCTGCTATGGCTCCCATACTTAACCCGATAATCAAAGAAATGATGACCGAAATTAACCCAACGCTCAAAGATACCCTAGACCCAACCAACAGACGACTGAGAATGTCGCGTCCAAATTTATCGGTACCTAGCCAAAAAGTTTGTGTGCAAAGGTAAGTGTCGGCCTGATTTCCAAAAAGCTGCTCACTGGAAACGGCTTTTTTCTCTCGAAGTGCCAGAGGGTCTTTATCGAAAGGGATATAAAATATTTGATGGTCTTTTAATTCGTATGACCTAATAGGAATTAAGTTAAATGCTTGTTCTTTTCCATTGAAAAACTGTGAAAGGCTAAAAGCAGGAACGGCAAACTCTGTTTTTTTAGTTTTGATAAATTGTATGGAGCTACCTGGCGGCATCATCGAGATTTCGAGTATTTGTCGATTGACATTGGGTGTCGAATCGAGCGAAAATTGGTAAGCAAAAACCGAAATAAACGTCAGTAACACAATAACAAAGAGACCTGCCATTGCGGGAATGTTCTTTTTAAAACGTTTCCATGCCAAATCGTTCAAATTTGATTTCGATGTGTCTTTGCTCATGCGCGGTATGTTCTATCTTTCCAGTTGAAACTAAAAAATTGAGAAAATATGGCCGCAAAGCTAATATAAAATGGATAAATCACCGCTAAAATTGGTAAATACCCGAGGCTTTGATTCATGCCAGTGTGCCGAGTGGCTTGTGCTACAATGGTGCTATCTAAAATGGTTTTGTAAGTCCATAATGCTAAGCACAATACCCAAAAGTATGGATTTGAGAATCCAACAATCAAAAGTAAAACGATTGAAAAGTTGATTAAAAAGACCAAGTATCCAAGCCATCTAAAAGAACTGTTTTTGACGTGCTTTTGCTTGGAAGCCCAACGCAAACGTTGATTCCAAAATTCTGAAAGTGTGGTTTGTGCATAAGTTTTTACCAGAGCATCGCGATAACTTAAATAGGCGATGGCTTTTCTACCATACATTTTCTCTACAAAATTTAAAAGAAAAATATCGTCGCCCGATGGGGATTCCGGATTAAGCGAGGGTGATTTTTCGAGTATTAAAGCTTTAAAACCTAAATTTGCACCATTGGCAAGAATGGGTTTTTCAATTTGTGTAAAAGCCTTAGTAATAGCCATCAAACTCAAGTTTTCGAGTTGTTGTAAATGATATAAAAGTCCCGATTTTTTTACGAATGTGATGGGTCCTAAACACAATAGGGTTGTAGGGTTTCGGAACGAATCTTGGTACGAATTGAGCCAGTTTTTTGGTACAATACAGTCTGCATCGGTAAGGACTACCGCATCAGTGTGAATCCATCGGAAAGCAGTTTTAAGTGCATCTTTTTTGCCGGTGCCCGAGTTGGGGATTACTTGAGTATGGGCATCTAAAAATGGATTAATTTTAGATAACGAATCGTCGGTAGATTGGTCGTCGACCAATAATATTTGAATAAGATGTTGTGGATAGTCGAGTTGTTTTATACTATCGAGTAGAGTAGGTAGGTTTTGGCTTTCGTTTCGAAATGGTACCACAATGGTAAAACTATAATCTACAATAGGCTTGGGCTTTGGTGATTTATTTCTGGAATTTTGATTTGAAAGCACCAAAAATGTAAGATACGAATAATTGATTGCAATTACGATAACCAAAACAAATATGATAAATAAGCTATAATCCATTACATCATTTCTTTGGTAGGGATGTGGTGTTTTTTTGCCGTCTCGAAAACTTCCAAATCGAAAAATCGTTGGGGTTCAATTTTCAAGCGAATGGCGGTACGGACATTGTGGAAACCACTCATGCCATATGCACCAGGGTTAATGTAAAGCATATCAAACCGAGCATCGTGTTGCACCTTTAAAATATGCGAGTGCCCCGCTACCATTAAATTGGGACGAATCGAATCGATTAAGGGGATAAATTGAGGATTGTATTTTGAAGGATAACCGCCGATGTGGGTAATAAAGATTTTCATTCCTTCAATTTCAAAATTCTGAATCAGCGGATGGGATTGTTTTACTGTACCTGAATCGATATTGCCGTGAACTGCTCTAATTTTTGCAATTTGACTTAAAGTATCCATCACACCTTGGTCACCGATATCGCCAGCATGCCAAATTTCGTCGCACGATTCGAAGAATTTTAACAATTTATCGTCGACATAAGAATGTGTATCCGAAACAATTCCGATTTTTAACATCTTTTTTTTATACAAAGTAAAACAAGCCCACGAAACTTTAATAACTTTGACCCAATTATTTTCGAATATGCAACTATTTTACGCCCCTGATATTACCGGTGAACTTTATACGTTTAACGAAGAAGAGAGCAAGCACATTGTCAGGGTTTTACGATTAAAAGAAAACGACACCATCTATTTAACCGACGGAAAAGGCTGGTTTTATCAGGTACAAATTGCCGATGCACATCCAAAGGCATGCACTGTACGCGTGAATCAAAAAGAACTTCAAACAAAACATTCTTATTATCTTCATATTGCAATAGCACCGACTAAAAATATTGAACGATTTGAGTGGTTTTTAGAAAAAGCAACCGAGCTAGGAATTGACGAGATTACCCCTCTGTTAACCGCCAATTCGGAGCGTGATACCATTAAATTTGAGCGTTTGCAAAAGGTCATCGAATCGGCCATGAAGCAATCTTATAAAGCCTACCATCCCAAATTGAACCCAATGACCAAATGGTCCGATTTTGTCAAAAAAACTTATTCCTTTGAGCGTCTTCTAATTGCCCATTGTTATGTGGGGGCTAAAATTCACTTAAAAAATCAACTATTACCACAGGAGAATGCTTTAATTTTGATTGGGCCTGAGGGCGATTTTTCCTTGCAAGAAGTTGAAACCGCGTTGAAAAATGGGTTCGAAGCCACAAGTTTAGGCGAGTATCGTTTAAGAACCGAAACCGCGGGTATAGCAGCAGTGGGTATGGTTTCTTGGATTAATGTTCAAAACAATTAAAGTCTTCGACCTATTTTAATATTTTTGTAACTAGCAATATATCAATCTTCTGGATTAATAACATACGACATTAAATTATACATAATACTTAAAATATCGGTGCTGATGCGTTTTTTTTGGTTATTCGTTAAACTAACTGTATTTGTGGGATATTCTTTTGCCCAAGAATCAGGAATCCAGATTGGCTTGCTAAAATATAGAGGGGGTGGAGATTGGTACGCTAACCCAACCTCCTTGCCCAATTTGGTAAAATTTTGCAACGAACAATTGAAAACGTCCATTTCGAAGCAAATTGTAACCATCGATGTAAGCGATAATGCCATGTTCGAATTGCCATTTGTACATATGACGGGGCACGGAAATGTGTTTTTTACAGCGTCGGAAGCCGATAATTTAAGACGCTATCTAATTGGAGGTGGTTTTTTGCATATTTCCGATAATTATGGAATGGATGCATTTGTCCGTCGCGAGATGAAAAAAGTTTTTCCTGAACTCGAATGGGTCGAATTACCATTTTCGCATCCTATTTATCACGCCAAATTCGATTTTAAAGCTGGCTTACCTAAAGTGCACGAACACGACCAAAAAGCACCTCAAGGTTTTGGCTTGTTTTATCAAGGTCGATTGGTTTGTTTCTACGACTACGAATGTGATTTGGGCGACGGATGGGAAGATAGAGAAGTGCATAACGACCCCGAAGAACTTAGGCAAAAAGCACTTAAAATGGGGGGCAATATTATTTGGTATAGCTTTACCAATTGAGAAATGATTTCGCCAAAAAATCTAAAACGTTCGATCAGGAATTTTAGAATTGGAAAAGATTATTATCTTTGTGTTTTTAACGAATATTAACTTAAATAAATAAATATGTTTAAAGGACATCCTAAAGGATTGATTGCAGCAGCCCTAGCCAATATGGGTGAGCGCTTCGGGTTTTATACCATGATGGCAATCTTAGTATTGTTTTTACAAGCAAAATTTGGACTAAACGGAAAACAAGCTGGGTACATATACTCAACTTTTTACTTTTCAATTTACATTTTAGCTTTTGCTGGAGGAATAATAGCAGACAAAACCAGAAATTATAAAGGCACAATTTTAACAGGATTACTGTTGATGTCCTTAGGTTACGTCATTATTGCGATACCCACCGATACACCCGTTTCAAACGTTCCTTTGTTCTTGACATTAACAGCAGTTGGTTTGTTTGTAATTGCGTTTGGAAACGGATTGTTTAAAGGCAACTTGCAAGCTTTGGTAGGCCAAATGTACGACGCCCCCGAATACAGCAAGTTGAGAGATTCTGGGTTTTCTTGGTTTTACATGTTTATTAATGTAGGTGCTATTTTTGCCCCCTTAGCCGCAGTAGGTATCAGAAGTTGGTGGTTAAATACCAACGGATTCCAATACAATGCCGATCTTCCTGCACTTTGTCATGCACATCTTGGCGGAAATCTTCAAGGAGATTCGGTCGCTAACTTTCAATTAATGGCCGAAAAAGCAACCGGTGCACCCGTAGCCGATTTAACATCCTTTGCAAATCAATATTTAAATGTGTTTACCACAGGATTCCATTATGCCTTTGCAATAGCCATCGTAGCCATGATGATTTCGTTAACCGTATATGTGATTAATAAATCAAAATTCCCCGATCCCAAAAGTGCTAAGGATAAGAAAACTGTTAGCAAAGATGAAATCGCAATGAGTGCTCAAGAAATTAAGCAGAGAATTTATGCTCTTTTGGCTGTTTTTGGCGTAGTAATTTTCTTCTGGTTTTCTTTCCATCAAAATGGTTTGACTTTAACTTATTTTGCTAAAAACTACACCGATTTATCGAGCATGCATGTTACAATCGGAAATGTAGAAATTATAGGGGCAGAATTATTCCAGTCGATCAATCCCTTGTTTGTTGTATTATTGACACCTATTATTGTCGCACTGTTCGGATGGATGCGTGCCAAAAACTTTGAGCCAAGTACACCCAAGAAGATTGCCATCGGTATGGGAATAGCCTCTTTGGGATTTGTTGTAATGACATTGGGGTCTTTAGATTTACCATTGTTTTCATCAATTGATCCTGCACTAGGCGGAACACCATTAACTGACGCTAATAAAGTAACTCCGTTTTTGTTAATCGGCACCTATTTTATTTTAACAGTCGCTGAATTGTTTATCAGTCCACTTGGTATTTCGTTTGTTTCAAAAGTCGCTCCACCTCAATACCAAGGGTTGATGCAAGGAGGTTGGCTAGGTGCAACTGCAATAGGCAATCAACTCTTGTTTATTGGTGCAATTTTGTACGAAACCATACCCATTTGGGCCACATGGAGTATATTTGTTATTGCAACGGCTGTTTCAATGTTAACAATTTTAATGATGATTAAATGGCTCGAAAGAGTTTCGTCATAAATAATACTTAATTGCTTAAACCTCTTCATTACTTAGATGAAGAGGTTTTTTTTATATAAAAATGCAAGAACGTTATAATTCGTACAGTCAATACATTCGAAATACTTTTGGACAGAGGGTACAAAAAATATCGGTCGATGGCGGTTTTACCTGTCCCAATCGAGATGGAAGCAAGGGGAGAGGAGGCTGTACCTATTGCAATAACCAAACTTTTAACCCAGCTTACACTTCGGCTCAAAAATCCATAACGCAACAGTTAAACGAAGGGGTGGCTTTTTTTCAGAAAAAATACGAAGCCCAACTTTATCTGGCTTATTTTCAGGCTTACACCAATACCTACGATACCATCGAGCGTCTCGAGGCATTGTATCGCGAAGCACTCAGGCACGATAAAGTAATTGGTTTAGTCATATCTACTCGCCCCGATACCATCTCGCCTCAAGTTGTCGACTTGTTGCAAGAATTAGCAAAAGATTATTACATAGTTGTCGAAATTGGTATCGAATCTACACTTGATCGCAGTCTTGAACACATCAACCGCTGCCATACTTATCAAGATGTAATTGAGGCGTTTGATATACTTAAAAATAAAGGCATTCATTTGGGCGGTCATTTAATAATTGGACTGCAAGGCGAAACTGTAAACGACTTTATTCGCCACGCAGAACAGATATCGCAACTACCTATCGAATTTCTTAAACTTCATCAATTGCAAATTATCAAAGGAACTGCGATGGCCAAAGCATACGAGGCTTCACCTGAACGTTTTAATTTGTTAGATGTAGAAACTTATGTTAATGTGGTTGTAAGTTTTGTTAAACACTTACGCCCCGATATTATTCTCGAGAGATTCTCATCAGAATCGCCAAAAGATTTATTAATTGCGCCCAATTGGGGTGGTTTAAAAAACTTTGAGATCACTGAGAAAATTAGAAAAGAAATGGAACATCAAAATGTGTGGCAGGGATATTCTAGAACTTAGAATCAGGCTATTAAATGTTGTTCCGTTACCTTTTTGTAAGAATTTAAAGATGGTTAAATGTGAGTTATATCATTTATTATCAGTTAGTTTTGTGGTTTTGTATTGGTAATATTTTTTAAATCACTTTTTATTGCTTGTGAAGTATTAATATTTATTAACATTTTTTTGAAGTTTAATCATAATTGAGTAATTTTGTATCGATAAATTTTATAATACACTGAATTAATGCGTTTTGTCATGAAAAAAAGAATTGCTTTATTAGCCTTATTGACTTCACTTACTGTTCTCCTTTTAGATTCATGCAAAAGCACGTCTCAGTGTCCTGCGTACAGTCAAGCAGAAGTTGAACAAGTACAAACAAATGGATAATCGTTTTTACACGAACCTTTTTGTATTAAAAATAATTCAGTCAAGATGGATTCATTTCGTCTTGGCTTTTCTTATTGTAAATTCCTTAGATGCTCAATCAGAATTAATAACCCAAGGGGATTATAATAGAGATTCTCGCTCGGTTGTTTTGTCGTTAAATTCAAATGGATTTTCTCTTGGAGGGCGATTAAGCAAGCGTAAAGATGGGTTTCGCTCTCGACTTATCGATTTCGACTTTTCGTGGGTAAAGCATCCAAAAGAGATTAGAACATCAGGGGTATATTACCAAAACAAATATGTTTATGGTAAACTTAACCAATTAATGACCACTCGTTTATCGTATGGACGACAAAAGGAGTTGTACGGCAAATTTGCCGACGGCGGAATTGCCATCCATTTTTACTATACTGTGGGGCTTTCTGTAGCATGGCTTAAACCAGTATATTATGAGGTGCTCATTCCTTCTGGCGATATTTATAACACAGATATAGAAACTTATCCCGATGGAAATATTCATTCACCTTACGATGTATATCAGGGTGCTCCTTTTTTCAAAGGTTTTGATAAAATGAGTTTTGCTTTTGGTGCAGTTATAAAAGGTGCATTTAGCTTCGATGTTACCACCAAATACAAAGTGATTAATGCATTAGAAATTGGGGCAAGTGCCGAAGTATTTAATCGTAAACTTCCTTTAATGGCCGACTATAAACACGAGCAATATTTGATTAGTTTATTTGTAGCCTATCGTTTTGGCAAAAAGATGGACCATGCAATAGTGATTCAAAATTAGCCAACTGCTTTAATTATTAATTTTACTACTCAATGAAACGTACCATTGATCCCAATAAACCTAAAATTCAATTACCATTCGGTAAATCATACATTCAAACCAAGAATATTGTTAGAGCACACAATCTTCACACGATTTGCGAAAGTGGGAACTGTCCAAATCTGTCAGAGTGCTGGTCGTTAGGCACTGCCACATTGATGATATTAGGGAATATTTGCACCAGATCGTGTAAATTTTGCTCTGTACCGACGGGCAAACCACTACCTCCAGACTTAGACGAACCACAACGAGTAGCCGATTCTGTCAAAATAATGAAACTGAAACATGTGGTGCTAACATCGGTCGATCGCGACGACTTGTCAGACGCAGGTTCTGCTTTTTGGGCTGAAGTTATCAGAAAAGTATTTGAAGTGAATCCTCAAGTAACCATGGAAACATTAATCCCCGATTTTGATGCTAATCCATTATGGCTCGATAAAATAATCGAAGCAAAGCCTCATGTAGTTTCTCACAATCTTGAGACCATTGAAAGATTAACACCTTCGATTAGAGTTAAAGCTAAATATCAAACCAGTTTAAAGACGCTAAAATATTTAGCCGATAGAGGTATCACTACCAAATCTGGCATTATGCTGGGGCTAGGAGAAACAATCGAAGAACTCGACCCTTTAATGGATGACTTATTAGCCGTCAACTGTAAAATATTTACAATAGGTCAATATCTTCAATCCGATTCTAAAAATATTTCTGTGTCAAAATATTATTCTCCTGATGAATTCAAACAATTGGAAATAAAGGCATTAAATAAAGGTTTCTTAAAAGTTGAAAGTGGAGCGATGGTACGATCATCATATCATGCTGAAAAGCACGTTTAATAAGCACGAATTTTTTTTTACTTGTAATATAAAATATTTGTATATTGCTCATTCGTAAAAAATGTTAAAAATAAAATTAATAGGGAAGCTATTCATATGAAAACTAAACATTTACTCTTTGGCTTTGCATTTGTAGCCCTTTCGGGTTTAGCCATAAATTGGTCATTATTTGATGCTCAACACAAGCAAGATGCTCAAATTAGTTATCACTCTAGGCCAAATTCGGCAAAGTTAAAAGCGGCAACAGCGAAACAGAGTCAAGAAAAAGCACCCTCGATTGCTGGCGCAGAAGCTTGGTTAGCTAAAATACGTGCTAATCCCAAAACTGGAACAATTAGTCAACAAGATATTGCTTTAGCACGCCAATCTTATGAGCAAATTCTGACTCGAGGCGAAAACTCTGGAGATATGAATTGGCAATTTATGGGCCCAGACGATGTGGGGGGGAGAACCCGTGCATTCTTAATCGATAAAAAAGACAACAAAACACTCTGGGCTGGTGGTGTGGCTGGTGGACTTTGGAAATCGACAACCGATGGTTTGTCGTGGATTTCTGTGGGCTCACAGCAATTTAATAACCTCACCATTTCTGCAATAGCACAAGACGATGAAACCAAGTATATTTATGTGAGTACAGGTGAAAATTTTGCTTCAACTGCAGGGACTAATAATTACACAACAGGCTTTGTTGGTGGAGGAATATTTATATCTACCGATAACGGAATGACTTTTAGTGTATTGCCAACGACTCAAACTCCTAATTTTGAGTATGTTAACGAAATGATTTTTGATCACGTTCATAATTGCATTTTAGCTGGTACAAACGCAGGGTTGTATAAATCTAATGACAATGGTGCGACATGGATTAATCAATACTATACTACTGATAATGTGACTGATATTAAGGTTGCCGAAAACGGTACAATAATATTTTCACTAGTTTCTTCAAATGTTAGTCGCGTATTTGTAGCTGTCGAAGGAAGTACAAGTGCTGTTTCTAAAGGAGCTCAATTCGAATCTCAATTTAATCGAATTGAATTGGCTGTTGCCCCAAGTGATGCCAACATGATGTATGCATTATGCTCTTATTATGCGGGGACACAAAACAAATATTTTAATTTATACAAATCAATTGATGGAGGTTCTAATTGGATCTCTGTTATTACTCAACATTCTTCTTCTGTTGACTTGTTTAGAGCAAACTCTCAAGGTTATTATGATAACATTATTACTGTTTATCCTGACGATGCTAACAAAGTGATTATGGGAGGTATTGATCTTTGGACATGGTCTCCCACTGATGGCTTTGAGCAGATTTCTTTTTGGCAAGAATGGGCAGGAACAAAGTATGTACACGCTGATCAGCATAATATTGTTTTTCATCCCGATTACGCAACCAATAAAACCATCTATTTTACAAATGATGGAGGAATTTTTAAGAGCAAAAACGCCGCTTCAACATTTACTGCTATGAACAAGAATTATGGGGTAACTCAATTCTATGCGATTGATTGTGGACCGAATGGTGAAATTTTAGGAGGAACGCAAGACAATGGATCGCCTTTTATAGATTTGCTACAACCAACTGATCCACAGTCTTCACGAGAAATTCTAGGAGGGGATGGGGGGTATTCAGCCATTTCTGAGCTATATCCAGGTGCAGTGTTTGCTACAATTTACTTTTCTGAACTAACACGATCAAACGAAAATGGTGCTGATGCTACTATGCAACGTAATCCTTTTGATATTGTTGGAAATAAAGCTACATACAGTAATCTTAATCCTGGCGATGAATCAAATCCTTTCGTTTCCCCTATTGCTATGTGGGAAAGTTTTAATAACTTGGAATCAAGAATTTATATTCCTTATGTTGTGGATACAATTATTAAGATTTTACCTAGCGGCGCTCCCGATACTATTGTTGAATTTAACGAGGGGTATACTTTTATTATTCCAAGCACTGTTGTTGAAAATAAAGCTTTCGAGTATAAAATTTCGGCACAGGATATTACAAATAACAATGGTTTACCTTATAGCGTTGGTGACACTTTGCCGATTAGAGAAAAATTTACTAACCTTTTAGCTATTGGTGGTAAGAATACAATATATTTTACTAGAGAAGGTCTTAATTTTAAAAATGAGTATCCAAATTGGGATGCAGTTTCTGGACTATCAAAATTAGGATCAAGTATCGAAAGTATATACATTAATGGAAATATTGGAGTACAAAATGTCAATTTCTTAAAATGGTCGAACGATGGTAAGCATCTTTATGCCATCACTAATGGTAGTGGGGGCTCTAGAGTGTTTAGATTTAGTGGTTTCGAAAGTGCCTACAGCTATTCGGGAAATACATACGATCAGATTGTTACAGAGTTAGATACAATTCAGAATATTTCCAGTACTAACATTACTTCTGTAACTCAAACATCTTCAAATCCCGATGTATGGACTGTTAATTATA
>DYOK01000074.1 GCA_020720565.1 Acetofilamentum sp.
ATTCATAATTCAGCATTCATTGTAGATTCTAAAAAACTATTGGCACATTACTTGAAAAAGTAAACGACACACTTCAATTTGATTTAATATCTGACAGTTTGTCAATTATCCGATGTCGTTTAAGTGTAATATATTTCTATTAATATCCAGAAAATCAATTATATGTATAATCAAAATAAGAAAAATTTTAAAATAGTATTAGGTGGTAATCACGACGAAGAGACTGAATTCCTGCCACTTATAAGTGCTAACGAAGATTTTTCTGACGAATTGAATAATCTGCCCGATTTACTGCCAATATTACCGCTCCGAAATACCGTAATGTTTCCTTGGATTATTTTTCCGATTTCCGTTGGTCGACAATCTTCGCTAAAGTTGATAAAAGAAGCATATGCCAATAAAACTTTGATTGGAGCTGTTGCTCAGCGTAATCCCGAAGACGAACACGCAAATATCGATAATTTATATACTGTAGGAACACTTACCGAAGTGGTTAAAGTACTCGAAATGCCCGATGGAACAACTTCGGCTATTTTGCAGGGGAAACGCCGATTCAAAATGACTTCGATGGTCGAAACAGAACCCTTTTTAAAAGCTCAATATCAGATTCTTAACGATGTAAAACCCATCGAGAAAGATTCGGAATATAAAGCACTTGTAGGTAGTTTGAAAGACTTATCGCTTAAAATTATCAAATTATCGATCAATATCCCCGAAGAGGCATCTTTTGCCATACGTAATATCGAAAATGTCAATTTTCTGGTCAATTTTATCAGCTCAAATGCCGATGTCGAAAGTGCGGTGAAGCAAGAACTGCTCGAGATTGACGACATGCGAAAGCGTGCCGAACGCTTACTGAGTTTGTTGGTCCGACAGGTTCAGGAATTGGAACTAAAAAACGACATACAGAATAAGGTTCGTGTCGATATCGATAAACAACAACGGGAGTATTTTCTGAATCAACAAATGAAAACCATCCAAAACGAGTTGGGATATGGTTCGAACGACCGTGATGTGGAAGAGTTGCGAAATCTTGCAACTCAAAAGAAATGGAACGAATCGGTAGGCACGCATTTCGAGAAAGAGCTTGCCAAACTCGCCAGAATGAACCCTCAAATTGGCGAATATTCGATTCAACTTCAGTATTTAAAAACACTGCTCGACTTGCCGTGGGGTACGCTAACTAAAGATATTCACGATTTAAAGCGGGCTCAAAAAATACTTGACCGCGACCATTTTGGCTTAGACGATGTTAAAAGTCGAATTCTGGAATACTTGGCTGTGTTAAAGTTAAAACAAAACCTTAAAACGCCAATCATATGCTTATACGGACCTCCTGGAGTGGGAAAAACCTCGCTTGGAAAATCCATTGCAGAATCGTTGGGACGCCAATATATGCGCATGTCGTTGGGAGGCGTTCACGACGAAAGCGAGATACGAGGACACCGTAGAACATACATTGGTGCAATGCCAGGTCGAATTATCGAAAACTTAAAAAAATCAAAAGCCGACAATCCCGTTTTTGTGCTCGACGAAATCGATAAAATAGGACACAGTGCCCATGGCGATCCGGCATCTGCTTTGCTCGAGGTACTCGATCCTGAGCAAAACCATGCGTTTCACGACAATTATATCGATTTGGATTATGACTTGTCCAAAGTGCTTTTTATTGCAACAGCCAATAATATCTCGGCTATTCACCCTGCTTTACGCGACAGAATGGAGCTTATCGAAGTGAGTGGCTACCTTGTCGAAGAAAAAATGGAAATTGCCAAGGCACATCTTTGGCCTAAACAATTGAACGAACATGGTATCGACAAATCGAAAATTCAGATGAAATCTAAAGTGCTTAAATCGATCATTCAAGACTACACACGCGAAAGTGGAGTTAGGAATTTGGATCAAACTTTAGCCAAAATCTGTAGAAACTTGGCCCGTAAAATTGTGATGGACGAAAATTTTGATACCCCTTTGACCGAAACCGAAGTTTTGGCAATATTGGGAAAACCTCGATACAACAGTGAGAAATACGAAGGGAACGAGTACGCAGGAGTGGTTACAGGCTTGGCATGGACAGCCGTTGGAGGCACTATATTAAAAGTAGAATCGTCCATTAGCCAAGGTACAGGTAAAGTTAGTTTTACGGGTAATTTGGGTGAGGTAATGAAAGAGTCGGTTTCTGTGGCTATGAATTACATCAAAGCCAATGCCGATAAGCTAAACATTAAAGTAGAATCGTTTACCAAATGGGATTTACATGTGCACTTCCCCGAAGGTGCCACTCCAAAAGATGGGCCATCGGCTGGCATCACATTGGTAACGGCTTTGGTTTCTGCTTTGACCCAACGAAAGGTTAAATCGCATTTGGCTATGACCGGCGAAATTACACTCAGAGGTAAGGTTTTGCCGGTGGGTGGCATCAAAGAGAAAATTCTTGCAGCCAAACGAGCTGGAATAAAGGACATTATCCTTTCTGTAGAAAATCAAAAAGATATTGATGAGATTAAAGCTCAATATATTCAGGGGCTTACATTCCACTACGTCGACGAAATTTTGGATGTGCTAAAAGTAGCTTTGCTCGACCAAAAGGTTAAGGGTGCGAAAGCGATAGACTAACGAGATTGCTCTAAAATGTTTGTTTTATAAATTTACACCTTGAAGGTTTTGTTAATTAACTGTATATATGTTGTTGATAATCAAAATATTTTGGTTAATTAAACCTTCAAGGTGTTTTTATACCGAACTCACTAATATTTTCTGAATCAAAATCAAAAACAGTTCGATTTAGCGATTTTCAGAATACAAAAATCGCCGATAAAACATCAAACGATATGAAAAAAGAAGAAATTGAATTTGTGTTGAATCTTTTTGCTACCGATGTAATATCGGAAATTGAACAGGCCATGCGACATGCCGATTGCAACCAATGTGCTAAAGGATATTTCGATAGTGGAATGATTGTAAAAAAACGCTTGGAGATTTTCTTAAAAAAGATCGAAGAAAAAAAATAAGGTCTTCGAGCTATTTCGCGGGACATAACTTGCAATTAATCTGGCTACAAATAAGTTATTCCGGCTTTTTTTGTTCCGATTTAATAATAAGCGCTGATAAAATGCTTAAAGCCAATCCAATGCCGATATTTTGTTTGTTCAGATTTGAATGCGTCAAATAATCGATAGCCGATTTAATCATGAGCCATAAACCCGCTAAACCAATCAAATAAGCCATAGACGTTCTAAAATTAAATTTAATTTTTGGCATCTTCAATAGACAATTATAGGGTTAAATTTTGCTGAAAAAAGTTCAGATATCAAAATAAATCAAAAGCGAAAATCTTATTTGGGCGGTTGCGATCCCAAAATTTGTTTCTGGAAAACAGAAGGATCGACAGAGGTGGCAAGGTTCAACGGACTAGTTGCTGGTTTTAAACTGTAGTCGTTAATCACTGGTTTTGTTTCGTCCGACGATTCATCTTCATCTTGAAATGCCATGCCTTTTTCTTGAAGCATATTTTGCAACTGTGCAGGGCTAATATATATCAATTTACCTTTGTACGATTGATTTATATTGCTTTTTTCGGTGTTGGGTTGTGCTAAAATTTGCTCCCAAGAACTGTGATTTGTACTGCTGTTATAATCTTTTGATGCTTTCGATTTGGGGTTTCTCAATTTCGATTTAGTTTCTGAATTGGTTTCGTTCGCAGATAGCTGAATCGTATTTTTTGGAGCATTTGGCTCAGTGCCCACTTTTGGATAATCTAAAAATTGGCCGTCGGCTATTACTTCTTCGGTTTGGTTTTGAGGCGAGTTAGGTAATGGTTGTTGGTTAAAATAGTAAATTGCACCTAAAACAATAAACACCGAAGCTGCATACGATAAGTAGTTAGGCCACAAGACTCGAGCCGATTTTTTAAGTGTGTGCTTGTTGGGGAATTGGATTTGTTTATCGGCTTTGATTTTTGTAAAAGCGTATTGTTCAAACGTAATTTGAAGCTCAGGTTCGGTGTCGATAAGCTCCAATAAAGCATGTTCTTCGGTCCCGTTGAGTTGGCCTTCGTAGAAAGCAATGCACAATTCTTCAAAATTTGAATCTTGCTCGATAATAGGTAGGCGTTTTAAAGAATCTTTTAAAAATGTCGAATTATTTTCGGCGAGATCTGAATTTGCAGTTTGTTTCGAAAAATCTGAAAGTGTTTTTAACTCGGCTTCAAGCTCGGGATTTTGGTCAAGAAATTCAATTAAATCGGCAATTTCCCGATCGGTTAAATGTCCCTCGAGATAATCGATAAATACCAGTTCGTATGTGTCTTTGTTAATTCTCATTGTGCTTTCCTCTGTCGTGTTTAGTGCTATAAGATGGTTTCGATAGTGCCGATGTAGTCTTTTAAAAATTTTCTAGCTCTAAATATATATACTTTAACTTGCGATTCGTTTAATTCCGTAATGTCCGATATTTCTTTGTAACTGTATCCTTCGTAATCGCGAAGAATAATAAGCGACTTTTGAATTTTTGGCAGTAAATCGATGGCTTTGTTCAAAACTTCGTCCAAATCGCTATATTGCCGTTCTGTGGAATGTCGGTACGACATGTGGTCTTCTAATGGGGTCTGTTTTTTGTCTTTTCGAATATAATCGATCATGGTGTGATAGGCCGTGGTGAAAATGTAAGACTTTACCTTTTCGTAGTTAACCGTTTCTGCTTTTACCCACAACTTTTCAAAAGTGTCTTGAATAATATCTTTGGCTTTTTCAGGGTCTTTAATATTTTTCAAAACAAATCGATACACCGAGTCGGCATACACATCTACACTTATATTGTATTCTTTTGCGGTCATTAAGGTCTTCGACCCGATTAATAATTTATAATTAATGGTTTATTAAGTACTTGGGGCATTATAAAACCAACATTGTATTATTTTAAGTACCTAATAAGTTCTTTCGACGTAAATACCTTTTGAATAGTTACAGTCGATTATCAATTGAATTTAAGATTCTGGAAATTCGAATTGCTTAGTCTCTTTTCCAAACCATTCGCTATAAAAATGAACAAGAAATTGCTTCATAAAATCTTCACGTTCTTTGGCTATTCTTCGAGCAGTTGGTGTATTCATCAAATCGTGCAAACGAAGTAGTTTTTCGTAAAAATGGTTGATAGTAGGCGATACGCTATTGATATACGAAGCTTTGCTGCTATGTTCAATGGGTGGAATGTGGGGGTCGAAAAGAGGCCTGTTTTTAAAACCGCCATAATTAAATGTTCGTGCAATGCCAATCGCACCTAAAGCATCGAGCCTATCGGCATCTTGGACAATATAAAATTCTTTAAATGTTTCTTTTTGCGACTGAATCCCACCTTTGAACGAAATGTGTTCGATAATGTATAAGATTTTCTCGGCATCAGACTGTTCGAGTTCCAATTGTTCGAATAGTTTTTGGCTTATTTCTAAGCCGAGTTTTTCGTTACCATCGTGAAATTTGTAATCGGCCACATCGTGCAAAAGGCTGGCCATTTCGATAATAAACCTGTTGCCACCTTCATGTTCCATCAGTAGCAAAGCATTGCGCCTTACCCTAAGGCTATGCTGAAAATCGTGACCACCTTCGGCATTTTGTAGTTGTGTTTTGACAAAGTCAAAGGTTCGGTTAATTTGTTGTTGTTGAATTGTGTTCATAGCAGCACACCCATATCAATCGCTTTTTTTAAATCTTTTTTAGTATCGATGCCTATCGATTCGAACTCGGTTTCCTCAACTCTAATTTTGTAACCATTTTCGAGCCAACGCATTTGTTCAAGCGATTCGGCCATTTCGATGGGCGAAGGTTTTAGAGCTGCAATCTTTTTTAGAACTTCGGTTTTGTAGGCATACAAACCAATATGTTTGTAATATCGATGCGAATTCACCCATTCGTTTTGTGGTTTACCACGGAAAAATGGAATGGGGGATCGGCTAAAAGCAAGTGCCTCTTTCTTTTTGTTAATCAGTACTTTAGGTTTGTTTTCGTTAAAAATATCTTCGGCATTGATTATCGGTTTAACTAAAGTAGCTATTTCGGTTTTCGATTGTTTAAAACAAGCTACTACAGACAATATTTGTTCGGGATAAATAAATGGCTCGTCGCCCTGAATATTGACAACAATATCGAAAGCTTCTGTTTGTGAACTGTTGATGATGTCGATGGCTTCGGCCAAACGGTCTGTCCCCGAAGGGTGGTCTTTACGTGTCATTACGACTTGACCCCCAAAACGAATCACTTCTTTGAAAATTCTTTCGTCGTCGGTGGCCACAAAAACGTGTTCCAAAGCTTTTTTCGACTGGGTATATACCCGTTCTATCATCGTTTTACCAGCAATTTTAACCAATGGTTTGCCAGGGAATCGTGTCGAGGCGTATCTGGCCGGAATAATACCTACTACTTTCATGTGTCGATAATTTGTTTTGATGCACTCATTCAGGGTTTCTAGCCAAATGATTGATTGCTTTTATTATTCAACAAAAATAAGTAAGAACATGCCATAATTTGCTATAATTGACCAATATTTTAGATATTATAACCAGTGGATTGACTTATTCAATCTTGATTTGATAAAAATCGAGTAGACCAGCTAAATTCATTCGGTTGAATTTGGCATGTTTAATCCGATTGTGCTCAGGATGGATAGAATAATTACTGGCACTTGTAAAATCGGCTTTTTCGAGTTGAGTGTTATCGAATGTTGCACCAATTAGCTTGCAATTGTTAAAAACAACTTCTTGGGCGTTAGATTCTGTAAAATCTACGTCCTTAAGGCTACAATTCTTGAAGTTTGTTTTTTTTATGTTGGTTTTGTAAAATGTACTATGATCTAAGGTGCAATTGTCGAATTTAAAGCTTAAACCAATGCCGTTGCAATCGTCGAAATGTAAGCCTAAAAGCTTGCACGAATTAAACATACAGTCTCTAATCGTTGTATGATGTAGGGTACACAAACTCAAGTTGCATTCGTCGAAAGTGCAATCGATAAAAGTGAAATTGCTTAAAATTAGTTGTTCAAAATTACACTGTACAAAATGAATGGCTTCGTATTCGCCATATTCTAATTTGATTTCGTTAAAATTTTGGTGTTCAAATTTTAAGTTATAAAAAGCCTTTTTTTCCATGTTAAGGTTCATCTGTTTATGACACACCAAAACTCTGAAAAACGCTATTGATGTGTGAGTTTAAGTACTTTGAATAATATCGTATTTTATTTACCTAAACGCCTGTTCAAATGCCAGTTGCAAAATCAACAAAAAGGTCGAAGACCTTAAAACACTCAATTCTATTCGGGGATTTAACAATAACCAATACATTCTTATTGGGATTGAACTAAAATTTAGTTTTAATGTATGGTTTTGACTAATAAATCACAGGAAAGTTTTTAGGATTGCTTTCGTGCATCATATCGTAAATGGTTTCGAATACATTTTCGGCATTTGGATTCGAGAAATAGTCGCCATCAGTGGCATATGCAGGACGGTGTTCTTCGCCAGTTAGCGTTCGTGGTTTGCTGTCGAGATATTGCCAAGCATCTTGCTCTTCGAGTACCTTTTGCATCATAAAAGCAGTGGCTCCACCGGGCACATCTTCGTCGAAAAATACCACGCGGCCTGTTTTCTTAATACTTTCTAAAATGCTATGGTTAAGATCGAAAGGCAATAAGGTCTGAACATCGATTAATTCAACCGAGATATTGAATTCGGCCAGTTGAGGAATGGCTTCTTGAGCAATTTTTACGCACGACCCATAAGTTACTAAAGTTACATCTGTGCCTTGATTGAGTATTTCTGGTGTGCCTAAGGGCAGTTTGAATTCGCCAATATTTTCGGGATATTTTTCGTGCAAACGGTATCCATTCAATGGCTCAATGACCAATGCCGTATCTTCGGAAGCCAACAAGGTGTTGTAGAAACCGGCAGCTTGCGTCATGTTGCGGGGTACACAAACATAAACGCCACGAATCGAATTTATTACCATGCTCAGTGGTGAGCCAGAGTGCCAAATGCCTTCGAGTCGATGACCTCTTGTGCTGATAATTACTGGTGCTTTTTGCCCTCCCGCGGTTCGGTAATGTGTTGTGGCTAAATCGTCGCTTAGTGTTTGCAAAGCATAAAGCAAATAGTCGAAATATTGTATCTCAACTATGGGTCGCAAACCACGTAACGCTGTGCCAATGCCTTGCCCTAAAATGGTGGTTTCTCTAATGCCGGTATCACTTACTCTAAGTTCGCCATATTTTTCTTGCATGCCTTCTAAGCTTTGGTTTACGCCCCCAATTTTGCCAGCATCTTCACCAAAGATGAGCAGTTTGGGATATTTTTCGAAAAGCAAATTATAGTTGTCGCGCAAAATTTCACGACCAGGTGCCGTACGCCCGCCTTCGGGGAAGATAGGTGCTACAGGCTTAACTTTTAAGGCCGAGGTTTGATCTTCTAAATACAAGTATTTATGATATCGAGGCCCTGCAATGGCATAATTATCATCGAGCCATTGTTGAAGTTCTTTGTGTAAAATGTGTTTAGAAAGACAGCCCGAACAAATGTTGCGCATTATCTTTTTTGCAGTCGAGAAAATATCTTTTCGGTTGGGAACCAATACGTTTTTGAGCTCGTTGGCCAATTGGTCTACTTTGTCGTTATCTTCTGCAACCACACATCGGCAGCCTCGACCCGATACAATCTTTAATAAGCGTTCTTTTTCTGCTTTAATGGGCTCAAAATAATTTTTCCAAGCTTCATTTTTGGCTTGTTTGGCTTTTTCGATGGCTATTTTTTCTTCGTTCTCGAGTTCTTCTGCAGTGGCAATTCCCGCTTCGAGAATCCATTCTTTCATTTTTTTGATGCCGTCAAAATCTTTTTCGAACTGCAACCGTTCTGCCGACTTATAACGCTCGTGCGAACCCGAGGTAGAATGTCCTTGTGGTTGTGTGGCCTCTTCGATATGGAACAATACGGGAACATGTTCGGCACGGCATTTTGCGATACCTTCTTCGAAAGTTTTAATCAAATTAGGATAATCCCATGCCTTGGCTTTGTAAATATAAATTCCACCGTTTTGGTCGCGTTGAAAACCGGCTAAAGCTTCGCTAATGCTTTGTTTGGTTGTTTGGTATTTTTTTGGAACCGAGATCCCGTAGCCATCGTCGTAAACCACCATAGCCAATGGTACTTCGAGAACTGCGGCGGCATTCATGGTTTCCCAAAAATGGCCTTCAGATGTCGATGCGTCGCCGATAGTGCCCCAAGCTACCTCGTTGCCTTTGTTAGATAGAGTCGTGAATTGATGTAATTCCGTATTGTTTCGGAATAATTTCGAAGCCCATGCCAAACCCAACAAACGTGGCATTTGACCTGCTGTGGGCGAAATATCTGCAGAAGTGTTGTGGATTTGAGTCAAATCTTTCCAAGAGCCGTCATCGTTAAGGCTTCTGGTCCCAAAGTGATTGTTAAATGAACGACCTCCATTGCTGGGATTGTTTTTTACGTCGGTGTCGCCAAATAATTGTGCAAAAAACTCTTGAGCAGAAAATTCGCCTAAAGCCATCATTAAGGTTTGATCACGATAGTATCCCGACCTCCAATCGCCTTTATTATAATATTTAGCCATGGCTATTTGAACAACTTCTTTACCATCGCCAAAAATTCCAAATTTTGCTTTACCGCTAAGCACCTCTTTACGTCCCATCACCGAAATCTGACGGCTTAAGTTAACCAGTTGGTAGTCTGATAAAATCTGTGATTTAAAGTCGTTTTTTGATAAATTGGACGGGCTCATAATCTTAAATATTTTTTAGCAAAATTAATTAAAATGATTCTAAATAAGAATTTTTTAGCCAGTTTGTTTGCCTCTAACCAAAATCAATTTTGGAAATAATCTTGACTAAAAAATTGAAAATGGAATGCTAACACAAAACATTGGGGTTTATTAGTTGATTTGTGGTTGGAAGTAAATTTTCTACAATTTTAGCATTCGGCGTTTAATAAGCTTTCATTTTTAAAATTTATAGTTGCGTTTTTTTTGAGCAAAATAACTCAAAGCAATACAAAGAAATCAACTTCAAGTTACACGAATCAAGGTTGATTTTAAATCTAAAATATTGAATATTAATCCATATTTTTAACGAGCAACCTTCATTTATTCCCCATTATTCACCGATTATTTTAACCAGAACGCGTTTTTTTCGTTTGCCGTCAAATTCACCGTAAAATATTTGTTCCCAAGTTCCAAAATCGAGTAGCCCATTGCTGATAGCGACCACCACTTCACGTCCCATAATGGTTCGTTTAAGGTGTGCATCGGCATTATCTTCGTATGTATTATGAGCATATTGGCTGTGAGGTAATTCTGGGGCAAGACGTTCGAGCCATTTTTCCATATCTTGATGCAACCCATTTTCGTCGTCGTTAATAAAAACGCTGGCAGTAATATGCATGGCATTAACCAATACAAGGCCTTCTTTTATTCCACTTTCCTTAACACATTGTGTAATTTGAGGTGTAATGTTGATGAGTTCACGTCTGGTTTTGGTTTCGAACCAAAGCTCTTTTCTGTACGATTTCATTTTGATGCGTATTGATAAATAATAGAATATTAAGTGTTTACAGTTCTAAAATACGATAATTTGTTTTGTCAACTCTATTGATGGTCTACAAAAAAAAGGTTTCCGTTTTAGGGAAACCTTTAGAATAAGGTTATCTAATGTGCTTTAATTGAAAGCAAAAAGTTTTATAAAGATGCTTATTTAGTTGGCATTTCTGCTGCTTTAGGAGCCTCGAACGACAATAATTCGATTTGGAAAATCAAAGTAGAGTAGGGTGCAATAATTTCGCCAGCACCTCTTTCGCCATATGCCATTTGATAAGGAATATAAAGCTCAAATTTTGAACCTAGTTTCATTAATTGAACCCCTTCTGTCCAACCTGGAATCACTTGGTTTAATACAAATTCGATAGGGTCTTTGCCTTCGTTGCTATCGAAAACGGTTCCATCGATTAGCATGCCTTTGTAGTTTACTTTAACCTTGTCGGTGGCTTTTGGCGATTCGCCTTTACCTTCTGCAATCACTTTGTACTGTAAGCCAGAAGCTGTAGTGGTTACGCCTTCTTTTTTACCGTTAGCTTCTAAAAAGTCTGCACCTTCCTTAATCATAGGCTCTGCTTTTTTCTCAGAAGCTTTTTGCATATAACCAGTTATAATTTGATGAGAAACTTCTACGCTAAATTTTAAATCTTTAGCTTGAAGCACATCTTCGAGAGCAGATTTCATAGCATCAAGATTGACGCTGTCTAATTTGTCTTGCTTAAGACTGTTGGCAATGTTAAGACCTATGGCATAACTTACCGAGTCCATTTCAGATTTAAGCTCAACTTTTTGAGTGGGGTTCTCGTTAGTTTTGCACGATACCAAAGCCATTGTGGCTATAAAAGGTAATAAAAATAATTTTTTCATTTTATATTGTTTAAAAACGCTACGAAAGTAAACATTTTCGAACAAAAAAAAGGTTTTGAACTATCTGCTGTACAATTTTTTTTAGAAAATCCAGTAAAAATTTGTATATGTATGAATATGAGTAATATATGAGTTGTTGTTGTCTGAATTATGGGCATAAAAAAACGTCTTTTTAATAAAAAGACGTTTTAGATTGGAGCGGGCAACGAGGTTCGAACTCGCGACCCTCAGCTTGGAAGGCTGATGCTCTA
>DYOK01000075.1 GCA_020720565.1 Acetofilamentum sp.
TGCACAAAGCGGTGCACTGAGCCTGTCGAAGTGAAGTCACAAAGCTACACAAAGAATTTTTTTATAGCACCTCAAAAAAAGAATTAACCGTTGAAGTTGTGTTTTGTTAATTTATGATATTGATACAGAGGTAGTTATAAAAACAATAAACAGGTCGGAGACTTTACAAACTATCTAGTAATTGAGTGAGTTGCTCGTCGCTTATAGCCTCCAGTGTAATGGGAACTGTAGCCGAGTTGTTCAATGTGGTATACGCGTAGGTGTAAAACAATTCGTCGCTGCTGTTAATAGCCATAGCTAACACTTTAACATAGCTGCTGTCGGGCATGGCACAGGTCGACTGATTGTATGACTGCACAACGCCTTTATATACTGGCAGATAGGCGAATATTTTAACATTTGTAAGCTCATCGGTTTCCGATGTAAAACTAAGCGTATGCTGTCCTGTATTGGGTCTTCCACAATTAATCCAACCTAACTTACCAATTGTGGCAGAGTGCCCTGTAGCAGTAGGGGTAAATAAGAGCGATGCATTATTTCCGCCCAAACTCTGAACGTTGGTAGTCCAATCGGGTCTCGATTGATTGGTATATCCATAATAAACCGATAAGTTATTTCTGATGCTATCGCTTGGCATTTCGATAGCGAATACTCTCCCAGGCTTAAGCAAAAGTTCCTGTTCAACGCCATTCGGGTCAACTTTAAATGCTCGAACTCGAATTTCGCCTTCGGTTTCCAGCATGTTTTGTCCAGCAACCGACGGCATTTGGTAATAAATCATATCTTTTGGGGTGTAAAGTTCTACCAAACGAATGGTAAATGGCCATTCCACATCGCTGCTATCCGGAAACATGAGCAGATCTTTTCCAATCCAAATTTTGGTGCCTTGTTGTCCTTGCAGTGGTTCGCTGCCTTCTTCTGTTATTTCGTACTCTTGCTCTGCTTGTTTTTTAGAGTCCAAATATTCGTCCATCGATTCATATGAGTTTAAATCTTCGTTTGGTTCGATACGGTCTTTAGAACAGGATACGAAACTAATTATCCCTGCAAAGGCAATCGCTGTAATGATACTTGTGAAGTTTTTCATATGTTTATTCGTATTTGTTGAAGGTTAAATGTTACAAGTTATTAGTGTTTAGTTATCATTAATCTTTAATCTTTAATTCTTAATCTTTAATTCTTAATCAGTAATCTTTAATTCTTAATCTTTAATTCAAAATTCAAAATTCATAATTCAAAATTTTCAATCGTAAGCAGGGCAAGACATGGCAGAGCGTTTTCTATTACCACCAGAAGGGAAGCCTTTTTTGTTGCAGCCAAACACATATAGGATGCCCAATCTCAAGTTCGTTTCGTACCATTTTACATTGTATCGGTACTCTAAAAATGGTCTCCAGCAGCCTTTGCTTCTGACGATTCCAGCTCCAGCTTCAAAATTCCAGTTATTATATTGTGCATCTTTCATCAAAACTTCGCTGTAATTAATCCAACCATTAAATGCCCCATGGATTAAACCATAGATATGATATGTTTTGATGGGTATTAATCGTAATTCGACCGATGCACCAAGATAATATTCTGTAATTTTATTGAAAGCAGGATAGTAGGCGACTTGAGGCACGATTCTTAAACGTTTCGATGGTTTAAAGTTAATTCTAAAATCGGCACCAAAGCTTTCGGTCTGGGGGTTGTAAATGGCACTAAGCCCTATTCCGATACCATCGGCATACGATCTTATTGCAAAGCTTTGTAGGATAATTAAGGTAAGAATTAATGTTTTTGTTTTCATCGAATCGAATTTTTTCAAGAAGCAATAGAATACTAAGGTCTTCGACCTATTTTTTAGTTTTGTAACAGACAATTTATTAAACCCTTTTGCGAATAGTGCATTACGAAGGCAAGATACAATATTTTTAATATTGCTACATCATTTATACACATTGAGCACCCGTTTCCCCTATTCGAATACATCAATTAGAACGCTTTTTTATTTCCAACCTAAATTTTGAAAGATCTATTCATCCTTAGATTCTTTACGTATGCAGTCTATTGTGTAAATGGTTGAATTCAAAATTCAGATTTCAAAATTCAGAATTCAAAATTCAGATTTCAGAATTCAATTAGTCGTATAGTTCTTTTTCGGTTTCTGTTTTGTTAATATTTTGCCCAGAGACGCCCTTCCAATATTTACTCAAAAGCTCTGTAAAACTGTCAAAATCTTCACGATAGTACAATCCAACGCCTTGTGTGTAAAGAGCGTTGTATTCCACATCGCTATCATTTACACGGTTAAATCCACGTACCCTAAGGTTGCCTTTTTTGTTAATCTTTATGTCAACATTCACATTGCCTACAACACTATTCGAAGTGTTTTGATAAGTGCCTACTCCCACATTGCCGTCTATAGCTACTCGATCGTTAAATAACTGTGTTGAAAGAGCCACTTCGAGTTCGTCGCTACTGATGTCGTCCCCTGGACGATAATTCACCCCAATATCAAAATCGTCGCTCACTTGCGAAAGCCAGTTGCTCAATTGGTTAGAGAGTAGTTCGCTGGCATTTTTACCCACAGCATTGCTAGATCCAGTAACTTCGCCGCCTTTTAGATAGTCAGGTGTGCTAAATTGACCCATAACCAATAACGATAGCATTTGTTTGTTTTTTTCGTCTTGATCCATGGCGTTAATCAAACTTTTAACCTGATCGCCAGAGCTCGGTGCCTTAATATCAAATGTGATGTCTGGCGACGAAAGCGATTTGCTCATGTTCAAATGACATTCAACGGGAATCTTCTCTTTATCTTCGGGGTTAAGCGTCAAATCGAAAATGGATGTTTTCAGCCTGTAAATTGCTTTGATATCGAGAAAGGCTTCGTAAGGATCGCCATTCCATTTGATGGTGCTGCCTTGTTCAATTTTGAATTTCTTATTGATTACATTCCGTAGTGTAAACAAGTATTCTCCTTTTTCGATGGTATAGTCTCCAGCAATTGTAAAATTCCCGAGGGTGTTGATATTCATTTGAATAATACCATTTCCATTGGCTTTTACAATATCGCCCATTTGTTGGTCGAAAATTAATTGCACATCGGCTTCTGGTGTGACTTTAAGATTGAAATCGAGCACAATCCCCGATAAATCGACTTTATACACTTGGTCAATGTTCGAGGAAACACCCCGATTAGTAAAATTGATAAAGTTAGAGTTTGAAGCTTCTTCGGAACTACTTAACGGAATATGAAAGTTCGTATTTTTGTTAGTAGTTCCAATCAATTTAATCACTAAATTCTCTGGAGTCCCAGTAATATTGGTTGTGCCAGTTAAAAATGCTTTTCCATAAAATAATTCATTGTCGGTTAAATTGGTATTTAAAACCATAAATTCTTTCATTTTTATTTGAAAATCGAACAGAATTTTATCGAAATTTTCGTGTAGCATTTTACCACTAAGCAACGCAATATCACCTCTTCCGTTAAATTCGTTGAGCTTAAACTGGTCGAGGCTAACTTCGTGCGAATTGAATTTTATTTGGTCGGTAAAATTGTACTTTGTGCCTAAATAGTTAATTTTTAATACACCACGAGTGAAATCTAGTGTTCCGTTATAGTCGAGTTTATCTAGTGGGCCAAGGACATTGACTTGCCCCGAAACATACCCGTCAATCTCCGAAATGTAGTCGTGTACAAATGGCTCCACAATGACCAATTTCTGCTTATTTAGGTTTAAATCAACTTTCAGTTCAGACCTATTTAAGTCGAGGAACCCTTTGCCTTCTAAGGTTCTAAAGTTCTTTTTGCCTTGTTCATTAATCACTTCAAATTCAATTTTGTTGGTTTGGGGCCTCCAATTCGAATGCATTTTTATCAGCCCAACATCTTGGTTGTTGATTAAAAGGCTGTCTAGTCTTAGCGAGCCAGTAGACCATGGCTCGCTTTGTTGATATCCAAAAACTAAGTCGCCATTAATTAAACCATGCATATCGACCCCAGTTCTCGAATCGATAATAGGGAAGTAATCAATGTCAATTTGATTCAAAATAACATTGAGCGTGTCGTTGCTGTTTTGGTGCCATTTACCGTCGATATATACATATTGTTGGTCGTGATTGAGTACAAATTGTTTGACATCAGCTTGTGTTCCTCGTAGTAAAATACTGGCGTCGTTTATATACCAAATCGAATCTTCAAGATACAAATACGAAGGGACAAACCCAATGTTTAAATTGATGGAATCTGATGTTGAGGGTAGAAAAATGGTTTGAGTCGATATTTCTGCCATGGGGCGATTGTGGGGTAAATCTTGCCAAGTTAAATTGGTTTCGACCGAATCGTTTTGAATGTGATTGTAGATATTCAATTGGTCGAATAAAATTAAATCGTTCACATTTAGTTTGTTAATGTCTAATTCGTTATTTAATCCTGTCCCAGATCTTTCAAGTTTAAGATGAATATTTTCTGCAAAAATTGTGTTTATTCGTATAGAATCGGATCTTAATAACAGATCGAATTTTTTGTTTTTGCTGTTATATTGACCAATAATTTGTGTGCCATTGGCAGGTAAGAACGAGGGGACAAATATCTGAAATACAGAATATGTATTTTTTAAATTGATGTCAAAATTAAATGATTGAGGGCTGATTTTGTTCGAAATTACGGCTAAGTTTAACGAAGGGATATATTCTTTCTGAATTTGAAGCAAGTGGTTGCCTAAGTCGCTTAATTTGTAATCGCCATCTACTTCTAAATCGAACAAATCAGATTTAATTTTTAAATGCTTGTCTAAACCTTCCGAACTTTTTGTGAGCATTAAAGAATGGCTGTCGATATTCAGCTTTCGGCTTAAAAAGTTAAAATTATGGATTCCAATCTGCCCTTCAATTTCGTCGATATTGTTCCCATTAAGATTTGCTTCAATATTCAAGTTAAGCACAGCTTGATCTTCGTCTGTCATCCAATTTAGATTCGACAAATGAGCCCGTTCTATTTGTCCACTGACCTCAAAAATAGTTTTAGTTTTCGAAAAATCAATTTTGGAATCAAGTTTTACAATTAAATTGGTGTCATTTATTTTAAACATGCTGTTTAAAATGTCATTTTTGTATTCGGCATCAAGTTCAATATCGCTGTATGAATAGTGGTTGAATGTGACTTGGCTGACTTGACCGTTGAAATTGCCGGCAATATGCGACATAGAATCTATGCTCATTTGAACTTGACCATTCATGCTAATTCTATCGAACAAAGTATCGTTTGTATTTAAAAATTTAAGACTCAATTGCTCGGTCTCTATTTTGCCACTAATCGATGTGTGCTGTTGCTCAAAGTTGTAATAGTAACGGAGATCGGTTTCAATTTTCCCTTCTTTATTTTCGAAAGTGCCGTAGGCTACTAAGTCGTTCAGAAAACCTGTGATATTCCCATTGTAACGAACTCGTTTCATTTTCTTAATTTCGGGCAGCAAAATAGCTTCATTGGAGTGCGTTTGCATAGCAATAAGTTGTTCTAAATCATCAAAATTCAATTCCAATTCTTCGATATTTAAACTTAAAAAAGTTTCGCTTACTTCTGGTAATCCTTGCATCGAGAAGCTCGTTTTTAGATGCGATGCTTTACCAAACGACAAGTCAAAATCTTTACTTTTAAGATTGCTTATTGTTCCGGTTATTTTCCCTTTAGGATAAACCGATAAATTAAAGCTGCTTAATTGGGGAGCGAAAAAAGCGATATCGGCAAAATCAACTGTGCTGAGTTGTAAATCTAATTTTATTTTAACTTTTTCGATAAAATCACCCATTTCCCCCCAATCGTTGTAATACATCCCGATCGAATTGGCTATAATATGCGACTGTGGCGTTTGTGTCAAAAGCTGTTTAACACTGATTTCGGTAGGCGAAACAATAGCATCTCCCGATAGGTGATTGAGCTCAAATCCAGACCAATCCCGCAAACTAACTTGATTTAAACGAATTTGAATCGAATCGTTGAATAGTTCAAAATCTTTACCATTTAAATTAAAGTTCGACAAATAAATGTCTCCAAAATCGACGCCTTCTGCCACGCTGTCTGGCGAAAAGCATTTGTATCTAAAACGAATGTTTTTTATGTTAACCTGCTCAGCCGATAAATAAAAATTTCCTTTTGTAGTATCTTGCGAAAGCGTGTCTGCCGAAGACAAAAAATTAAAAATAAACTGCATATTGGTTTGTTCACCTTCGTTGATACTATATAGGTTATAGAAGCCATCGGAGATATCAACTTTGCTAAGGTTAAATTTGCCTTCGAAAATTTTCAATGATTTTATGCCTGCATAAAAGTGATTTAAGTACAACAAAGTGTCACCAGTATCATCTTCGATATATAGTTTTTGGATTTTTAGTCCCGATACAGGTGAAATAAAAAATTGTTCAAATTGAATTTTGCCACCCATTTTATCGCCAAAATAACTAATAATAGAGCCAAACAGCCAAGTCTGAAAGCCAATAGAAAACATTAAAAGAGCAAACGTCAAAGGAACACCAAGCAAAATGCCAAGTGTTATTTTGAGTCCAATGCGCTTTTTCCTGTTATTCTTCATAAAAAACAAATGTCCAAAAACTCAGTATCTATCTGTAATACAATGATATGCTGTTTTTTCACAAAGATTTTTAAAATATTACTTGTCTTAAAAATTCTTAACAATAAGCAAAGACAAAAAATATTTCGATAGTCTTGTAAACATATTTAACTACCAAAGATAAGCAATAGTTCTGAATACCGCGTATAATCATCGAAAAACATCGTTTTAATAGTAAATTATTCTCTTTTTTTATATTTATCAAACGGTTTAGTATGAGATGATAAATACACTTTAAATAACAGATATACAATTGTTTATAGAGTTTGATTCTGATATACTTACCTTGTGCAAAATGCTTTAAAAAAGATATTGCATTTTCGATATAAAAGTGCTACTTTTGTGCCCTAATTTGAATTGAATCATATGAGACAGTTAAAAATCACCAAATCAATCACAAATCGAGAGAGTGCTTCACTCGATAAATACCTTCAAGAAATTGCGAAGTACGACTTGATAACGATTGACGAGGAGGTGGAAATGGCTCAAAGAATTCGTCAAGGCGATCGTGTAGCATTGGAACGTTTAACCAGAGCAAACTTGCGTTTTGTGGTTTCGGTTGCCAAGCAGTATCAAAACCAAGGATTAAGTTTACCCGATTTAATTAACGAAGGTAATTTAGGTCTAATTAAAGCCGCCGAAAAATTCGACGAAACGCGTGGTTTTAAATTTATTTCTTATGCAGTATGGTGGATTCGTCAATCGATTATGCAAGCTGTAAATGAGCAATCTAGAATTGTGCGTTTACCACTTAATCAAGTCACTACCTTAAGTAAATATAAAAAAGCCATTCAAGAATTTGAGCAAGAGCACCAACGCAAACCAAGTGCCGAGGAACTTGCCGAAATCATGGATATCCCAGTCGAAAAGGTTAAAGATACAGTTAATGTGTCGGGTAAAAATATATCTGTCGATGCACCTTTTGGCGAGGCCGAAGATGGCACCTTGCTCGATGTCTTGCAAAACACAGACTCTCCACGAGTTGATAACGTGTTGATTCGAGAATCGCTTAGCACCGAAATTGAACGAATTTTTGCTACTTTATCAGATCGCGAAGCAGAAATACTTAAAGATTCTTTCGGAATTGGGCGTCAAGAATTAACCCTCGAAGAAATAGGAATTAAATTCGGACTCACCCGCGAACGTGTACGTCAAATTCGCGAAAAAGCCATTCGTAAACTAAGACACATGTCTAAAAGCAAATTGCTCAAAGCTTATTTGTAGACTAATCATAATTTAATATTTAAAAAGCTCCAATTATTTTGGAGCTTTTTTTTATGTTTTTAATGTTTAACAACATGTCTATTATATATCTTTTGTCTTCAAAAATATGATTTTTGTCTATATAAATAATAATTTTATCAATTCAGACAACTTGCTTCGTTTTTCTGCGTCTTTGATTTAACAAATTGAACTTCTAATTATTTTATGGTCATGAAGAAATTTATACTAATAACTGCAATCCTTACATCTATTACTTCTTGGAGCCAAACAGGTTCTGACCAAACTCCAGAATTCTACACCTTCATGATTGAGCAATATCAACGGAAGATTGATTGGGTCAATCAAAATCCCGATGAAATTGCCATAGCGGAGCAATCGGGATGGTTTCAGATGATGTACCGCAATATTGCTCGTTTCGACTCAATTCGCACCCTTATTATCGAAAACGGACCTCTTAAACCTGATGCGGGAGGTGGTGTTACAAGAGATATTAACGAGGATGTACAAGCAGGTGGACCAATTTGTTCTGACGCGGCTCCTTTTTGTACAGAAGAATCTTATACTTTTCCCATGCAAACAGGTGCAAGTTCCGAATCGGGTCCCAATTATGGGTGTTTAGGTTCTCAACCAAACCCAGTTTGGTATTTTATGAGAATAAATTGCGATGGGGATTTGAACTTTCATTTATATGCGGGCTCCGATGTCGACTTTATTTGCTGGGGTCCTTTTCCCGATGTAGTATGCGATTACGCTCAACTTCAGGCTGCAAACGAAGTCGATTGTAGCTTTAGTGCAACAAACGACGAATGGCCTGTAATCAATGGTGCTCACGTTGGAGATTATTATATGTTTTTGATAACCAATTATGCCGATATCGACCAAGATTTTACGATGGAACAAACAGGTGGTGTTGGTTGTACCGATTGTTCAATTTTATTTCCTTCTGCACAAAACAATGGGCCATTATGTACGGGTCAAACCCTACAACTAACCAATACGAACGACGATTTAGGTGTCGACCCCGACTTTACGTGGTATTGGACAGGTCCCAATGGCTTTAATTCGAATGATTTAAATCCAGTTGTAAACAATGTAACAACCTCGAATGCGGGTGTGTATTCGCTTGTGGTTACACATGTTACAGACGGTTCTCAGTCAACTGCCACAACTACTGTGGTGGTAGAAGATTTGGCGGCGTCTTTAAATGTAACCGATGTAACTTGTTACGGTGATAACAATGGGTCGTCTACTATCACATTGAATCAGACGGGCGACTATCCTAATTATACGTACAATTGGGTTAATAGTAGCTCAGGAGCAACTCAAAACACCACCGCATCCGCATCACGAACCGATTCGTGGAACTCACTTTTACAAGGGAATTACAGCGTAACAGTTACAGATTCTAGAACGTGTACTTGGACTGGAAGTTTTGTAATTAATGAACCACCATTAATGTCGGTAAATCTTTCGATGGATAGTGCTTTTTGCGGTTTAGCTTCGGGACAAATCAATGTGAATATTGTTAATGGCGTCAGTCCATTTGTTGTAAGTTTAACAGGGACATCTTCAGCTTCAATTAATTCGGCAACTAATAATTGCGTTTTCCCCAACTTATTGCCTGGAAATTATCAAGTTTCAATTACCGATGCTAATGGTTGTGTCACATCAAACTCTGTAGTTGTTCAAAACAGAGGTTCTGTTTATGCTGAGTTTACATACAATGGAAATCAATGCTTCCAAAACCATTCTTTTAATTTTACCAATACGGGCACAACAGGAATGTTTTATGGAACTGCTCCATCATATTCATGGGGATTTTCTAATGCTATTCAACCTACTTCGGCTTTGGAATCACCTGCTGGTATTACATTTTCTGCATTTGGTATTTTTACGGTGACGCAACAAGTGAGCCTTGGCACAACTTGTTCCGATCAAATTAGTCATGATGTAACCATATTTCCATCACCAGTAATCGATGCAATTTTATCGGAGCAAACTTCGTGTTATAATACAGACGATGGCTCGCTTTCTGCAACAATTTCTTTGGGTCAAGCTCCTTTTGCATTCGATTGGATTTCTACGACGGGCTTGCATTATAATACTAATCCTTTAATAGGTGTACCCGCTGATTCTTATACACTGCATGTAATCGATGCCAATGGTTGTTTTACCGATGGAAATGCTACGGTAATTAATCCGACTGAAATTATTCTTTCAATAAATTCAAATCCAACTATTTGCAATGGCACCAGCGATGGAGTTGCACATGTTTCGGCAGTTGGAGGCACTGGGGCATACGCTTATCATTGGAGTAATGGTGCAACTGGCGATTACAATGTGAATTTGTCAAGCGATATATACAGCGTAAGTGTTTCCGACGACGAGGGATGTGTTAAAATTGCATCGGTCGAAGTAACACAACCATTGCCCGTAGTATTTGCTTTTTTACCAGCTTCTCCAATTTGTATTGGCGAGTCTGCTAATTTAGGATTATCAGTAACATCTTCACCATTCTCGCCCTATTCGTATTATTGGAACGGTATTCTAAGTTCAGATGCCATTACAGTAAACCCAGTTGTTACTACAACTTATTCTGCTCAAGTGATTGATGCCAATGGATGCGAAAGCGAAATACTTGAGTATACTTTGCCAGTTTATCAGGCTATCACGGCGAGTGTGCATCTTGATACAGCTTCGGTTTGTAAAGGCCATCCAGTTAATGTAACTATAAATGTTTTGGGTGGTAATGGGCAATATTTGTATATCGACGAAACTGGACAAATGTTGACTAACCCATTTACAGTTAACCCTAATCAATCGAAAGATTATAGAATTATAGTTAAAGACAATTGCTCGTCACCAGCCGATACCATCGAATTCCATATCGAAGTTTGGGAGCATTACGTGCCGAGTTTTCATGCCGATATTAAAAATGGATGTTTACCACTAGATGTCAATTTCTTTCAAGATGTACAAGGTCACGAACAAGGGACTCAATACCGATGGGTTTTTGGCGATTCGGATAATATGACATTTGATGAGCAAGCAATCACTACATTCCGATATGCTGGAACTTATGACGTGAGCCTTGAAGTTACAACACCACACGGTTGTAAATCATTAACGACCGAGCATCAATATATTAATGTGTTCCCCATTCCCTCAGCAAGCTTTTCTGCTCGACCTCAAATTAAATCCATTATCGACCCAGTCATTTATTTCGAAAATCATTCGACGGGCGGTAGCGTTTGGCATTGGTTTTTTGGAGACGGAGATTCCACTTACGCATACCATGCCATACATGAATATGCTAACTATCCTCAAGATTTCAATGTAACTTTAGTTGTAACAAGTGAGCATATGTGTTCCGATACAGCTAGTGGTTTGGTGAGGATTGTTGACGAAATTACGTTTTATATGCCCAATAGATTTTCGCCAAATAACGATAATATGAACGAAACATTCCGTCCTTATGGTAATGGCTTATTATCCGAAGGCTATCGATTAACCATATACGACCGATGGGGGTCTCCTATTTTCGAAACTAATGAATTAGAAAAAGGATGGGATGGACGTGCCGGTGGGAACAAAATCGTACAAAATGGCGTCTATACTTATGTTGTAAAATATATTGATATAAACAAGGTTCCACATGAGGAGTCGGGTACTGTGAACTTAATCCGATAAATGTATTAGAGGGGTTCTGAAAATTACCTTTTTTGAGGCGGACAAGATTTTAAAACCGGAGTTTACTATTGTAAATGAGGATTTTAAAATTGAAGTCCAACGATGAAAAAGCAATTTTTAGAACTCCCGATTAGTTAAAATCTTTAAACGCCTCCATTATTATCTATGGAGGCTTTTTTATT
>DYOK01000076.1 GCA_020720565.1 Acetofilamentum sp.
CGATTAGTTAAAATCTTTAAACGCCTCCATTATTATCTATGGAGGCTTTTTTATTTTTATAATAAAATTTTTAATCCTGTCTTCTAAAATTTGTTGTTAGTGTAAATTTCTGATTGATTCATCACAAAAAAAGAGTTAAATCAATAAAAATCGATAGGCATTTTCTCATTTTTGCAGATGTAAAAAAGTCCGATAAAGCAACCTTTTTAAGCTTATTTCGTCTGATTAACCAACAACACACACTATGAGAACATTATCAGCATTTTTTATGTTGATTGCGTCGCTATCTTATGCGCAATCAACAATGGACTATGAGTCCCAATTGAGATTGCGTTTTACCGACAATTTTTTGCAACAACTTCAACAGCTACAGCCCGAAAAGTATAATGCTTACATTTCGGAGTTAAAATGCTCGTACGAGTTTGTCGTGCTAAAGCCAGACCAAAAGTATCCTGAGCTGGAAGCTTGGGATTATCACTTGAATCAGCCTAAAGTGGCTCCTGCTTATACCCCCCAAACTTTTTCGCTCTACCATTATCGCTTTGTGCGTTACGAAAAAGACGACATGGTTTACCGTATTCCGGGAACTCAACAAGGTGTATTAATCTATTCTAAAGAACGATTTAAAAAGTAAAGTGATGAACTTAAAATTAATTATATTATCCGTATTGCTTGGGCTATTTATTGTGTCAAATCCAGTTCAAGCACAAACTTACAATATGTCTAATGGAAATATTTCGACTTGCTCAGGAACGTTTTACGACCCAGGAGGAACTTCGGATTATAGCAATAGTCAAGACTTCACTATGACTTTTTGTTCCTCGACTGCAGGGCAAGAAATAAGTTTTAACTTTACAACATTTAATACAGAGTCTGGATGGGATGAGATTACTATTTATCAAGGTGTAGGAACCGGCGGTACCTTAGTAGGGGAATATGACGGTACTGAACTTTTGGGGCAAACAGTCAGTTCCGCAGGTTCTGGTTGTCTAACATTTGTTTGGAATTCAGATGGTTCGGTTGTAAGGGCAGGATGGACAGCTACAATCTCATGCGTTTTTGGTTGCCAGCAATTTTCAACGAATAATACGTTTAATGGAGGCCCTTTTCCAGCAACTGTCAATATTTGTACAGGCACTACAATCAATTTAACTGCTTCAGGTGTTTATCCCAATAACGATATTTCTTATCATCAAGACGATGCCTCATCTACTTTTGTTTGGACATCTGGAACAGGGCAAACTGTTAACAACTCAAACGCATCATTTACTTATGGTACACAAGGCGTTTATCCGTTAGCACTTACTGTAACTGACATCAATGGGTGTACCTACACCTATACCAAAAATATCAACGTAACTTGCGGTGGGGCATGCCCGCCTTGTACTGATATTACTGTCGATGACCCCGATATCAATACATGTATGGGTACGTTTTACGATACAGGGATGAACGGGGATTACACCAATAGCGAAAATCAAACGATTACCATTTGTCCAGATGCTCCTGGGCAAGCTGTTAATGTCAATTTTACACAATTCAATACCGAAAGTTGTTGCGACCATTTATACATTCATAATGGAAATAGTGCGGCAGCCGCTATGATAACAGGTTTAGGCGGTTCTACCGATAACGACTACGACGGAACCGAGTTAGTTGGGCAAACAGCCACCTCAACAAGTGGTGATGGCTGTTTAACTTTTGTATGGACATCTGACGGTTCTGTTTTAGGGGCAGGATGGTTAGGGAGTATTTTTTGCTCTACTGGTTGCCAAGCTTTTAATGTGAATTCGACTGCCAATGGTACTCCAATCGCAGGAAATATAGCAACTTGTATTGGTTCTGCTGTCAATTTTACCACCACTCCCGATTTTATCAATAACGATATCAATTACCACCAAGATGTGGCTACCACAACCTTTGATTGGGATTTTGGAAATGGAACGACCTCAAATCTTCAAAATCCAAGTGTAACTTATAATACACAAGGAACCTATACGGTTACATTAACAATTACAGATATTAACAATTGCCCAATTGTAACAACATACACTGTAGATGTGAGCTGCGGCGGCGCCTGTCCAGTATGTACCGATATTTTCCCAACTGACCCTGATGTGAATACCTGTGTGGGTACTTTTTGGGATACAGGAGGAGCAACAGGAAACTACTCAAATAACGAAAATCAAACCATTACCATTTGCAGCGACAACGGTGGTTTTTTGCAGATTCACTTTAATTCATTTGCACTCGATACATGGGGCGACGATCATCTGTTAATATATGACGGAAATGATGTTACTGCTCCATTGGTGGGGAATTACACAACCGCCAATCCGCCTCCAACTGATATCATATCATCAGGTACTTGTTTGACTTTTAAATTTACCAGTTCAACTTGGTCAGGCCTTGGAGCTGGTTGGTCTGCTGAAATTTCTTGTGCCCAACCATGCCAAGCTTTCGATTTAGGGATAACTACAAATCCGGCAATGAGTGTGGATAGTTTAATCCATACTTGTCCGGGTACACCTGTTGCTGTTACTACAAATTTAACATTTCCGAATAACGATGTTAACTACCATCAAGACCTTGCCAGTACAACTATTAACTGGTCTACAGCAAATGGCTTAAATGGCACAGGAAGTACATTTACATTGCCATCAGATAGTGCTTTTAGTACCGTGATTTATGTCGATGCCGAAGATGTGAACGGATGCCATGTTTACGACACCTTGTATGTAGTTTCGGAATGTATTCCAATTGATGTCAGTATTGCACACGATGCTGTTATCAATCAAAATGGAGAAGTGTTTTTGCCCTCTACCGCAACCCCTATTGCATTAGATGGCAGCCATGTGTTTAATACTGCAGGGGCATGTTATACCCAAACATTGGGTCAGTACACTTGGACATATGGTTTTACCGATGGTAGCGGAGATTTATATGAATCGCATGCCCAAGATTCGACTATTGTGTTCCCTGCCAATGGAATATACGAAGTAGTTTTGGAGGTGTCCGATCAAATGGGTTGCTCAAGCAGTACATCAATCGAAGTTCACGTGGGTTGCCAACCCATCGATGTAACTTGGACTGGCACGCCATACCAATCTGGCGATACAATTATGGTCTGCCCTGGACAAGCGTTCGATTTAACCATTGCCATGGATTATTTTGCCAACGATCAGTTGTATCATCAAGACGATGCCACTAATACTTATAATTGGAATATGGGAGACGGTACCTTGTTTAATAATACCTACGATTTCGGCTCGTACACATTTGCAAACGACGGAATGTACAATATTCTGTTAAGTATTTTCGATGCCAATGGTTGCCCTGATCAAACCCATATACCTATTTTGGCCTTTATGGAACCTTCACTTGCTGGCACAACTTTCAGTAACGATACCATATGTTTGGGCGATTCCATTATTCTTTTTGGTCATACAAGCGTCGAAATGCCTTCGTATTCTGCACCTCCAGTATTTTTGCCCGATGGTGGCGGTGTATCTTATACTTCGACCTTAACATTCGATATATTTGGAGATGCTATTCTAACCGATGTAAACGACTTTGAAAGCATTTGTATCAACATGGAGCATTCGTTTATGGGCGATCTTAGACTCAGATTGTATTGCCCTAATGGACAATTTACGGAGTTGATACCATACCCCAATGGAGGCGGTGGAAACTATATTGGTGAACCTGTCGACGATGAAAGTAATACTATTGGAGATGGATATCAGTATTGTTTTACGCCTCAAGCTACATCGACATGGATAGATGTGATGAGCACCACTACCTATACCTATACTGATAATGCTGGAATAGTACATAATAATGTTAATTATATTCCTGCGGGTGATTATGCTCCAACTGGTACTTTCGACGATTTAGTCGGATGTCCGTTAAATGGAGATTGGCAAATTCAAGTTACAGACAATATTGGAATTGATAATGGAATGATATTCGACTGGAGTATTACGCTCAACCAAGACGGTTTGTTGCCCCCCGATACCATTCAGTTGCCGATGGACATGAGAGTATGGACTGTGGCAACGGGTGGTGCAGCTACAATCAATTCCTTTTACGAAGACGATGCGTATGCCACGCCGCTCGATACAGGTTTGTACACTTTCACATTCACATGTACCAGTCCCGCAGGATGCGTTTACGATACCACTATTGGTCCTCTTTACGTGGCTCCGCTTCCAGTTGTAACAATAGGTAACGACACCAATTTGTGTGCGGCTTATACTTATACCATTCCAGGTACACTTGCAGGCGGCACTGGAACATGGACAGCTTCAGGCCCTGGAAATACCGTATTCAGCAATGTTAATACCATTCCTACTACGGTAACAGTCGATGCTTTTGGCGATTATACGTTCACTTTTACGCCTCACACATTGGCTCAATGTAATACCATTTACGACATCGATGTGTTGTTCCATGAATTACCTACTGTACTCGAAGTCATCGACTCGGTAAGTTGTTTTGGTTATACAGATGGACAAATAACTTTAACCCCACTTGGTATCGAGGTGCCTTACAATTATGTTTGGTCTAACGGAGCAAACTTAGCCGCCAATACTAATTTAGCAGCTGGGCTTTATCAAGTTACAGTTAACTCAATGTTCTGTCAAAACACATTTTCGTATGTGGTCGAAGAACCGACCTTGCTCGAGATAATAGACTCGTCTAAAGTAGATAACTTATGTTTCGGACAACAATTAGGAAGTGTGTCTGTAATTGTGCAGGGCGGAACACTGGGTTATACATACAACTGGTCTCCAGCTATGTATAGTGCAAATGCATCAACCATTGGTAGTTTGCCCGATGGACATTATTCGGTAACTGTTACCGATCATAATGGATGCACCGCTGTGGCTAGTAAATCGGTTAATGGCCCTCTGAATCCCTTAACAATATATCAAATTATACCTACAGATGTGTCCTGTTTTGGGGCTTCTGATGGGCAGCTCAATGTACAGGTGAGTGGAGGTACCACGCCTTATGTATATCATTGGATGTTAGCGGACGGAACAATTAGTTCGAGCGAAGATTTAACTGGGCTCATTCCTGGTAATTATTTTGTGACAGTGACCGATGCCAATTTGTGTTCTACTAATGGTTCTCGGTCCATTACTCAAATGCCTGAATTAATTGTTAATGGATTTGCAACACCGGTTACTTGCTTTGGCGATACCGATGGTGAAGTATGGGTGACTACGTCATCGGGAATGCCACCTTATAATTATGTATGGAATACGGGTTGGACCGATAGCGTAATTGTATTAGCCCCAAGCGATTTTTACCATGTAACCATTACCGATTCGAGAGGCTGCTCCAAAACAATCAGCAATCTCGAAGTAACTCAACCTTTACCTGTTGTATTTGCCATTATACCTTCTCCGCCAATTTGTATAGGAGAGTCGGCCAATCTTGGATTATCCGTAACCTCATCTCCATTTTCGCCTTTTACTTATTATTGGAATGGGTTATTGAGTACAGATGCCATTACAGTTAATCCAGTTGTTACTACTATTTACAGTGCTCAAGTGATTGATGCACATGGATGCGAAAGCGATGTGCAAGAAGTTACAGTTCAGGTTCATGGTGGGCTATCGGCTACAGCACATCTCGATACTGCTTCGGTTTGTAAAGGTCAACCCGTACAAGTAGAACTAGATGTGACAGGAGGTAATGGCCAATACGAAATATCGTTCGAAAATGGCCAAGCATTAAGTAACCAGTTTACGGTATACCCAAGTCAGTCAATGGATTATCGCGTTATTATTGAAGATAATTGTTCAACACCAGCCGATACAGTTGAATTTCATATCGATGTTTGGGAAAGTTACTTACCTAGTTTCCATGCAGACTATAAAAATGGATGCTTGCCACTCGAAGTCAATTTTATTCAAGACGTTCAAGGGCATGAGCAAGGTACACAATACAGATGGACATTTGGCGAAGAGGACAATATGGCGTTCGATGCTCAAGCGGAACATACTTTCCGATTTGCTGGAACATTCGATGTGAGTTTAGAAATTATCACCGCACACGGCTGTAAATCCATTGCTACAGAACAAGAATATATCAACGTATTCCCAATTCCCGAAGCTCGATTTGCTGCACGTCCCGCAACTAAATCGATAATCGATCCAGTCATATATTTCGATAATCTTTCGACTGGTGGATATACTTGGCATTGGATTTTTGGCGATGGAGATTCTACTTTTGCATTCCACACCATGCACGAATATGCTAAATATCCTCAAGATTACAATGTAACTTTGGTTGTAACAAGTGAGCATATGTGTGCCGATACGGCTCGCAGTTTTGTGAGAATTGTCGACGAAGTGGCATTTTACTTACCTACACGATTTACGCCCGATAACGATAATCTGAACGAAACGTTCCGCCCATATGGAAATGGTTTGTCATCGGAAGGCTATCGTTTAACCATATACGACCGATGGGGGTCTCCTATTTTCGAAACTAATGAATTAGAAAAAGGATGGGATGGCCGTGTGAATGGACACTTAATGGCTCCCAATGGAGTATATACTTATGTGGTTAAATTCACCGATACCGATAAAGTTCCGCACGAAAAATCAGGAACTGTCAATTTGACCAGATAAAATTTGAAACGTTATTATATGAATCCCCAAGCATAGTTTGGGGATTTTTTATTGGATGTTTTGTTGAAAATTTATGATGGAGTATGCCTATAAACTGAGTACAAAAAATTATCTTTGGACATTGATAAGTTATTGACTCATTATACTCATGCGTACGGCTGTTTATCATCGATAGTATTGATTATCAATAACATTTTATTTTTTTTGATTATTTAAGGTCTTTGACCTATTTATTTTTTTTGTAAACAGCTATATATCAATATTATAGCTTAATTAAAAATAGCATTAAATTATACATAATAATTATTAATCTTACAAATGAGCGATTTTATTGTTTCTGCACGCAAATACCGCCCCGATACCTTTAAGTCGGTAGTTGGTCAGGCTTCCATTACCAGTACGCTCATCAATTCGATTACATCGCAAAAATTAGCTCATGCATATTTATTTTGCGGCCCCAGAGGTGTAGGGAAAACCACATGTGCAAGAATATTTGCCAAAACCATCAACTGCACCCATATTGTGAATGGAGAAGCTTGTAATGAGTGTGAATCGTGCGTTTCTTTTAATAAAGGCAGCTCGATGAATATTCACGAAATGGACGCGGCCTCGAACAATTCGGTGGAAGATATTCGCCTTTTAATCGATCAAGTGCGTATTTTACCTCAGATGGGACAATACAGCGTCTATATTATCGACGAGGTTCATATGCTGTCGTCTCAAGCGTTTAATGCATTTCTGAAAACGCTCGAAGAGCCACCTGCACACGCCATTTTTATTATGGCTACCACCGAAAAGCATAAAATTTTACCTACCATATTGTCTCGATGTCAGATATTTGATTTTAATCGTATTAAACTCGCCGACATTGCAGGGCATCTGAAATTTGTGGCCGAAAGTGAGCAAATTGGTTTCGAAGACGAAGCATTACATGTGATTGCCAATAAAGCTGATGGCGGTATGCGCGATGCATTGTCAATTTTTGACCAAATTGCAAGCTTTTCGAACGGAAATGTGACTTATAATAGCGTGATCGAAAATCTGAACGTGCTCGACGACGATTACTTTTTTAGGTTAAGCGAAGCTTTTTTCGAGGCAAATTTACCTGAGTCACTCAATATTCTAGAGCAAATCATTTCTGGTGGATTCGAAGGAAATCAAGTTTTGTCAGGATTGGCACAACACTTACGTAATATTTTGGTAAGTAGCGATAAACAAACCATTGAGTTGCTCGAGGTAAGTGATGCGGCCAAACAAAAGTATCTTTTATCGGGTCAAAAAATTCCTATTCAGTTTTTGTTCGATGCCTTAAATATTATCAACGAATCAGAATTAAATTATAAAACCAGTCAAAATAAACGATTACACGTTGAACTCTGTTTTATAAAACTTGCCCAAATCAAAGCCGAACAGGAAAAGTTTGAGCTATTAAAAAAAAAACTAAGCTAGAAAAAGAACTTTTCTCGCCTACTGTTAATCCCGAATTGGCCCAACGTGTGTCGATAGGCTTGAGTAAAAGCATTGCCAATAAAATTGAGCAACCGCAATTAAGAATCAAACCTGTAATCGAAAACGAATCGTCGACGGCGATAGTAAATAAAAGCTCAAACGATGTTGATGCTCTAGTGCAAACTGCGGCTTCAGAATCGGAAAACCAAGAAATTACTTTAGAACAGGTAAAGAAACTGTGGCCCGAAATAATTGCACATTTACATCGTGAATGGCCGAGAGTGCATAATATTCTTAAACAAATTTCCGTCAATGTAGTAGGGGATCAAATTCAGTTATTGGCTTCGGCAGATCACATACAGAATGCGATTACCGAGCGATTAATTCCACTGACTCACGAGGCTAGAAAAATTCTTAAAAATTCTGATTTGAGTATCGGATTTGATATCAATATCGAAGAAAAAAAGGAACGTTCTTTATATTTAATCAAAGACAAATTTAAATTTTATAACGAAAAGAACCCTAATCTTAAATTTTTAGTCGAACAGTTTGGATTGGAATTGTAAGCCAATGCGTTGTGATATAGACAGTTGTAAAATATTTTCGTAAACAACAAATGCCTTATAAATCAAACATTATCTTTGTATTGTTAAATATACCAATTAATGGAATTTAAAAATATTTACTTTTTAGTATGTCTTGTTTTGTTGCTTTCGGCTTGTAAGCAAACCAATGCACCTATTGACCAATCAAAAATGGTCGATTTGCTGGTCGATTTACATATGTCGGACGGGACGTTAAATGCAGCGGCTTTTCCTTTTGATAGTGTGGCGTTACGTCCAGAAAATATTTATCAGAATGTTTTAGCCAAACACCAAGTCGATAGAGTCTTGTTCGATTCGGCCTTAGCTTATTATACAAAAGATCGCGAAACATACTTGAAAATTTACGAAGAGGTTATTGAAAAATTAAGTACCAAACAAGGTTTTGTCGAAGCGAGTGTCGACCAGCAAGGCGTTCAACTCAAACCAGACGACATGTATCAATTTAAATTTTCGACAGATTTTGAAGACACCAAAGTACTTGACGAGAAAATGATTGCGGGGTTAAATACTACAAGAGCATTTTCTGGTAAAACCTCGTTTTCGACCTCGGAAGGGTTTTCGCTTGGTTTTTCCAAAGTTCAAGCACTTCCATTGCAGGAGGTTCAATTCGAAGCCAAAGGGTACGTGCTTTTCGAAAATTTGCCCGAAAAATTCCCCAGTATTGCTTTTATTTTGGAATCAAAAGGTAAAATGGAATCGGTTGTTTACAACGATTTTTCCAAATTGCAAATAAAGCCCAAAACATGGGTGCCTTTTACGTTTAACACCACTTTAAAACTATCTAAACCAGAGCGTCATATTAAAATTCAAACTTATATTTTTAATACAAGCAAAGTCAAATTCTTTATCGACAACTACGAGGTTTCAATTAAACAAATTAAATAAATATAAGCGTGTTTTAAGATATTTTACACATGGCATTTCCATACCAAATTAAACAAGTTTTTAAACTGACTCAACCCGAATATCGAATTGAAACACTACCTCTATCGTTAGATTCGATGCTCTCTAAAGCTATTTCTGACAAAGGTTACGAAACAAAAGATAACTGGTATGTGGGCAAACAAGCGTTGTTTAACGTGCCGTTTCGCTTTAATATCGAATTACAAAAAGTAGCCGATGGATTCCATATTATTTACCATTTGCAACTCAACAATTTGGTAAATGGGACTTTGATATTGAGTTTAATTATTGGTTTGTTGGCCAGAATGCAGTTTTCATATTTCATGATGTTTGTTGCCATTGTTTCGATGGCTTTTTATACCTTAAGTGTACTAATTATGTCTGGTGGTATAAACAGTATGCTTAAAGGCTTATTTAAAGCATACAGCGTCGAAGAACTAGCCATGAACTATGATGCCGAAAATCAGTGTCCTGCATGCGGACATGTGCTTGAACCCCAACAAACCGACTGCCCCGAATGCGGTTTACGTGTTAAGCAAAACCGATTTACAAAACCCCTACAACTATAATCCATTTTTTTCCATACCTTTGTATGTGTCAGGGAAACCGCTTGGCTTTTAAGACTTTCATTCGCATGGCTCGGTGTTATTAATGGTAAACGCATTATTATTAGCGTGTTAAGGTCTTCGACCTATTCGTTATTTTACTAATTTTCTATTTATAAATGCTCTAACTTAATAAAATACGAGATTAAATTATTCTAAGTACTTAATCTAATGCAGAACCCGATATCAAATTAATAAATTACTTAATTTACAATATTTTGAAATTTTCCGAATTTAATTTTTCTCCAGAGCTTATGGACAGTATTTCTTCCATGGGTTACGAAGAATGCACCCCTATTCAAGAACAGTCGATTCCTGCTATAATGGATGGTCGAGATTTAATAGCCTCAGCCCAAACAGGAACTGGGAAAACAGCTGCTTTTTTATTGCCCATTATCGAAGGCATTACCCGAAATTCGTCAAAAGAAGGCATCAAAGCCTTAGTTATTGTCCCAACGCGTGAATTGGCAGTGCAAATTCAACAAAACATGGAGGGAATGTCGTATTTTACTTCGGTAGCCTCTGTAGCCATCTATGGTGGGGGCGATGGCAACAGTTACACAAGCGAAAAAATGGCTTTGCAAGCTGGAGTCGATGTGGTTATTGGCACGCCAGGTCGAATAATTTCGCATTCCAACATGCCCTATGTCAATTGGTCGGGACTCAAATACTTGGTCTTAGACGAAGCCGACCGTATGCTCGATATGGGCTTCCACGACGATATTATGCGGATAATAAGTAACTTGCCCAAAAAGCGACAAAACCTTTTATTTTCGGCTACCATGCCGCCAAAGATGCGCGATTTGGCCCGAAAACTTACCGCTAATCCATTCGAAATAAGCTTGGCTGTTTCGAAACCTGCCGAAAAAATTGTTCAAAAAGCCTTTGTAATATACGAAACCCAAAAGATTCCATTGGTGGTTCATCTGCTAAAAGATGTCAACTTTAGATCGGTCATAGTGTTTTGCTCAACTAAAAGTAGTGTCAAATCGTTGGCCCGACAACTGGCTCAAGCCAAACTTTCTGTTCAAGAAATACATTCCGATTTAGATCAAACCCAAAGGGAAAAGATTCTACTTGACTTTAAAAATAAAACAGTTACCATAATTGTAGCCACCGATATATTAGCTCGTGGTATTGATGTCGAAGATATTGATTTGGTAGTCAATTTCGACGTGCCACGCGATGCCGAAGACTATATTCATCGTATTGGTCGAACAGCCCGAGCCGAGGCCGACGGTTTGGCCTATACATTGGTCAACGAATTAGATCAGAGCCGTTTGGCATCCATAGAACGATTGATCGAGCGTCCTATCGAAAAAGCAGTTGTTCCAGAATATTTGGGCGACGTACCCACTTATGCCCCACGACAAAAAAACAAACCCTTTAAAAAACGTTTTTCGAAAAACAAGCCCCATAAGAAAGCATAAGGTTAGTTATGTGCTAGCATTCATTGGAAAAAACCCAGAAACAACA
>DYOK01000077.1 GCA_020720565.1 Acetofilamentum sp.
GTTTTATATCGGTCATTTGAAGGTGTTTTTTGGTATTAGTACAAGCTCCTAAATCTTTTGTACCTGAATAATCTTAACAGGGCAGATTTGTTGGGCTTCCAAGTTGCTATCGAGCTCGTCGTCGCTTGTTAATAAGGTGTAAAACCCCTTTTTTTCTTTGGCCAATATTAAATTGGCTTTGCCGTCAAGTTCGTTCATTTGCCAAGTGTTTGGGGCTACTTCGACACAATGTCCACAACCGATACATTTGATGCGATGATGCGAAATTCTTATCATAAAGTTTTGTACTCAGCTCTGATTAAGGTCTTCGACCTATTCTAATAATTTTGTAACATTCTAAATGTCAATATTATATACTGATAAAGTGCGATATTAAATTATACTTAAAAGTATCCAAACAAAATTGCTGGTTAACCAATCAATCTTATTTTGATATCTATTTATTCAAGAATATTCGATGTACAAAAGCCCTGTGCGAAAGGATATCGACAGGGCTTTAGATATTTTAACAATAAGGTATTATCGACGGTCGTTTTTGGCATCGATACTTAACGTAGCATGAGGAACTGCTCTTAGACGCTCTTTGGCAATCAACAGGCCAGTTTCACGGCAAATGCCATAAGTTTTGTTCTCGATACGAATTAACGCGGCTTCGAGGTGAGAAATAAATTTCTCTTGTCGATGAGCCAATCGGCTGGCTTCTTCTTTCGAAAGAACCGAAGCACCTTCTTCCAAAACCTTGAAAGTAGGAGAAGTGTCTTGGGTATCGTTGCCCTCTGAATTATCGATAGATTGTTTTAAAATATCGAAATCTTTTCTGGCTTTTTCTAATTTTTTTTGAATAAGCTCTTTAAACTCTTGCAATTCTGCATCGCTATATCGTGTTTTTTCACTCATTTTTACCTCCTTATCCCTATTTGGGATTGTAAATTGTTTATATTTTCTGAACTAAAATTTGTACGGTTAAGGTCTCATCTATCTCTACGTCAATAACAGCGAGATGTTGTATGTGATTAACTAATTTAATATTTTGAGCTAAGGTTTGTTGTGCAATATAGTCACCAAAAGTCAAAATTGCACCTTCAATTTCAGAAAGTTTTACAATTTCGATGTTAATTTTGTCTGTAACTTCGAAACCACTGTCTTTTCTGATGTTTTGAATGCGGTTAATAAGCTCACGTGCCATACCTTCTTGCTTCAATTGTTCGTTTAAGGTAATATCAAGTGCAACAGTTAATGTGCCATCGTTAGCAACTAACCAGCCAGGAATATCTTCCGACAAAATCTCGACATCGCTCAACAACAATTCTACGGCTTGTCCCGAAACCATAAGTTGTAAATTACCCATTTTTTCCAAATCTGATATTTGAGTTTGACTCATTTCAGAGACAGAAACCGCAATTTCTTTCATTATTTTGCCGTATCGGGGTCCCAAAGCTTTAAAATTGGGTTTAATCTTTTTTACAAGCACACCACTGGTATCGTCTAGATATTCCAATTCTTTGACATTAATTTCGGTTAGAATCAAATCTTTGACATGCTCAATTTGAGTCTTGAAATTTTTATCTAGCACTGGAATCATTATTTTCTGAAGTGGTTGTCTAACTTTCAGGCTTACCTTTCGTCGTAAACTTAAAACCATCGATGTGATGTTTTGTGCCAAATCCATACGCTCTTCTAGTGCTTTGTCGACAAACTCAGCTTGGTAGGTTGGGAATTTTGCCAAATGTACCGAATCGGTATTTCGGCCAGTAGCTCGACTCAAATCTTGATATAATTTATCGCTATAAAATGGCATGATGGGCGAAGATAAAATAGCGACAGTTTCTAAACAAGTGTATAAAGTTTGATATGCGGCAATTTTATTGTTGTCGTATTCTCCGCCCCAGAAACGTTTACGGTTGAGACGCACATACCAATTACTTAGATTTTCGGTAACAAAATCTTGAATGGCACGACCCGCTCTGGTAGGTTCGTAGCTTTCGAATGCATCTTCGACTTCGTGAACAAGTGAGTTGAGCAATGAGATGATCCAACGGTCGATTTCTGGGCGTTCCGAAAGTGGAATTTCAGCCTCTTGGTAGCTAAATCCGTCTACGTTGGCATACAATGCGAAAAACGAATACGTGTTGTATAAAGTGCCAAAGAATTTGCGTTTGACTTCTTCTACACCTTCGATATCGAATTTTAAGTTATCCCATGGTTGAGAGTTGGTACACATATACCAACGCAAAGGGTCGGAACCATTTTTTTCGATCACTTCGAATGGCTCGACACCATTGCCCAAACGTTTCGACATTTTTTGACCATTTTTGTCCAGTACCAAACCATTCGAAATAATGTTTTTAAAAGCCACATTGTCGAATAGCATAGTGCCGATAGCATGAAGGGTAAAGAACCAACCTCTAGTCTGGTCGACTCCTTCGGCTATAAAGTCAGCAGGGAAATATTGTTTGTTATCGATTAATTCTTTGTTTTCGAATGGATAGTGCAACTGTGCGTATGGCATCGCTCCGCTATCGAACCAAACGTCGATAAGGTCTTTTTCGCGGTATAGGGCTTTACCACTTGCCGAGATTAATATAATATCGTCGACGTATGGTCGATGTAAATCAATTTTTTTGTAATTCTCGGCAGAATAGTCGCCCACTTTGAAATCGGAATATGGATTTTTTGGCATTTTACCAGCAGCAACCGATTTTTCGATTTCGTTGTATAATTCTTCGACCGAGCCAATGCATATTTGCTCAGTTTTATCTTCCGACACCCAAATTGGCAGAGGTGTTCCCCAGTATCGAGAGCGAGATAAATTCCAGTCTTGTAAGTTTTCTAACCATTTACCAAATCGGCCTGTTCCTGTTGAGGCGGGTTTCCAATTAATGGTTTGGTTGAGTTGGAACATGCGTTCTTTTAAATCGGTGGTTTTGATAAACCAACTGTCTAAAGGATAATATAATACGGGTTTGTCGGTACGCCAACAATGGGGGTAATTGTGTTCGTGTTTTTCAACTTTAAACGCTTTGTTATCTTTTTTAAGCATGACCGAAAGGTCGATATCAAGCGTGGCATCTTGCTCCGTTAACGTATTGTCGTAGGCGTTTTTAACATATCGACCAGCAAACTCGGCATATTGTTCTTTGTTGATATTTGACGAAACAAAATCGGCCGATAAATCTTCGATAGGGAAGAAGCGACCCCTTCGATCGACCATGGGTTGTCTGCTGTCATCTTTATCAATTAAAATGAGAGGTGCAATGCCAGCTTGTTTGGCTACACGATCGTCGTCGGCACCAAAAGTTGGTGCTATATGAACCACGCCAGTTCCGTCTTCGGTGGTTACAAAATCGCCCGTAATAACTCTAAATGCATCGCCCATTGGTTTTACCCAAGGTATCAACGCTTCGTATTGGACACTTTCGAGTTGTTTTCCACTTACCTCACCTAAAATTTTATATGGAATTTTTTTATCGCCTTCATGATAAGATTGTAACTCCAAATCGACATTTTCGGGTTTGAAGTATGCTGCAAGTCGGTCTTTTGCCAAAATCACCACAATGGGCTGGCCTGTATATGGATTATACGAAGCTACCTTTAGGTAAGTGATATTTGTACCTACTGCCAAGGCTGTATTCGACGGAAGTGTCCAAGGCGTGGTGGTCCAAGCTAAAATATGAATGTCATTAGCGAAAGTTTCGGTTCCGTCGAAAAGAAATACTGATTTCGAATTTCGGATAACTTTAAATTGTGCGACTATGGTGGTGTCTTTAACATCGCGATAGCAACCTGGTTGATTGAGTTCGTGTGTACTCAAGCCCGTTCCCGCGGCTGGTGAAAAGGGCTGTATGGTGTAGCCTTTGTACAGTAAGCCTTTGTTATAAAGTTGTTGGATTAAATACCATAAGGTTTCGATGTATCGATTATCATATGTGATATATGGATCGTTCATATCGACCCAATAGCCCATTTTTTCGGTCAGGCTTTCCCACAAATCGGTGTATTTCATCACATCTTTACGGCAAGCCTCGTTGTATTCGTCTACTGTTATTTTCGTTCCGATATCTTCTTTGGTAATTCCAAGGGCTTTTTCGACGCCCAATTCTACAGGCAATCCATGGGTATCCCAGCCTGCTTTGCGTTTTACTTGAAATCCTTGCAAGGTTTTGTATCGGCAAAAAAGGTCTTTAATGGTACGAGCCATCACATGGTGGATGCCGGGAATGCCATTAGCCGAAGGCGGACCTTCGTAAAACACAAATGGTTTATTATCGGGGCGTGTGCTAATGCTTTTTTCAAAAGTTTGATTCTTTTTCCAGTCCGATAAAACTTCTTTGTTTATTTCTGATAAATCGAATCGCTTGTATTCGTTAAATTTTTTACTCATGGTTGGTATCTCGTATTGGGATTAAGGTCTTCGACCTGATTGTGGTGTTTATTTTGTTTTATTTGTAAGCAACTTACATTGAAGTATTCGACCTGTTTTTAAAAAAAGTTATATCAATTTGGTAGTAGACCTTAAAAGTTTGCAAAAGTAGATGTTTTATAAATTTCGAACAATAAAAAAAAGGGAATTATTATTAGATAAAAAACATCTCATTGGTTTAATTGACAATAATTTAACATCGAATAAATTTTTTTTTTGTTCTTTTGATGCGGTTTATGCAATATTGCACAGCATAACGGAGTTATTAAAAATATGATGAACTGGAAAGATATAATATTCAGAGGGATAGGTTTAAATAGGCGAGGTCGATTTGAAAAGTTATTAAAAAGTGCCAAATTCCAGTTTCTAATTAAGTCTAAGGGTGAGCAATACTTTTTACACTTAAATCGACCATCAGTGTTTAACGATTTAGGCATCGTGGCCACTAACGAAAAAACTGGTGTGCCAGATATTGTGTTACTTGAAGATATTGAGCTGGTTATAGTAGATGGGCAGGAGTATAAAATGTTAAATAAAAGCAATTGATCTGAACCTTATTAATATTTTTTACAAATTAACTGTGCCCTCAATCCCAACTATAGATTTGGCTTAAAATTAAACAGACTTGCTGTAGGCTGTCAGAATATCGATAATAATAGGTTTTAAACCTGTAAAGAAAAATTCTACTGCAATTACCATTACAATAAGTCCCATCAATCGCATCATAACATTATTACCAGTTTCGCCCAAAAACTTAATAATTCGGGAGCTGCTATACAATATTAAATAAGTCAGACCCATTACCAATAAAATGACTAAAATTAGCAATGCTTTTTTTACAAAAGTATCGGCAACTTCCATATGAACAATGGCGTTGGTTAACGCACCAGGTCCTGCAATCATTGGAATAGCTAATGGTGTAATGGATATGTCGTTGACGTATGCTTTTATTTCGGAATCTTTAATTTTAACTTTTGTGAGTCTGGCTTGCAACATATCCATCCCCATTAAAAAAAAGATTACCCCACCGACAACCCTAAGGCTATTAACCGAAATACCAAAAAAGTTAAATAAGAATTGCCCGCTAAAAGCAAAAAGCACAATGGTTAAAAATGCCACAATCGAAGCTTTTCGAGCAGTTTGAACACGTGTTTTCGAATCAAGGTCGGCAGTCATCGTCATAAATATGGGCATGGTACCCAATGGGTTAATAAGCGTAAAAAATGACGTGAAACTTAAAAATGCGAACGAAAATAGCTCTGTCATAACAATGGTTTGAGTGGTTGAATTATATGTTGCAAATTTATAGTTTTATTCATGAGATTCACATTCGGATTTTCACTAAATTTGCAATTCATTTTTTTGAAGCGAACATCTATTGAAAAAGTTACATTCTCTTTTACTCAAATCGTACCTTGGGCCGTTTTTTCTGACCCTTTTTATTTCGCTGTTTATTTTCTTACTACAATTTATTTGGAAGTATATCGACGATTTAGTGGGTAAAGGTTTAGATTTTTGGGTCATCACGGAGCTTCTTTTTTATTCGACACTCAATTTAGTCCCTATGGCTTTACCAATGGCTATCTTGTTATCGTCTATTATGCTATTTGGTAATATGGGAGAGAATAACGAACTGTTGGCTTTTAAGTCGGCAGGTGTGCCCTTGCTTAAAATTATGTTCCCCTTAATTATCTTGATTACTGCAATTAGCATCGGAGCGTTTTTCTTTTCGAACATTGTCATGCCATACGCTTCGCTTAAGACACGTTCGATGATAAAAGATATTCAAGACACCCGACCTGAGCTGAACTTAAAACCTGGTATTTTTATTAATCACATCCCTAAATACAATATTAAAATTTCGGGTAAAAATCATAAATCAAAAATGTTGTATGATATCATGATATATGATCATACCGACCAAAAAGGAAATCGGATTGTCAATTTAGCCGACTCTGGAATGATGTACACTTCACCAGAAAAAGATTACATGGTATTGGAGTTGTTCCACGGCTCTCAATATCAAGAAATTGATGAACCTTCGACCAATTGGAAAAATGCTAAGGTGCCTTTCGAACGTCATTTTTACGAAAAAGAGACCATTTTGCTGGGGTTAGAGGGCTTTGGTTTAAAACGAAACGACGAAAGTATTTGGAAAGACCACTATCAAATGATGAATTTAGAGCAACTCAGTTTTACAATCGATTCGCTAGGTAAAAATTTAAGCAAACGCGAATTTGAATCTAAAAACGATTTGTTGTTTAATAATTATTTTCGTCGCGAAGTTAAACTCGATAGTTTAATGTATCATTCTAAAGCTATACAAGTCATTAATACAGATAGTTTATTTGCCACATTACCCAAAGCCAAGCAGTTAAACGCAATTGATTTAGCCATTAACTATGCCCGTTCGGTTAAGAATTACACCGAAAATACCCATCAAGATTTAGATTCGAGAGGTCAATGGCTCAGTAAATACAAAATAGAATGGCACCGTAAATACACCTTGTCGTTTGCTTGTTTTATATTGTTTTTTATTGGGGCTCCTTTAGGTGCCATTATCCGTAAAGGCGGATTGGGTATGCCGGTTGTGGTATCCATTATTTTCTTTTTACTGTATTATGTGGTATCGATAACAGGCGAGAAAATTGCCCGCGAAGGTGATATTTCTGCTTTTTGGGGCATGTGGATATCAGCTTTAGTTTTGTTTCCCATAGGAATGTTTTTAACCTACAAAGCCTCGGTCGACTCAGTAATTTTAGACAAGTCTGGCTACGAAATGTTTTTTAAAAAAATATGGAGTTTTATTAAAAAAGTAGGACAATTGTTTATTAAAGAATTGAAGGAGTTAAAGAAGGATGAAGCCTCTTAAAATATTACAACTGACCAATAAAATTCCTTATCCACCAGCCGATGGAGGTGCTATTGCCGTTTTAAGTTTGTCGGTTGGCTTGGCCGATTTGGGGCATCGTGTTACAATTTTGGCCATGAACACACTCAAGCATAATTGTAAAATCGAAGAGATTCCCGAAGAATTTACCTCAAAAATTAAATTTGTTTCGGTCGATGTTCCTGCTAAAATATCGCCACTTGGACTTTTGCAAAATTTTCTGTTTTCCGACAAACCTTATACAGCAACACGTTTTATAGCACCCCAGTTTTCAAATGCAATTGAGCATTTGCTTTTAGACGAAACATTCGATGTCATTCAGCTCGAAGGTTTGTATCTGGCACCCTATATCCCGCTAATTAGAAAACATAGCAAGGCCATTGTGGCAATGCGGGCTCACAATGTCGAGCACGAGATTTGGGAACGGGTAAAAGCCAATACCGACAGTAGTTTAAAACGATTTTATCTTCAGGATTTAAATCGAAAGCTTAAAAAATTCGAAATATCATTTTTCGACGACTACGACATGCTTCTTCCTATTACACAGCGAGATGGAAAGCAGTTTAGAAGTTTGGGTTATCGACATGAGCTTTACACTTTACCCACTGGCATCGACGCCCAAAGGTATATAAGCGACCAAACAAATACCGAATTTCCGGGCATTTTCCATTTAGGTTCTTTAGATTGGGAGCCCAATATTGAGGGTTTGAGATGGTTTTTATCGGAGGTTTGGCCCAAAGTGTTAAGTCAAAATGATCGACTAAAACTGCATATTGCTGGGCGAAATGCATCCGAAAAGCTCAAAGATTTTTTCTCTGCACAAGCTAATGTGGTTTTCGAAGGCGAAGTAGCTGATGCCAACGCTTATATCAACTCTAAATCGATAATGATTGTGCCTTTGTTATCGGGTAGTGGAATGCGAATAAAAGTCATCGAAGGGATGGCACTAACTAAGGCTATTGTATCGACCTCGGTCGGATGCGAGGGCATTACCGCCATCGATGGCAAAGACATGATGATTGCTGATAAGCCCGAATTATTTGCCGAAAAATTATTGGCATTGGCACAAGACAAAAAACTTTGTCAAAGCATTTCGGTAAATGCTCGATTGTACATAGAACAAACATTCGACAACCATTCCATTGTATCGCGTTTGGTTCAGAAATATACTGATTTTATTCAGCAACATTCACGCAAAAAGCCCATTTAAAAGCATTACTTTTGCATCAAAATTATCAATTTTATGTCAGAATTTCATTTAAACACTATAGAAGAAGCCGTTGAGGACATTCGTCAAGGCAAGGTAATTATTGTAGTCGACGACGAAGACCGCGAGAACGAAGGCGATTTTATTTGTGCTGCCGAAAAAATTACACCAGAAATTGTCAATTTTATGGCTACGCATGGTCGTGGTCTGATTTGTACTTCGATTCCAGAAGCTACCTGTAACCGATTGGATTTGGATTTGATGGTGGGTAAAAATACGGCGACTCACGAAACCCCATTTACCATTTCGGTCGATTTAATAGGAAATGGTTGTACCACTGGCATTTCGGCATACGATAGAGCCATGACCATCAAAGCATTGGTCAACCCCAATACCCTCCCCGAAGAATTGGGACGACCTGGACACATTTTCCCACTTAAGGCAAAAGAGCGTGGCGTACTCAGACGTGCTGGGCATACCGAAGCTGGTGTCGACCTATCGCGAATGGCAGGTTTGCAACCCGGTGGTGTGTTGGTCGAAATTATGAACGAAGACGGCACTATGGCGCGTTTGCCACAATTGGTTAAAATTGCTAAGCGATTCGCTCTTAAAATAATTACCATCAAAGATTTGATTGCTTATCGATTGCAAAAAGAAAGTTTGGTTGTTAAAGGTGTTAAGGTTAAAATGCCGACCACACTTGGCGATTTTGATCTGATACCATTCTTGCAAAAGTCGAACGGCTTGGAACATATGGCTTTAATAAAAGGAGAATGGAACGAAGATGAGCCGGTATTGGTTCGTGTCCATTCGTCTTGTGCCACAGGTGATATTTTTGGTTCTTTACGTTGCGACTGTGGACCACAACTCGAAAAGGCCATGCAAATGGTCGAGACCGAAGGCAAGGGTGTGGTCGTTTATATGAACCAAGAAGGACGTGGCATTGGTTTGATGAATAAAATTAGAGCCTATAAACTTCAAGAAGAAGGGCTCGATACAGTCGATGCCAATTTGCATTTGGGCTTTAAAGACGACGAACGTGATTATGGCGTTGGTGCTCAAGTTATTAGAGAGCTTGGAATCCGGAAGATTCGTTTAATTACCAACAATCCGGTGAAACGCATCGGCCTCGAAGGCTATGGGCTCGAGATTGTCGAAGTTGTTCCCAATATTATAAAACCTAATCCACACAATCAGAAATATTTGGAAACCAAACGTGTTAGAATGGGACATTTTATGGATTTGGTTCAGTACAAACCAGAATAAGGTCTTCGACCTAATAGATTGGTTTTGTTACGGGCATTTTATCAGACGTTTAGGTAAGTATAATACGATATTTTATTATTTAAAGTACTTAGATTCAGTTAGAGCGGATTATTCTAAGGCTTTTCCTGACTGACTCTTGTTATTCTGTAACATTTGGTAGGCTTTGTATTCGGGCCAGTTCCACGATAAAATCCCTTTTTTTTCCCATTTTTTGATAAACCATGCTTTACGGTTCTCGATACTTTGTTGGTAAGTTTCGGTGTCAATAAAGTATTCCTCTTGTGGCATATTGGCTTCTTGAATCTTTTCCATTTTTTTAAGATATTCAGGAGATTTATCCAAATAGGGCAGTGCTTTATCCGATAAATCGACCATGAAATTGAGATGAACTAAAGCCGAATCGGAATGGTTAAAATTGTATTTTGCAATGATGATATCCCAATTAAAAAGTGCCGAAAAAACGAGTAGAAGGTAAATAAACTGACCATTAACACGCCATAAATAGTAATTACTATAAGGCTTCTTTACTTTCAAAAAGACAGTGTATAAGAGATAAAGAGTGGCAATTAAGAAGATAAAAACACCAATTCGCTTATAGGCCAGATTAAAATAATTAATGTAATGAATGTTGCGAATGGCCACAGAAATAATTAATATTGCGTTTTGAGCAATCCAAACATAAGTTAAAGTTTTTAGCAACTGGCTTTTGCTATAAAAGTTTAAGTTTTTTCGGAAGAAATATATAACCAAACCCACCGAAATTAACACAGAAAGTATCAATAAATAAGTGCCTTGGTGTACAAATTGTTTTAAATATTGCCCGTGCCATTCAAAGTTGAACCAAACCCAATAAATATCGATTAAATTTAAGACCAGCAAAACCAAGTTAAGACCGACAAATAAAACCAAACCCATTTTTAGCTCGTTGTTGAGCCCATTCATTGAATGAGCAATTCTCCAAATGGGTTTTGTCCTTTTAAGTAAATCTGGCTCGCTTTCGATTTTGGTATTCAAACCTGAAAAAGCATGCTTTGTCATGATAATAATGCTGATAAAAGTACCCCAGAATAAAGTTTCGAAAATGGGTAAATCCATTTTTCTGATTATCCAATTCGCTAGGCGAGATAACCATTCCATCGGTTCCGAAACCAAATGGTTAAACAATGGATTGGAGGCACTATAAATAATGACAAAAATAAGAATGATAATGGATGGAAGAATAAACACAATGGTGTTTCGTAAAATCGTGTTGCCTTTATAATTAAACCAGGTTAATGGGTTAAGGCTTCGGAAAAAAGTGCTCAAGGACAAGGGCATAGAGCTTACTGCAAAACCTATGGCCAACCATATTGTTTGAACTTCTGGTTGAATAAAATATCCTAAAGTGATCAGAATGGACAAGGTATGTACCCAATACGAGAAATCGGAATACACTAAAACATTACCAATTGCACTGATTAGAAAAATAGAGATAATGGCCAGTGTTTTCTTGTTCTTGAAAATTGTTTTGTCACTAATCCATAAAGTCGCTACATAAAATAACTCGAACAGCAGTAAGTTTAAACCAATCGATTCTTTATGGAATAAAAGTGTAAAAACAAGAATGCTAATACCTGTTAGGATTTGAGTTTTTTTCATAATATCAATGTTTTCTGGTTTAACTCTTTTCGGAAAAGCATTAACGTTCTTTTAGGTTTAAAATTGCTCTATTAACCCAGATTACGCATTAGAACTTCGTTATGAAGGTTAAATATCAAAAAATCAGTATATTCATTTTCGAAAAGCATAGCCGTAGCTATGGTTCAGAAAATGAATATGCAACTGATTTGAAGAGATTTAGCTTGGAATAGATTTTCTAA
>DYOK01000078.1 GCA_020720565.1 Acetofilamentum sp.
AATACAAGACTTATGACCAATTAGTGGCATTAAGTTTCGGACAGCTTGGAAAGTGTTATACACTTTCGGATATAAGTTGCGGATTATCAATTAGTAGCACCTATATGCTTGATTTGGGTTTAAAACAGAACCCAGCCAAATCAACCATGAGCGATGGCCATAAAAACCGAGATTACAGGGTTTATGAAGATATTTATTATCAGTTGATTAAGCATTACGAACGTACCTTAACAGATAAGCGAGATAGGACAGTAATCAGGTTAAAAGCAGATGAGAATAAGATAATTTACCTTATTACCAACCCAATAGATTGGCAGGCCAAGATCCCTCTTCACAATAAACATTTAAGAAAATGCGTTTTGTTCCTCCGTATCGAAGCTTTTTTGTACCTTTGATCTTACAATTTGGAACGAGAACCCCGATGAGATATACCCTTAAAAATCAAGAGGTTCAACCAAATTTTTTCAAATCTTAAACTGGTGAAAGTCCAAAACATTTAAATGAATCGAATAGTTTTAATATACCTCATAGTCGTCATTGGTCTTTGGTCGTGTGTAAAAGAAGAAATTTACACCCATAGCGACGCACGAATTGAGTTTTCGACCGATACCGTTTTTTTTGATACCGTATTCACCAATGTGGGTTCGACCACAGCGTATATCAAAATTAAAAACCCATACAACGAAAGTTTAATATTGAGCAATGTAAGACTTGGTAAAGGTTCCAACTCGCAATTTAGAATTAATGTCAATGGTTTTACTGGCGAATCTGTCCAGAATGTAGAAATAGGTCCCAAAGACAGTCTCTTTGTTTTGATAGAAGTTACGGTTCGTCCCAACGACGTTAATGCCCCGTTTGTTGTAGAAGATTCTTTGGTTTGTGAGCTCAACGGCTCTGTCCAAGACCTCAAGCTGAGGGCATGGGGTCAAAATGCGCACTACATCGACGGAAGGTATAACGGCATTATTCAAACGTCGACATGGGAAAACGACAAACCCTATCTTATTTACAATTCGATGATGGTCGATAGCTTGCAAACCTTAACCATAAAGCCTGGGGTAAAAATTCATTTCCATAAGAATTCATATTTGATTGCAAAGGGAACGCTCAAAATTCAAGGCACTTTCGAAAATCCGGTTAACATTACGGGCGATCGATTAGAAGAAGCCTACAAAGACGTTCCAGGGCAATGGGGAAACATTATTTTAGCCGACGGCAGCGGCACGCATCAATTGAGTTGGGTTAATATCCGAAACGGGGTGATTGGTCTGCAAATTGGCTCCACACAAAATGGAGCCAAGCCAAGTGTCGTTATGGACCATGTTAAAATTGAGAATATGAATTATGCAGGCATTTTTGCGATGGCCTCTGAAATTGAAGCCCAAAATTGTCTTATCGATAATTGTGGATTTTATAATCTGGCATTATTGGCTGGGGGCGAATACAGTTTTAAGCACTGCACATTTGCCAGTTATTGGACCAGTACCACCCGCAAAGAACCATCGGTATTGGTTTCGAATAACTTTACTACGCAAGAAGGACAATTTGTGGGCGATCTAAGCAAAGCATATTTTGGGAATTGTGTCATTTATGGCACACAAGACCAAGAGCTGCTACTGAGTAACGAAAGCTCTGTGTTGTTTAATCACAGCTTCGAAAACTGCCTAATTCGAACCACCGATAATTATACGCAAGACATCCATTTTTCGCAATGTATATACAACACCGAACCAAAGTTTGTTGACCCTTACGAATTTTATTTCGACCTAGATTCTTTATCGCCTTTAATCAATGCCGGCAGTTTAATTATTTCTCAAAATGCCGACATCGATTTACTTAACCAATCGCATTCGACCGATGGCACACCCGATTTGGGGGCTTACGAATACATCCAAATTATTTACCCTACCAAAAAATGATAACACAAGATTTGAAAATGGCCGATTTAATACATCTCAATTACGAGATTCTGAGTGTATTAAAACGTTTTAATATGGCACTAGGTTTTGGTGACAAAACAGTGGCTCAGGTTTGCAACAAACACGAGGTGAATGTGGTTTTCTTCTTAGAAATTGCCAATTCGTTTATCGATAAAGACTACTTTCCGCAAAACAAACTGATGGAACAAAATGTCGAAGATATTTTGTTTTACCTCAAAAACACCCATCAATTTTATATGCGAAAAAAGATTCCCGAGATTGGTCGCCTTATCGACGATTTAGATTTTGATACCGATAACGAAAAATACAAATTGTTGGTGCGTAACTTTTTCGAAGAATATCGAATCGAATTTACAGCCCATATCAAACGAGAAGAAGAGCGAATTTTCCCTTATATTGCGGCTTTAGATCAAGCCAATAAAACCTTAACATGCAGCTCGGTTTTTTTCGAAAATATGCTAAAATATTCCATTTCGGACTACGAGAAAGAACACGAAGATATCGAGGAAAAACTGTACGATTTGAAGAATATTTTCATCAAATATTTGCCTTTACCCAACGAGCCCGAATTGTTAAGCTCAATTTTAGTTAAACTTTTTAAGCTCGAAGCCGACTTAAACGACCATTCGAGAATCGAAGGCCAAGTGATTATTCCAAAAGTGTTGCAAATGGAGCATTTTTTCAGAAAAGCCATTGCCGAATCAAAAATGAGGGTCGAATGAACAAAATTAATCTCATCATACTTGAACCATCGTTTTTAATCAGGAAAGGTCTGGTTGCTTTTTTTCGTGAATTTAGACCAATCAATTTGATTCACGACAGCTCTAACCTCAATGATGCACTCGACTTTATTAAAAACAATCCTGTCGAAATTATTGCATATAGCGAAGATTTTGTAAGCCAATTTTCAAACAAATCTTTTTCGCTCAAATATATTATCACGCACGACAAGACCTCGAATGGTGATGGTATTTTGAATATTCTGAACCCAAAAGAGCAATTGGTCGAACAAGTCGAAAAAGATCTAAATCAGCTCCATCCCAAAACGGGGCACGACGACGATTCTTTGAGCGAACGCGAAATTGAGGTTTTGGCTTTGGTAGCCGAAGGTGCCACCAATAAAGAAATTGCCGATAAATTATTCATCTCAGTCCATACTGTAATTACCCATCGAAAAAATTTCACACATAAACTAGGCATAAAAACCGTATCGGGCTTAACGCTTTACGCCATATTGAACAACTTACTAGCCCCTATGTCACCTAAATAAATCGATTTTTTATGATTACTGCCCTTTTCGAACACCGTTCTGTCAGAAAATACAACAACGAACCCGTTACAAAAGAACATTTGGATCTTATCCTGCAAGCGGCTTCCCGCGCCTCGACCACTGGCAATATGCAAGTTTACAGCATTATTGTAACCCAAGACCCTGAAATAAAAGCTCAATTATGGCCCGCACATTTTAAGCAAGACATGGTTCAACAAGCACCTGTAATACTGACTTTTGTTGCCGATTTCAACCGATTTAACTTGTGGTGCGAACAACGCAATGCCGTTCCTGGTTACGATAACTTTTTGTCGTTTTACACCGCTTCAATCGACGCATTGCTTGCGGCTCAAAATGCAGTTTTGCAAGCCGAAGACTTAGGCTATGGAATTTGTTACCTCGGTACCACAACCTATATGGCACAGTCTATAATTGATACCCTAAAATTACCTAAAGGGGTTGTTCCCGTTACCACTGTTGTAATTGGGAAAGCGGCTCAGACACCCGATTTAACCGACCGTTTGCCAATGGATGGCATTGTCCATTACGAAACATATCAGAATTATTCACCAGACGACATCGACAGAATTTATGCCGAAAAAGAGCAATCGGCTCTAACTCAACAATTGTTAATCGAAAATCAAAAAGAAACCTTGGCACAAATTTTCACCGACAAGCGATACACCCAAAAAGATAATGTGGCTTTTTCGCAAAGCTTACTCGAAGTGCTAAAATTGCAAGGCTTTATGGAGCAATAAATCGAATGTGATTTAAGGTCTTCGAGCTATTTATTGTTTTTTACTCCATTTCAATTTTAACAATTTCTTTCATTAACCTATCCGTTTCCGATAACGCAACAATTATTTTTTTTGATAGTGCAAAATATCCTCAAATTCGAGTTTACGGTCTTTACGGTCTTTTAGCCATTTTTGGGCAGGTTGGTAACCTCCAATGTAAAAGTTCCAAGCTATTTCGGGAACATTGTCAAAATACTGCGTATCGTTGATGTAAACTTTTCCGACCTCCCCTAACCCCTCCAAAGGAGGGGAATTTATAAAACGTGGTTTGATTACCACATTATCGCCATCAATCGGGTATTGAGTAATATATTTCTCAACTGTTGGGCTTTCCAATAAATGAATTTGCCGAATTTCTTGGAATTGCGTCGAGGTTATAAATTTTTGCTTTCTTTTTACTTCACGCAAACCTTCTTTTTGAACTTGTAAGAAATCCTTACAATTTGAATTTTCATCTAATTCGCCTCCTCAAAAATGCTTTTTAGGTGCATCATTGTCAAATTAAATAAAGATTTAAAGGCATAAATTTACGATGTGTTGGAAGAAATAGCTCTTTTGGTTTTCAAAATTATTTGAACTTTTATTATCAATTTACGCAAAAACCAAACGTGCTAATTGTTCTGATGCTTTTTCGGCACGAAACCTAACAAATCAACAACTCAATATTTGCCTTACTAGACATTCGCTTAAGTACAAAAAAACGTTTGTCGATATCAATCTTTTTTTATACTTTCAAGCCACTTTAAAAAATAAGTTTCAAGGGCAAATTATCAATATTTATCTACTTATAAAACGTTATACATCATGAATTTAGACAATATTTTATTCGAAATTAAAGGCTCTATTGCCTACATCACCATTAATCGCCCACAACAATTGAATGCTTTAAACAAAGCCACTTTTGTCGATTTAGAGACTGTGGTCGATGCCGTTAATGCCGAGGCCAATGTTTTGGGTGCTATTATTACGGGCTCTGGCGAGAAATCGTTTGTAGCAGGTGCCGACATTAAAGAATTTTCCGATTTTAATGTGGCTCAAGGCGAAGCATTAAGCCGAAATGGGATGAGAATTTTCAAAAAAATTGAAGACTCAAAAAAGCCAATCATTGCTGCTATCAACGGCTTTGCATTAGGTGGTGGATTGGAATTGGCCATGTCGTGTCAAATTAGAGTAGCCGAAACCCATGCCAAATTTGGACAGCCAGAGGTTGGTTTAGGTGTAACACCTGGTTATGCTGGTACACAACGTTTGACCCAACTTATCGGCAAAGGGAAAGCGATGGAACTGCTAATGACTGCCGAAATGATCAATTCCGAGATGGCATTGCAACTCGGTTTAATCAACTATGTAACCGAAAAAGGCGAGTCGGTAGCAAAAGCTGAAGCTATACTTACCCAAATTGCCAAACAATCGCCCACGGCAGTAGCTGCTGTAATTCGATGCGTAAATGCCTTCTATACCGATGGTGTAGACGGATTTAATACCGAAGCGGTCGAATTTGGACGTTGTTTTGGAACTGAAGACTTTAAAGAAGGTACCACAGCTTTTATGGAGCGACGCAAACCCACTTTCCCAGGGAAATAGGGTAAGTAGAATTTAATAATCTAATGCCGTTTTTATCAAGCTATAAGATTTATAAATAGCCATTTACAAAAACAACAGACAGGTCGAAGACCTTAACTCCAACTTTTTAAAAGGCTTATCCGAGCTACGGCGGTAGATAAGCTTTTTTTATTATTTTTACATCATAGAAACACGAACACTTTGAGCATTTATTCGACCAAGCAAAAATGGAAATTCTTCCTACTCTTTTTTGGGGTTATTATTGCCCTTGCTTCACTGTTTTATACCAATGCATTAGTAGAAGACCTTAAAAAAGAAGAACGCAAAAACGTGCAACTTTGGGCCGATGGCATGAAACGCTTGGGCGAGCTCGATAACGATATGGGCGATGTATCTATTTTACTCGAAGTCGTTAAGAAAAACGAAACCGTGCCCATGATGGTGGTCGACGAGCAAGACCAGATTCTATTTGTAAAAAACATCGATTCGCTTAAACAGTCCGACAGCACCTACCTTAAAACTGTGCTCGAAGACATGAAAACCCAACACCCTCCTATTATCAACCATTTAACCGAAGATACACACCAATATGTGTATTACAAAGATTCGGTGTTACTGTACAGACTTCTTATTTACCCTTATGTGCAATTGGCCATTATTCTTATCTTTATTGCCATCGCCTATTATGCATTTAATTCGACCCGAAAAGCCGAACAAAACCACGTCTGGCTGGGAATGTCGAAAGAAACAGCACATCAATTGGGCACACCCATTACGTCCTTAATGGCGTGGATTGAGTTACTAAAAGACGAAGGAAAAGTAGAAGCCAATCTAATCACTGAAATAGAAAAGGATGTTAATCGACTGGAAATGATTGCAGAACGATTCTCAAAAATTGGTTCAGAACCCAAACTAAGCGACACCTACATCTCGGCTCAAATACAAAAAACGATTGACTATATTAAGCTTAGAGTATCCGACAAGGTTGTTTTTACAGATAATTTGAGCTCATTTTCCGATTACACCGTTAAAATAAACCCGCCATTATTCGATTGGGTTATCGAAAATCTTTTTAAAAATGCGGTAGATGCCATGAATGGCAGAGGCCAAATTCATGTCAGTTTAACCGATGCGTCGCAGTTTATGTTTATCGATATTTCCGACAGTGGAAAAGGGGTTCCTAAGTCGCAATACAAAACCGTTTTTACCCCTGGTTTTACCACAAAAAAACGAGGATGGGGACTAGGGCTATCGCTAAGCAAACGAATAATAGAAGTTTACCACGGTGGAAAAATATTTATCAAACGCTCCGAGATTGATAAAGGAACGACTTTTAGAATTATCTTAAACAAATTTTAAGATTCGCTTTATTCGAAGTTTATTGCTTATGTTTCTCTTAGAAAAGAATCGTAATTTTAGACCCTGAACAAACTATTAAATCAATAATTTTTAAGCAAGTCGAAGACTTTATTTTTTGTTTGTATCTTTACCAAAAGGAAAATAAAAAATGGATTATTTTAAAAAGCTTATATTCTTTACCTTAATCGTAATCGGGATAAGTGCTCAAGCGCAATTTATCGACGACGAAGAGCCCGAATATGCGCAAGATTCTGTTCCATCGCTTCGTGATAAATTATTTTTTGGTGGAAATTTTGGACTTATGTTTGGCACATTTACTTACGTGAACCTCTCGCCCACTGTAGGTTATAGAATCAAACCCAATTTGTCGGCGGGTGTTGGTATTTTGTACGAATATTGGCAAGACAACACGACTGGCCGATCGTTTTCGACTCAAATTTATGGTGGAAAAGTTTTTACACAAGCCATATTAATCGATTTCCTCATTTTATATGGTGAAGCCAATATGATTAGCCTCGAGAAAAAATATTTCGACTTTCAACATAATTACCCTGAAAGTGGGCGTTTTACCCTTGTAGAACCCTGGTTAGGTGGCGGTTTTTATTCTAAAATGGGAAATGGCGGCGTCTATTTTATGATGCTTTTCAATTTAAATCATTCGAGCAATTCGCCTTATGCTCCTTACGAATACCGCATCGGATTTAACTTCTAATACCGAAATCATATCTGTAATACCGTGTTCCGAACTCTTTCGGAAGTCCAATATGAATTGGACTAAAACCAAAATCAGCAATAGGAAATGCTGATTCGATTAAGATTTTGTTATTCAAAATTTAAGAAAATTCTTCAACCACAAACTAAGTCGGGGCAAATAGCTATTGCATCGGCATCCGCTTCCGTTGGGAAACAAACGTGTTCTATAACTTTTATAGTACTACATATTATTTGTATTGGGGATAATATATGCAGCTTGCAAAAAAATATAAATATAATACCGTCAGGTTAATAATTCCAACAAAAGCAAACCCATTTTTGGCCATCAATCATGTCATTTAAATCAAAAAAAAACTGTTCTTCGAACTTTGAGAAGTTCAAAAGAACAGTTTTTATAATAGACGATATTTTATAGCTGCTTGTTATATTATATTCACCAACAAATAGATACAGAATAACATATAGATTGAATACTTTACATATTGTCGATAATGGCATTTAAAGTAGCACTCGGACGCATGGCTTTAAACGCTAATTCGACGACTGGACGGTAATAACCACCAATATCGGCAGGTTTACCTTCTGCTTTGGCAATTTCGTCTACAATTTTACCTTCGTTTTCTTTCATTTCGGTATAAACTTTTGTAAAACGAGCTTTCAATTCGTTGTCTTTATTTTGATTTGCCAATGCTTCTGCCCAGTATAAAGCCAAATAGAAATGGCTGCCTCTGTTATCGAGTTCATTTGCTTTACGAGATGGTGACTTTCCGTTTTCTAAAACTGAAGCTACTGCTGCATCAAGTGTTTCCGCTAAAACTTGTGCTTTGGCATTGTTAAAATTTTGACTGATATGTTCGAACGAAGCCGTTAATGCACAGAATTCGCCCAAAGAATCCCAACGCAAGTGGCCTTCTTTTAAGAACTGTTGAACGTGTTTAGGTGCAGAACCTCCCGCACCAGTTTCAAATAATCCGCCACCATTCAACAAAGGCACAATCGACAACATTTTAGCCGAAGTTCCTAATTCGAGAATCGGGAATAAATCGGTTAAGTAATCGCGAAGCACGTTTCCTGTTACCGAAATGGTATCTAAGCCTTTTCGTATTCTTTCAACAGAGAACTTCATTGCTTCGACAGGCGTCATAACTTTGATTTCCAAACCGTTGGCATCGTGATTTCTAAGATACTTTTCAACTTTAACAATTAATTGAGTATCGTGTGCACGGTTTTTATCGAGCCAGAAGATAGCTGGTGTGTTGCTAACTCTAGCACGGGTAACAGCCAGTTTAACCCAATCTTGAACAGGAATATCTTTCACGCGTGACATTCGCCAGATATCGCCTTCTTCTACTTGGTGAGTGGTCAGAATTTGACCGGCAGCGTTAATCAAACGAACTTCACCGGCCCCTTTCATAATAAAGGTTGTTGGGTGTGAGCCATACTCTTCGGCTTTTTGAGCCATCAAACCTACGTTCGAAACGCTTCCCATAGTAGAAGGATCGAAAGCACCGTTACGACGGCAATCTTCGATTATTTCCTTGTACATGGTGGCATAGCTTCTATCGGGAACCATGGCTTTGGTGTCGTGTAATTTATTGTCGGCACCCCACATTTTTCCTCCATCGCGAACGACAACAGGCATCGAAGCATCGACAATCACATCGTTTGGAACGTGTAAATTGGTAATTCCATTATCAGAATCAACCATGGCTAACGAAGGTTGTTTGGCGTAGATGGCTTGAATATCGTTTTCGATTTCTTGTCGCTTTTCGGGCGATAATTTTTGCAGTTTGTTATATAAATCGCCTAAGCCATTGCTTGGGCTAAAACCTAATTCAGCAATTGTTTCAGCATGTTTGTCTAAAGCCTCGGCATAAAAAACCGAAACGGCATGACCAAACATAACAGGGTCAGACACCTTCATCATGGTCGCTTTTAGATGCAAGGACAACAAAATATTATTGGCTTTAGCATCGGCAATTTGATCGGCATAAAACTGACGTAAAGCCTTTTTGCTCATAAAAGTGGTACTCAAAATTTCGCCTGCATCAGCTTTTAAGCCATCTTTAAGAATTGTGGTTTGTCCATTGGATACTAACTCGATTTTAACGGTATCAGATGATGGCAATGTAACCGACTTTTCGTTGCCATAGAAATCGCCCGATGTCATATGTGCCACATGCGATTTCGAAGTGGGTTCGAACGGTTTCATCATTCGGTGTGGTTTCTTTTGCCCGAACAATTTTACAGCCGCAGCAGCACGTCTGTCGCTGTTACCTTCTCGTAAAACTGGGTTAACAGCACTACCTAAGACTTTAGCATAACGCGCTTGAATTTCTTTTTCGGCATCGTTAGTTGGTGTTTCGGGATAATTGGGCAAAGCATAACCTTTGGCTTGTAACTCTTTTACAGCTTCGACCAATTGTGGTATTGAGGCACTGATATTAGGCAATTTGATAATGTTAGCCTCAGGTTTTAAGGTTAATGCACCCAATTCAGCTAAAAAATCCTGAATGCGTTGTTCTGGTTTTAGATAGTCAGGGAAATTTGAGATAATACGACCCGACAAAGATATGTCGCGTGTTTCTACCTCAACGCCAGTACCTTTGGTAAAGGCTTGAACTATTGGTAAAAAAGAATAAGTGGCTAAAGCAGGTGCTTCGTCAATTTCTGTCCAAATGATTTTAGATGTTTGTTGTCCCATTTGATATTTATTTTTAAGATATTAAGTACTCCAATCAAAAAAATTAGCTATCTCTGAGCATAAGTTGTACATCAACAAAGCAATATACAACCCAATAATTCTCCTTTTTAGCTATACTTTTTTTAAGTCTACGAAGTTAATGATAAATAGCTAAATTTTTACAAATACAGATTATTAGATATGCTTTAAAAATAATGTTATTGGACATCTTTCGAGATGGGCATGATATGGTGTTGCTTTCGAGTGCCCCAGACAACGGCAAACCCTCAGCCCACAGCACGCTGCTGAGGTTCTCGAAGCCGCACGACGCAATTTATTTGTCAAGGACACTGCACGGATAACAAAACCGTGATAGCTGGGGGAAATCTATCCATCTAAGGATTTGATAAATTACCAGTTGTAAAAAAACACGTTCGAATACCTTACAAATTCTTTTTCCAAATAAATTTCAGCGGGTTTAAAAATCGTTCGAGTAGCCGTACATCTTCGGTTATAATTTCGGCTGTACCAGTCATTTCTTGGTTGAACGCCAATTTTTTGCCATAATTGGATTGCATACCTTGCGGTATTTCTATCTCGGCAGTGTAGAAAGCTCCTTTCTCGGTTTGGGTGGGCACTAAGGAGATATTTTTAACGATGCCCTTTAATAAACCAAACTCCATATGTGGAAAATTATCAATTTTGATATTGACCGCCTGACCTGCTTTGACTTTACCCATGCCTTGCGAGGGTATTTCGAGTTTGCCTATTATTTTGGTTTCGTTTTGTGGTATTATGGTGGCAACAATCTCGCCTGTTTGTACGTTCTGATTTTTACTCCATACTTTTGTGTATGTGATTTTCCCTTTTATCGGCGTACGAACCAGATAGGCTTGCTCCCATTTTCCGATTTCGCTTTTTAAATTGTTCAAAGCTTCTTCTATTGCTATTTTTTGAGAACTAAGGTCTTTGTTATCTTGCAGTTGAAGATCTAAAATTTGTTGGTCTAACTGATTAATTTGCATTTGTGTATTGGCTAAAGTTGTACGTATATTTTCGAACGACAATTTTTCTTGCAAATAGGTTTTTTCGGCTTTTTCGTACTCTGCTTTGGCGTGTACGCCTTTTTCGTATAGGGTTTTGTCGCGATTAAACTGAATTTCGGCTAATTGCAGTTCTCTTTCTTGCAAATTACGTTGTTCCCAATATGCCAGTGTTATTTCTGCAAGAAAAGACTCTTTGAAGGTCATCTCCAAATACA
>DYOK01000079.1 GCA_020720565.1 Acetofilamentum sp.
AAAATACGCACAAAGTATCACGAAGCTATATTAATTTTTAATTCTTAATCTTTAATTTAATAAATAAACCTTTTATATTTGCCCGAACAGATACCTTAACATTTATGCAAACCATAGGCGCTTATTTTGCGATTCTCTTTTTTAGGTTATTGGCTCTTGTGCCTTTCCCGCTTTTGTACATTAAATCAAGCGGTTTCGCATTTGTACTCAATCATTTAGCTACCTATCGTCACAAGGTTGTCGATGCAAATCTTAAACGATGCTTTCCAAAGTTCGATACCAAGCAGATTCGAAATGTAAGGCAAAATTTTTATGTCAATTTAAGCGATATTTTACTCGAAGGTTTAAAGGGTTTGCATATGTCTAAAGCAAGCATCCACAAGCGATATCAGGTTTTGAATCCTGAAATTTTAGATTCGTATTTTCAAAAAGGGCAATCGGTAATATGTTTGGCTTCGCACTATGCTAATTGGGAATGGGGCATATTGGCAGTCGATAGTCAAATTAAACATCAAGCCATTTCCATTTATAAAACTTTGTCGAACAAAACATTAGACCGGTATATGCTAAAGCAAAGACAACGTTTTGGCATGATGCTCTTCGCTATGGAACAGACCAAACAAGCCTTCGAGTTTGCATCCAAGCACCCATCGGCCATTATTCTGGCGGCGGATCAAAGCCCGAGCGACGTTTCTAAAAGTATTTTAGTCAATTTTTTTGACGAAACCATCGGTTTTATTCACGGCCCCGAAGCCTATGCTTCCAAAACCAACACGCCTGTGCTGTATTTTGATGTTCAAAGAATACGACGAGGTTATTATACGCTCGAAATGATACCATTAAGTGACAAAATGACTGACCCTAAACCAGGCGCCATAACACAAGCCTATGCTCATATGCTCGAAGACATTGTTCGAAAAAAACCATCCGATTGGTTGTGGTCGCACCGAAGATGGAAACACGATTATACCAAACATCCCAATTATCCAAATTAATTGTAAATTCGAGCAATTTTTCAAACTTAGTAAAAACATATTGGTCGATAAAATAAAATAACTGATGAATCAAGAACATCATAATATACTCAAACAAGTCAGTCCCAAACGGATTGTAATTCCGATTTTGATAGGCTTAGGCGTTGCGGGATACATGCTGTACAAGGAGTGGGACGGCGATGCCCTTTCGAAATTAAATGTTGGCGTACTAGGCGTGCTCTTTATTGGTGTGGCTATGCTTATGATGGTGTTGCGCGATTTGGGTTATATGATTCGCTTGCGTATTTTAGCCGGCGAGCAACTCAGTTGGAGATCCATTTTTAATATTATTCTGCTTTGGGAATTTACTTCGGCAGTCACTCCATCGGCCATAGGTGGAACCAGCGTAGCCGTGTTTTTTATTCACAAAGAAGGGATATCGGTAGGTCGAAGCTCGGCCATCGTATTATCAACTGCATTTTTAGATGAGCTCTATTTTATTTTGGCTTTTCCGCTTATTTTATTTTTTATCAATCCAATCGAGCTTTTTAGTCTCAATCAAGAGGGTGCCACAGAGATTGTGACATTTACGAACAAGTATTTTTATTTTGCATTTGTTGGATATAGTCTAAAACTAATATTCTTATTATTTGTGGCCTATGGCTTATTTATCAACCCAAAAGGAATTAAAACAACTTTAAATTTTATATTCAAATTCCCCTTAATTCGACGTTGGCAGAAAGGAGCCGATCAAACGGGTGACGAAATTATTTTAGCGTCTCAAGACTTAAAAACAAGACCTTTTATGTTTTGGGTCAAAGCTTTCGGGGCTACCGTAATGTCATGGACAGCAAGATATTGGGTGGCTAACTTTTTACTAGTAGCCTTACTTTTTAGTACAACGGGCCACACCATCGCCATCGATTTTTCGGAACATGTCTTGATATTTGCACGCCAATTGGTGATGTGGATTATGATGCTGGTGATGCCAACACCTGGCGGGAGCGGTTTTGCCGAAGCTATTTTCTCTGAGTATATGGCCGAATTTATCCCTGTTGGATTTGTGGTTGTAATGGCCTTTTTGTGGAGACTCATTACATATTATCCCTATCTCTTTTTGGGATCATTTGTGGTACCCCGTTGGATAAAAAAAATATTGAGCCGGTAGATGCTTGCCGATTTTTCTAATTTGATGTTGCAAAATATTTTTTAGATTGATTCAAATTTTGAATTACTTCGGTATTTTATTTTAATTTTACGGCAAATTTTAAAAAACAAACATCATGAAAGTACCAGCTGATTTGAAATACACCAAAGAGCACGAATGGGTGAAAATTGAAGGCGATGTAGCCGTTGTAGGAATTACCGATTTTGCTCAAGGCGAATTAGGCGATATTGTATTTGTCGAAATCGAAACCGAAGGCGAAACTTTAGCTAAAGAAGAAACATTTGGAACTATCGAGGCTGTAAAAACAGTATCCGATATGTTTATGCCTGTTTCTGGAGAGATTATCGAATTAAACCCTGCTTTGGCCGATACCCCAGAAGTGGTTAACTCTGATGCATTTGGAACAGGTTGGATGATTAAAATTAAAATGTCGAATCTCGCCGAGTTAAACGACTTACTTTCTGCTGACGAATATCAAGCTCAAATCGGATAATTCTTTTTTATACCATACCAAATAGTTCGCTTCATTTCGATTGGCGAACTTTTTTTATGCCTATTTTGTTGGGTTTGTTTTATTACGAGATACCATCTACATTTGTATCAATTTAAGTATAAAAAACAATTCAAATGAAAATAGCAATCCCTACCGACGACCAACATACCCTAGCACCACGCTCAGGACGTTCCAAATGGTTTATGATATTCGATATCCAAGACCGTAAAATTATCGGAACCTCTATAAACGAAAACACACACGATCATTCGCACGATCACTCGCACCATCATGAACATGGACAAGCACACGATCATGCACATGGCGAACATTCGCATGCCGACATGATTCAGTTACTAATAGGTTGCGACTTAATGATTACAAAAAAAGTAGGGCCTCATTTCGGACAAGAGCTTAAAGCTGCTCAAATAAAGATTCAAATCACAAGCGAAAATTTGATTTTGCAAGTGCTCAAGCCTTACCTCGATTAATCGTTAACTATTTTGGGCTAGTTCTTTTTATATAAAAAATAATGGGCTTGGTCTTTAATCAGAATTGGGTCAAGCAAATATCGTTTTCGTAGAATAATGTCAACTTTAATTGCAACTACAATTTGTATGCATTATTTTTGCACCCTACAAAACAAAAATCATGATTACATTAGGAAGGAAGGTCTTATCCTTAGCTGATTTTGGAGCCATTATTCACCAAAACCAAACCGTTGAAATTGCATCAGAAGCACGAGTTCGAGTAGAAGAAAGTCATCTTTTTTTAAAAGAATTTGCCCAAAACAAAGTGATTTATGGGATTAACACGGGCTTGGGGCCAATGGCTCAGTATAAAATTAAAGACGAGGAGCAAAAACAATTACAGCTCAATTTAATTCGCTCGCATGCTGCTGGAATGGGTCAAGATATTCCTGAAAAATTGGCCAAAGCAGCCGTCTTGGCTCGGCTTAATACCATGCTTCAAGGCTATTCTGGTGTACATTTGTCAGTAGTAGAGCTTCTTGCAGATTTTATCAATTACAATATTATTCCGGCCATACCAGAACATGGTGGCGTTGGAGCAAGTGGTGATTTGGTTCAATTGGCACATATTGCATTGAATCTGATTGGAGAAGGCGAAGTGTATTATCAAAACAAAAAACAAGACACTGCCTTGGTATTAAAGCAGCTCAATCTCAAACCAATCGATATTCACATTCGCGAGGGATTGGCATTAATGAATGGCACCTCGGTAATGTCGGGAATTGGTTTGCTCAATATAATCGAGTCGTATCGTCTCATCGATTGGAGTACCAAAGCTTCGGCTTTAATCAACGAAATTGTCGAAGCCTACGACGACCATTTGTCGGAGCCGCTTAACTCAGTTAAATTGCATCCTGGTCAGAACGAAGTAGCGGCCAATATGCGCCGTTTAATTTCGGGTAGCCAGTTGACGCGCGACCGACAAGAACACCTTTATAGTGGCTCGCATCATGTCGAAGTATTCGAAGATAAGGTTCAAGAATATTACTCTTTGCGTTGTGTGCCTCAAATTATTGGACCCATTCTCGAAACAGTTCGATATGCCGAGCGGATTTTGACCGACGAAATACACTCTGCCAACGATAACCCCATTATCAAAGCCAAAGAAAAGAACGTGTATCATGGCGGAAACTTTCATGGCGATTACGTGGCGTTGGAAATGGACAAACTAAGAATTGCTATTACAAAGTTGAGTATGTTGGCCGAACGCCAGATTAATTTCTTGATGAACAGCAAGATAAACGGCATATTGCCACCATTTGTAAATCTTGGAACGCTGGGTTTGAATTTAGGGATGCAAGGGGTACAGTTTACTGCGGTTTCGACCACAGCCGAAAACCAAACTTTGGCCACGCCAATATACACACACAGCATACCAAATAACAACGACAATCAAGACATTGTGAGTATGGGCACTAACTCGGCTTTGCTTACGGCCAAAGTAATCGAAAATAGCTATCAGGTCATGACAATCGAATTGCTCAGCTTAGCTCAAGCCATCGATGCATTGCACATACAAGACAAGTTGGCACCAGAAGGTAAAGCCAATTACAATGCCATTCGAAATGTAGTTCCTGTTTTCAAAGACGATCAAAAACGATATCCCGATTTGGCTAAAATTCTAGAATTTGTTAAAGCACACTAAATCGACAGAAAGACGTATTCTGCATTGCATAATTTAGGTTAAAATGAAATCCATAATGACTTGGGTTCAGGGATTGGTTCATTGTCGATTTTTGTCACTCATAAATTTTAATATTAAGGAGTAAATTGTACTTTTGTAAATTATTCGAAAAACTATCCAGATGAAAGTTGCATTGGTCACAGGCGGATCTCGAGGGATAGGCAAAGCTATTGTAAAAGCTTTGTCTGCCGAAGGTTTCCATGTGATTATTAATTACAGAACTCAAGTTCAAGAAGCCGAGCAGGTTCTCGAAGAACTGCGTCAGTTGGGTGGTTCAGCCGAATTATTGCCTTTCGATGTGTCCGATATGCAAGCATGTGAGCTGGCATTAAGCCATTGGAAATTGCAAAATCCAGACCGCTTTATCCACACCATAGTTAACAATGCAGGAATTCGGAAAGACAATTTGATGGTTTTTATGGATTCGAACGACTGGAACAATGTTTTAAATACAAATTTGAATAGCTTTTACTACATTACCAAGCCGCTTTTACAAGACATGATTATCAACAAAGGCGGACGTGTCATCAATGTGGTATCGCTTTCGGGTATTAAAGGTATGCCTGGTCAAACCAATTACTCGGCAGCCAAAGGAGGCGTTATCGCTGCGACAAAAGCTTTGGCGCAAGAAATTGGGCGTAAAAATGTTACTGTGAATGCAGTTGCTCCCGGTTTTATAAGTACCGATATGACCGAAGATTTAGACGAAAAAGAGTATAAAAGATTGATTCCAATGAACCGATTTGGTCGCCCCGAAGAAGTAGCCGAGGTGGTTCGCTTTTTGGCTTCGGATCGTGCTTCGTATATTACAGGCGAAGTAATTTCGGTTAATGGAGGATTATACACATAATACATATGAGACGCGTTGTAATTACAGGGACTGGCATATACTCTACCATAGGGACCAACTTAGACGAAGTTCGAAACTCGCTATTTGTTGGTAAATCGGGTATTGGTATCGATCCTTTTCGTAAAGAATTGGGATTTATGTCACCACTCACAGGAATAATTGCACCCCCCGACTTAAAACAAATATTGCATCGCAAATTGCGAAAAGGCGTTTCGGAACAAGGCGAATATGCTTATATGGCCACACTCGAAGCCATGGCTCAAGCGGGTGTCGACTTAGAATATTTCGAAAAAAACGAAGTGGGGATACTATTCGGTAACGATAGCTCAACCACCCCAGTGATCGATGCATACAATAAGATAATTGAGAAAAAAGATACTTCATTGGTCGGAGCGGGTTCGATATTCCAATCGATGAATTCGACCGTTTCGATGAATCTATCGGTCATATTAAAGCTGCGGGGCGTTAATTTTACAGTAAGTGCTGCTTGTGCCTCAGGTTCGCATGCCATTGGACTGGCTCATATGTTTATTAGCCAAGGTATGCAAGATATGATTATTTGCGGAGGAGCTCAAGAAATCAATGCATTTTCGATGGGTAGTTTCGATGGAATAGGTGCTTTTTCGAAACGTATCGATCAACCCACAAAAGCAGTTCGCCCATTCGATAGAGATCGAGACGGACTTGTCCCCAGCGGAGGTGCTGCTGCACTCATAGTCGAAAGTTACGAGTCGGCTCAAAAAAGAGGAGCCAAAATATTGGCCGAGGTGTTAAGTTACGGATTTTCGTCAAACGGTGATCATTTGTCGGTGCCCAATGTATCTGGCCCTCAAATTTCGCTCGAAAGAGCCCTTAAAATGGCCAATCTATCGGCAAAAGATGTCGATTATGTCAATGCACATGCCACTTCGACCCCTGTGGGTGATAGCAACGAAGCACAAGCCATATTTAATGTTTTTGGAGGCAAAACACCTATTTCGTCGACCAAATCGATGACCGGACACGAAATGTGGATGGGTGGAGCTAGCGAAATTGTGTATTCCATTTTGATGATGCACAACGATTTTATCGCCCCCAATATAAATTTCAACAATCCAGATGAGTTTTCGGCTCAAATCAATATTATTCCACAAACCATCCATAAAAATTTAAATATTATTCTTTCCAATTCGTTCGGTTTTGGAGGGACTAACTCATCGCTCATTATTAAAAAAGGATAAGTCACATGAATAGAACAGAAGTCGTAGAAATAGTCAACCAGTTTTTAATCGAAGAATTTGAGATCGATCCCGCAGTTATTTCGGAAGATGCCCAATTTATAGACGATTTAGATATTGATAGCCTCGATTTTGTCGACATTGTTGTAATTGTCGAAAAGCACTTTAAATTTAAACTCACAGCAGAAGACTTATCGAAAATGCCCGATTTAAGGAGGTTCTACGATTTTATCACTGCAAAAGTCAACGCATAGTCCATGTCGTCGTGGCAAGGCAAATCTTCGGGAAACGTACTTGGCTACAAAATTTTTGTTTATATTCTTAAACACCTAGGCATCGCTTGGGGTTATTCGGTTCTCTATTTTGTAGCATTTTATTTTTGGATATTCAAACCCAAAACGTTTGCTTCGTCATATTTTTATTTCCGAAAGATTCAGAAGTTTTCGGCCGCAAAAGCTTTTTTTTCGGTCTATAGACAATACTTACTTCTTGGGAAGATTCTTATCGACAAAACAGCTATTTTGTCAGGCTTACAAGCCAAATTTACCATCGATCACGATGGAGCAGACCATATCGATACCATTGTTAAAGGCGGTAGAGGCGGAATGCTAATCAGTTCGCATATGGGCAATTGGGAAACGGCAGGCCAACTGCTCGAACGTATCAATTACACTTTTAACATTGTGATGGTCGATGCCGAGCACGAAAAAATAAAAGCTTATCTCGGACAAGTAATGACCAAACGTAACTTTAATATAATTCCTATTAAAGACGATATGAGCCATGTTTTTTTGATAAAAGAAGCACTTAACCGGAACGAGTTAATTGTAATGCATGGCGACCGTTTTGTCGACAAACAATCTGCGGTCGAATTGTCGTTTATGGGATACAAAGCATGGTTCCCTTCGGGTCCTTTTTTTATAGCCACCAAATTTGATATACCTGTTAGTTTTGCATTTGCATTTAAAGAAACCAATCGACATTATCATTTTTACGCCAGTGAGCCCGTTCAATACAAACTGCTTCGTGGGTCCAGCGTAACCCCTAATGCGACTCAAATATTAATGCACGACTATCTAGAGTCGCTCGAAAAAATGGTTCGAAGATATCCACACCAATGGTTTAATTTTTATAACTTTTGGAATAAAAAATCGTAAGTTTTGAAAAATTTACTAGCAATTTCGAATTGACCGAGTCGAAGAGCTGGTGTAGAATATTTACATTTTCGTTCGGGTTAAGACCCGCAAATTGAAAATTTCAAACTAAATTCGCAAATCAAAAATCAAATTTAATAAAATACTTTTTTTGATAGTTGATTAAAATTCAGATTCTAAACACCACTAATATTAAAATAATATAAGCAATTCGAAAAAATATTACCTTGTATTTCGTTGTATCAACTTAATTAACAGATAATTATAAAATTAATCAATAAGTCAACAACCTAACAAATATCTAATTATTGAATATGTCACGCAATTACGGAAACGACCAAAAACACGCTTTAGACGCCAAGCGAGATGCACAAAAAATTGCATGGGCGCCCATTATGTTTCAAGCTGCACGAGCACTTAGAGACCTCGGCATTTTGAACTTATTGCTCAAACATAAAGAAGGAATGTTGATTTCTGAAATTGCCCATGCATTAAAACTGTCGGAGTATGGTGTTACCGTATTACTCGAGGCCGGTTTGAGTTTGGAATTGGTTTATCAAGAGCACGATAAATTCCATTTAACCAAAACAGGTTATTTTATGGAGCGTGACCCCTTGACCCGCGCCAACATGGATTTTACACAAGATGTCAACTACGAGGCGTTTATGTATCTTCAAGAATCGATAAAAGAAGGCAAACCAGTTGGTTTGCATAAGGTTTTTGGGAACAAATGGGAAACGGTTTACGAAGCACTGGCCGAGATGCCTGAGCAATTCCGTGGCAGTTGGTTTGGTTTCGACCATTTTTATTCCGACAATGCTTTCCCCGATTTACTCGATATTGTTTTTGAACATAAGCCAGCAAAAATGCTCGATGTAGGTGGCAATACCGGCAAATGGTCATTGCAATGCGTAGCCCACGACCCCGATGTAGAGATGACCATTCTCGACCATCCTGGTCAGTTAAAAGAAGCTTTTGAGAATGCCAAAAGAGCAGGTTACAGCGAGCGAGTGAAAGGTCATGCCATCGATTTGCTAAAGCACGAAATTCCTTTCCCAAAAGGTTTTGATGCCGTTTGGATGAGCCAATTTCTCGATTGTTTTGGCGAAGAGGATATATTAGGATTACTTCGCCGTGGCAAAGAAGCACTCACCAAAGAAGGCCGATTTTATATTCTCGAAACCTATTGGGACGATCAAAAATACGAAGCCTCTACATACAGCTTGCATGCTACATCGCTCTACTTTACTTGTGTGGCAAATGGCAACAGCCGAATGTACCATTCCGACGATCTGCGTGCTTTAATCGAAAAAGCAGGCTTACAAATTATAGAAACCCATCAAAATGTGGGTATCAGCCATACTTTGTTTGTGTGTGGACATAAATTTGTGAAAATTTAATCGATTGGTTTTGAAAAAGCACGTTCTGGTTCTGGTTTATTCGCAAACAGGCCAACTCAAGCAAATGGCCAATAACTTGGCAAAACCATGGCTCGAACAAACCGATTTTGAGGTCGATTTTTACGAATACCAGCCCCAAAACGATTATCCTTTTCCGTGGTCGTCCGATGCTTTTTTTGATGCATTTCCCGAATCACGTTTGGGAATCACATGTCCAATGAAAGCGTTTGAGCCCCCACATCAAAACTACGACCTTGTGGTATTGGCCTATCAAGTTTGGTATTTGTCGCCCTCAATTCCTGTTTGGAGCCTGCTGAACGATCGGGCATTCAAAAGCTTTATCCAAAACAAAACGGTCGTTACATTGCTGGGTGTTCGCAATATGTGGGTACAAGCGCATTATCAAGTTCAAAAACAATTACGTCAATCTGGAGCTATGCATGTGGGCCAAATTGTAATGACCGATCCTGCACCCAACTTGGTGAGCGTATATACGGTTATTCTTTGGCTAATAGGAGGTAAGCAAGGTCCAAATGGGATTTGGCCACGTTCAGGCGTTCCTGAGCAAAGAATTGCAGAACTGCCTAAATTGGGTGGGCTGATTCAAGAGGCTTTGATACAGAATCAATTCGATGCGTTGCAATCAAGAATAGTCGAAAATAAAGGGGTTGATATCAGTTTTGTCCTAAAAACCATCGAATTTAATGGGTACAGAATTTTTGGTGTGTGGGCAAAGCTTATTCGTAAAATTGGACAAGCTGGAGATAAACGTCGTCTATGGGCCATACATGTTTTTAAATATTACCTTTTGGTGATGATTTACATTATTGCACCAATCCCATCGGTACTATTTTGGCTCATTGGTAAGATTTTTTATTTCCCGTTAAAAGCACACCTAAAAAGCATACAATTGTTAAAATAATCATCTTTTTGCGTGCCGATTTACACTTTTCTATCAACTCTAAAGCATGCAAAAACATAAATATATTCATACAAGAAAACTGTTGACGGAATTTAACTACTAATAAATCAGGCAACTAATTATAAAATTGGCACTTATAATAAAGTATTTTTTCTAATCAGAATATTTGCTTTCTTTGTAGGTCTAATTCTACAAAACTTATGTCTATATCCATTATCATAGGCGGAATTGTTGTTGCATATCTTTTAGGTTCTATACCCACAGCGGTATGGGTAGGTAAGCTATTTTATAGAATTGATGTAAGAGAACATGGTAGTGGCAATGCAGGAGCAACCAATACCTTTAGGGTTCTTGGCGTTAAAGCGGGTATTCCAGTGCTTTTGTTTGATATTATAAAAGGTTGGTTGGCTGTACAAGTGTCTTTTTGTGTTCAACCGTATTTGTTACTATCTAACGACGATTATATCAGCTTTCAGTTGGCATTAGGTATTGCTTCGCTTTTAGGCCATATTTTTCCAATTTATGTTGGATTCAGAGGCGGTAAAGGTGTGGCTACTTTGTTAGGATTGGTAATTGCCGTACATCCTTGGTCGGCATTGGTGGCCATTATAATTTTTCTAATCTCTTTGTTTTCGACCAAATATGTGTCGTTGAGCTCAATGATTGCGGGGCTTTCGTTCCCAGTGTTAATCATTGTGGTATTCGAAACGACTACCATTTCCTTAGTCATTTTTTCGATGGTCATTGCGGTGCTCTTGTTATTTACACACCAAAAAAATATCGAACGTTTGCTGGCTCGCGAAGAGTCGAAAGCCAAACTAAAAGTACGACTTCGAAAAAGCACCCGCCCCGATGCAATGGAGCTAGACTCCTAAATTGGTGTATCTCATACATCTTTGAGCAGTTCATCCAAAATGCCTTACTAAGTACACTTTACATAAATTTAATAGGGTCTTTTAAAATATGCTATCCTAACAGTGTTATCAACTGAGTCTTTTTTTGAGGCTCTTGTCAAATTTCTTTTAAAAGTCCTATACCATTTTTCAATAGTTCGTTAATGTTTTTCAACTATTTAATAATCAGAACTTTTCAAAAATTCTAAATTTTTGATTTTGGC
>DYOK01000080.1:0-9409 GCA_020720565.1 Acetofilamentum sp.
ATTCCCCCTTTGGGGGTTAGGGGGCTAGATATCAACAATTAGCCTCTTCTTCTTGTTTAGACTGATTATAAATGGGAAGTTTGTGTTCAAGAACATTTCAAATTATCCTATCTAGGGATTTCGATATATATATTTTTGCATCGAATTTAAAAAATGGTATTATGACTTCAAAACCATCAAAATTGAGTCAATGGGTATATACCTTTGGAATGTATCTGCTTATATGGTACGGGTTTACAACCTCTCTCGATGTTTACGAATTGGCTACCGGAGTATTAGTTGCAGTTATTTTAGCTTTTTTCACTTTATCCATTACTAAGAGTGGCATGTCGATATTTTCGCCTGTTAGAGTGATGTATATGCTGCAATTTATCGGGGTCTTTTTTGTAGCACTACTCAAAGCTAATTGGGATGTCGCTAAGCGGGTTATCAACCCCAAATTACCTATTAACCCTGGTATTGTTAAATTCCAGACCCAATTGCGTTCAGAGTTTGCACAAATGGTATTGGCCAACGCCATCACATTAACGCCAGGTACTGTTACCATCGACATTATCGACAATTGGTATTACATCCACTGGATCGATGTCGAAAGCGAAGACCCCGAAGTGGCGTTCCGTGCCATTGCAGAGCCTTTCGAAAAAGTACTTCTCAAAATCTATCAATAATGAATATTGTTTATCTGATTTCGATTATCCTAATTGGCATTGCCATGATATTGGGATTTCTGCGATTGATTAAAGGGCCTACATTGGCCGATCGTGTAGTAGCACTCGATACCATGTCGATTACGGTTACCGCCGGATTGACATTGGCCGCTTTATATTTTCATCGGTATATTTATGTCGATGTCGCTTTGGTTTACGCCGTTCTTGGTTTTATCGGTGTAATTGTTGTTGCACGTTATTTGGAAAAAGCCTTATGATGCCTTACTTAGCATATTTCGGACAATTCTTGATTTTATTTGGGAGTGTCTTTTTATTTTTGGGAGCCTTAGGTATTTTTCGAATGCCCGATTTTTACAATCGTTTGCAGGCCGGAACCAAAGCCAGTACTTTAGGGGTAATGAGTCTAATTTTAGGGGTTGGATTTGTCGAACCGGAATGGCTGGTTAAATCGATTATTTTGGTTGTGTTTATTGGTATTGCTAGCCCTTTGAGCTCTCATGCTCTAGGCCGTAGTGCATACAAAAATAACATTAAACCATTTATGAAAACCAAAATGGACGCCTACGAAGAAGTGTCTCAAATTTTACCCGAAGAGGAGGAAAAAGTATGATGTTTTACGCCGGAATTTTCTCGTTTTTGGCTTTGCTACTCATTGCTTCGGCATGGTATGCCATTCGCCAAAAAGATTTGTTGTACGGAGTGATTGCCACCGGAGTGGTTAGCTTGATTCTGTCGGTCATGTTTTTGTTGTTGCAAGCACCCGACGTAGCATTAACCGAAGCTGCTATTGGTATTGCACTTACAACCATTGCCTTTGTAATTACCATCAGAAACACCGAACGTTACGAAAATGATAAAGTAGAATCGGGTTTTCAAAATAAAACTAAGGAGGAATAATGAAACGTTTTTTAGTCATATTTCTGATGCTCGCTTTGGGCTTCTATCTGATTCAAGCCCTGCATTTTGTGCCATTTGGAGCTAACCGAATGGGAGCACCTGCCGATAAAAAAACTGTTGCGGCGTTTTATCTGAACGAAACCGTACCACAAACCGCTGTAGCCAACGTAGTTACTGCCATTGTGGTTAACTACCGCGGATTCGATACCTTGGGCGAAGTTACCGTCTTGTTTTTAGCCACCACAGGTTTAGCCAGCATTTTATACAAACGTCGCGACGAGGAGGAAACTGAGCGCGTGAGCAAACCATCGAGTACCATTTTACAAACAGGTGCTAAAGTATTATTCCCATTGGTAGTTATTTTAGGGGTTTATGTGTTTGTACATGGTCACTTAACACCTGGAGGAGGTTTCCAAGGTGGAGCCATCATTGCCACGGGCTTCTTATTGATGTTAATAGCATATCAAAAATACCACTTAAGCCACAGTATGCTTACATGGGTCGAAAGCTTAGCAGGCATTTTGTTTGTGAGCATAGGGCTTTGGGGACTTATTACCGGAGGAACTTTCCTCGAAAATTCTTGGTTCCCAAAAGGCACGCTTAATAGCTTGATTAGCGGAGGAGCTATCCCAATTATTTATATCGCCGTAGGTTTTAAAGTGGCGGCCGAGTTAACGGGTGTTCTCGATATTTTATTGAGTACCAAGGACGATAAATCGGCATCGAATATTCAACAATAAAAAAACTAAACAGTATGTGTTCTTTCGATTATCAAACCATCATGTCAATTAGTATTTACGGCTCGTCCGTGGTACTGATGTTGTTGGGTTTGTACGCCGTTTTGGTTAAAAAAAATCTGATTAAAATCGTTATCGGTTTATCTATTGTCGATTCGGGTCTTCACCTGTTGTTCGTAGCTGTAGGGTATTTACACAATGGAACAGCGCCCATCTTTTCGCCCGAAGCAGTCGATAAGGTGAATCAAATGGTAGACCCTGTTCCACAAGCCTTGGTATTAACCGCTATTGTAATCGGTTTTGCGACAACTGCAGTTGCACTTTCGCTGGTTATTCGCTTATATAAGCACCACAAAACAGCTCGCATAGACCAAATCAAGTCATTAAAATGGTAAAAAAAGCTCAGTAAATTTAAATAAGTCATGAGTATTACACCTGTACATTATATTGCAGTTCCTTTAGCGGCTGCCTTTCTAATCCCGATACTGTCTAAGTTTCATAAAGAAACGGCACGTATTATTCCGGGACTTGTTTTTTCGTATTTTCTGGTCATTTCTTTTGTGCTGATGCGACAAGTTTCAAATACCGGAATTATCAGCGAAACCATTGCCGGATGGCGTGCTCCTTGGGGTATCAATTTAGTATTCGGTTATTTTAGCGGTTTTTTTGCCACTTTAATGAGTGTGATCGGGTTCTTAACTTGGTTATACAGTTATCGGTTTAAATTGGTCGATAGCAAACCCGCCATGAGTTACTATATTTTATTGATGATGTTGGTAACCGGTTCCATCGGAATTGTAATTACCGGCGATATCTTTAATATGTTTGTATTCCTCGAAATTGTCGCTATTTCGGCCTTCTCGCTCACCTCTTTTTATCCAGGACGCGATGGTGCCGAGGCTGCTTTTAAATATTTGCTGATTGCCTCGTTTTCATCATTTTTAATCCTATTGGCTGTTTTGTTGTTGTATACCCAAACCGGAACGCTCAACATAGCCGAGCTATCGACCAAAGTACATCTTATTCCCCAGTCGCTTAAACTTACAATTTTAGTTATGTTTGTGGTGGGCTTGGGTATCGAATCGGAATTATTTCCGCTCAATGGATGGGCTCCCGATGCCTATTCGCAAGCGCCAGCTCCCGTAGGGGCGGTTTTTGCCGGTGTAGTGGTTAAAGGCGGTATCTACGCCACCATGCGTGTAATGTTCACCATGTTCGATATTAACGAAATGGGTCAAATCCTTTTAATTTTAGGTCTGATAACCACCATAATTGCCGAAGTGGCAGCCATTAAGCAAACACAAGTTAAACGGATGTTGGCTTATTCGAGTATCGGACAAATGGGTGTGGTGATGATGGCCATAGGAATTGGTACCGAAGACGCTGTTTTCGCAGCACTATTTATGATGTTCAATCACGCCATTATCAAAGGTTTACTCTTCTTTTCGACAGGTTTCTTACTTCATAACTCTTTAACCAAAACCATTGCCGAAATGAAAGGTGTGGCTAAAAAATTCCCTGTCCTCAGTTTTATGTTTGCCTTGGGTTCATTTGCTATTGTAGGATTGCCCCCATTTAGTGGATTTTGGAGTAAGCTATACTTTTTAATGGCGGCTGCCGATGCCAAACTATTTAGCATGATTGCCTTAGTTTTAGCAGTTAGCATCGTCGAGATTGTGTATTATTTCCGAGTGGTAGGTGTAATGTATTACCATCAGCCCGACGAAAGTTTACCGACTAAACAGCCTGGCCTAAATGCCTATTTTGTGATGGGTTTTTTAGCTGCTCTTATTATTGGAGTAGGGGTTTATCCCGACCTAATTACCAACTTTTTGCATGCTGCAGCCTACGAGCTAACGCACAAAACTGAATATGTTCAAACTGTATTAACTCAATTCGTTCGTTAAGCATGAATACTTTGGCACTCATTCTATTGATATTGTTTTCGGGAGCTATTGTGGCTTTTTTGTCGGAAAAAGTATCCAAATTCCTTCCCTCGCTTATCGCTTTTATCAGCATTACAGCAGCAGGAATATTGTTCTACACTTCGCCTGCCGATGTGTTTAACTTTAAACTTAGCATGGCGGGATTGAACTTCACCCTCAAAATAGACGAATTCAGCCGTTTGTTTGTACACATGATTATCGGTTTGTCGTGGTTGGCTTCGATGTATGCCGTGGGTTATATGCAAAATAAAGAACGTCAAGGGACTTTCTTTTTTAATATGCTGCTCAGTATTGGAGGCATGTTAGGGATTGTGGCAGCCCGCGACTTGGTTTCGTTTTTTGTATTTTGGGAAATTATGACTTGGTCATCGTTCCTGATTGTGGTTTGGACCGGTGCCGATTTTCGCAGAACGGGTATCTGGTACATGGTATTTAGTGCCATGGGAGCCTACGCCATGCTTATGGCCATTATGATGATTTATAGCGACATTCACACCTTTAATATCGACGAAATTATTGCAGCTATTGCAGAGCAACGTTTACCGCATTTGGTCGAAGCCTCAGTTTTATTATTGTTCGGATTCTCGGTTAAAGCGGCCTTAATGCCATTGCACGTGTGGGCCCCCAATGCTTATACGCAAGCACCGGCAGCTTACACCGCCATATTTTCGGGTGTTTTATCGAAAATGGGTATATTTGGGATGGCATTGGTACTGCTTTCGATGCTCAAATTTGCTAATCCTGCCGATTTCTCCTTGGTATATATCAACGGGTTTATAGGTCAAATTTTAGCTTGGCTCGGTGCCATTACAGCAGCTATTGCCACATTATATGCACTGATTCAAACCGATGCCAAAAAACTTTTGGCCTACTCTTCGGTGGCTCAATTGGGTTATATTACCATTGGTATCGCCATTGGCACACCACTTTCGGTTATGGCGTCCTTATTTTTAGCCGTATTACATGCCTTGTTCAAAGGCACGCTATTCTTGGCCATGGGTGCAGTCGAGCGTCAGGCAGGCACCACCGACATGACCAAAATTTCGGGCTTGATTCGTCGAATGCCATGGACGTTTTTTGTCACCTTGGTTTCGATTATTTCATTAGCAGGCGTTCCCCCTTTAGCCGGATTCGTGGGTAAATGGATGCTTTACGAAGCTTTGATAACCAATGGCAATGTATTTATGGTTGTGGTGGTATTCTTTTCAAGTACAGCAGCATTTTTATATTCGTACCGTATTTTATTCGGAATTTTCCTCGGTCAAGAAGAGGATGATACCGCTCATGTGAAAGAAGCCCCATTGAGCATGATTTTACCTATGGTGGTAATGGCACTGCTGTTAATAGCTTTGGGTACCTATCCCGGTTTATTGTTCGACCCCATTGCACAAGGTATGACCGTCTTAGGCTTCGAAAACGTAACTTGGCAAATGACTGTACTGTCGAATGTGTGGGGTAATACCGTCAATTTGATGTACATTTCTACCACCATCGGTGTTGCTTTTGTAGCGGCTTTATTGTTCTTAACCTTAAAAGGTCGTAAAGGCTCTCGCAATGTGGGTACAAAAGACATCAGTACTTCGGGCGAAATTCCCTTGGAGCACGAGAATCTGACTTATCAGTTGGATTTCTTTAAGCCATTCGAACGAGCGGCTTCGCCACTTTACCGCCGAAAAATGACCAAAATCTACGACGATCTGTCGAATGGTTTAGATGCATTATTCGATTTTACACGAAAAATTTATACCGGAAACGGACAAACTTATGCACTGTATGTCGTTATTTTCTTGGTAGCCTTATTAATTTACGTTCAAAATACATTATAGCCATATGGAAGGCCTAGCAATAAAAATATTAGGAGCTGTCATTACGACCATAGTTGCTTTTGCAGTGGGAATGACCTACGGCGGGATTACCCGAAAATTGACTGCAAGGGTTCAAAACAGAGTCGGCCCTACAATCTTTCAGAACTTTATCGACCTGCTCAAATTACAAAGTAAAAAAACAAATATCTATCATGGTGTGATGGGGCATTTTGCACCCATGTGGATTATTACAGCCGCTATTACCGTATTGATGTTTATTCCTGTTTTGCATCCCGGAACAGCATGGTACAACTCTTGGTTCCCCAATTTGTCGTTCCACGGCGATTTAATCTTTCTGCTCTATATGATGGTTTTTGGCTCCTTAGGTATGGCCTTGGGTGCGGGGCAAACGGGTAACCCGAACTCGGCCATAGGCGTTACGCGGGGCTTGAGTCAAATGGTTGGATTCGAAATCCCATTTGTTTTGGCTTTGGTAGCACTGATGGTTCAATATCAAACCACATCAATTCAAGATATTATGACCGTGCAACGCGAAAGTGGTGTTTGGATGATGTTCTCTAATCCGTTCTCGTTTTTGGCTGCATTATTTGCCAGTTTAGGAATGTTCCGTTATTCACCCTTCGATATTGTCGGGGCACCTGCCGAATTGGCTTCGGGTCCTGTGTCTGAGTTTGGTGGTAAATATTTGGGAACCATGATGAGCGGAGGCTCTATCTTTGCCTTTATCAAATTGACTTTATATGTCGATTTGTTTTTAGGTGGGGCATATTCGATTCCCGAATTGTTGATTAAAACTTTTGCATTGTATATGATTCCTGTGTTTTATGGTTGGGTCAATCCAAGATACAGAACGGAACAAGCCATTCGATATTTTTGGGGATGGCCAACCGCTTTGGGTGTTATCGGATTACTCATTGCTATTTTCTAGTAAGAACTTAATAAATCGATAGTTATTAAGGTCTTAGACCTATTTCTTGGTTTTGTAACTGACAAATTATAAAGCTTATAGCTAACAAAACACGACAATAAAATATTCAAAATACTTAAATAATAAAAAGGTCGAAGACCTTATCAAAAATATGATGGAAACAAAAAAAGATTCCCAAACTATTGCAGAGTACATCAAAAACTGGTCTCGTAAACATTCTTTGTTTGTGATGGCATACGGAACAGGTTGTGGTGCCATCGAAATTCCTGCTACCATGACCTCGCGTTACGATGCCGAACGTTTGGGTATTCGCGGAGCAGCTACCCCTCGCCAAGCCGATGTCCTTTTGATTACTGGTTATTTGGCGACCAAAACACTAAAGCGCGTAATTAGAGTTTACGAGCAAATGCAAGACCCCAAATACGTGATTGCTTTCGGCTCGTGCACCATCAATGGCGGTATGTATTACGATTCGTACAACACCATTAATGTGTTGGAAAAATACATTCCTGTCGATGTTTACATCAATGGTTGTATGCCACGACCCGAGGCTGTGATAGCGGGTTTTAAACAATTGCAAGACAAAATAGCTCGTGGCGATGCCGATAATGGCACACGGTACAAAGAAAATTTAGATTGGTACAGAGCCAATCAACAACAAGTGATTAAAAATTGGCGTATGCCTGATTATAATTGGTAGTTCAATTTATTGACCATAGAAATATAAACGCATGTTAGAACAAGAACAAGCATTGCTGTCACAAGTTACCTCGGCGTTCCCGGTAAAAGGTAAAGTGATGCGAAATAGAAGAGTGGAAGTATGGGCTGAATCGACTACGGTGTCGTCCATTTTGATGTACGTCAAAAACCAAATGGGCTATCAACACCTCAATCATATCACTTGCATCGACCGAATCGAAGATACAAAGTTTCAGTTGGTTTACACCGTGTTTTCGCATCAAACCAAAATGACTTTGTTTGTGAAAACTTTTATCGACCGAAATGCCCCCGTTATGGACAATATCGACCACATTTGGGACCAAGCCAACACATACGAACGTGAGCTTCGCGAAATGTACGGCATTCAGTTTCCAGGCTTGGTAGGGGCACAAGAGTTTATTCTCGAAGATTGGGACGAAATGCCCCCGATGCGACGCGATTTTAAAACCGAGGAGTATTCCGAAAAAACATTCAGCAGCCTGCCGGGTAGAGAAAATACCCAAGACGTACGAGAAACTATTTCGACACGCAGTGGCGAAGAGATCCCCGATTTTGCCAAAAAATATAGTAGAGATTAGTCATGGTTAGAGAAAAAGAAACCACCCTGTATATAGGACCACAGCACCCCGGTATTACCGGAAACATGATGGTCAAAGTTAAAGTCCAAGGCGATACCGTTACCAAAGCGGAAGTTCACGTGGGCTATTTGCATAGAGCATTCGAAAAATTAATCGAGCGTCGCAATTGGTTGCAAAGTTTCACCATCTTGTGCCGTTTTTGTGTGCCCGAACCCGATCCAATGGAATTGACATATGCCCGTGCCGTCGAAGAATTGGAAGGTCGCGAGGTACCCGAACGTGCCAAGTACATCCGCGTAATGGTGATGGAATTGGCTCGCTTGCAATCGTTTATGTTGTGGTATGCCGGACAATCGGGCTCTGCAGGTTTGTATACCCTCGGACAATGGTCGGTGGGCGATAGAAATTATCTGCTCGATTTGTTCGAAGATTTGACAGGTGGACGTATTTATCACATGTACATTTGGCCGGGCGGTGTTCGTCGCGATTTACCTGTTGGGTTTAAAGACAAAGCGCTTAGAACCATGGATTATATCGAAAAGCGACTCGACGAATACGATAAATTGCTGTTCGACAATGTCATTTTTCAAAAAAGAGCCCAAGGCGTAGGCATTGTTCCTGCCGACAAAGCCATTGAATGGGGCGTTGTTGGGGCACCGCTTAGAGGTTGTGGGATTAAAGCCGATGTACGAATCGACGAGCCATACGAAGTATACGACAGACTTAAATTTGAAGTACCTACAGCCTTTGGTGGCGATGTTTGGGCAAGAGCTCAAGTTCGCCGACAAGAAGCCCGACAAAGCATCAGCATCATCCGTCAGGTTTTAGAGCAAATGCCCGAAGGAGAGGTTTATAATAAAATTCCAAACCCCATGAAGTGGAAAGTGCCTGCCGGAGAGGCATGGGCCAAAACGGAAAGCGTTAGAGGCGAGGTGGGCTTCTATGTAGTAAGCGACGGCTCTGAATTTCCCCGACGCGTCCACGTTAAAGGAGCAGCCTTTACCAACGGGGTGACGGTAACCGAAAAAATATTAGTCGGTCAAAATATCGCCGACATTTCGTTCATTCTCAATAGCATGGGCGTTTGTCCTCCCGAGATTGAAAGGTAA
>DYOK01000080.1:9509-11363 GCA_020720565.1 Acetofilamentum sp.
AAATGAGCTTTTTCGATTTAAAAGGAATGTTGCAGCCACTGGGAGCTGTCAAACAATTGGGTAAGAATCCGCACACATTGGGGTTAGATGACTTAAATCGTGATGCCGCTGACCGATATCGCGGTTTGCATTATAACGATTTGGAAGCTTGCATTGGTTGTGGCAATTGTTCGACTATTTGTCAGAATGCGGCTATCGATATGATTCAAATTGATGGAATCGATGGTAAGCAAGGCGACAGCGGACTACGCCCACGCGTCGACAATGGTCGTTGCTGTTGGTGTGCACTTTGTGTAGAGGTTTGTCCAACGGGCTCGCTCAATTTAACCAAAGATTACATTTTTGTTTCGGAAAAAAGCTCAGATTTTTTGTGGATACCCGGTGTGGATAATCCCGAAGCCAAACAAAATAACCGCTTATCATTTACAAGTGGAACAGATACCTCGTTAACCGATTATCACAGGGTTCCAATGCGCGAAATGGAAGGCGGCGAGCGTATTAAATCGTTTGCCGAAGTCGTATTGGGTTACAGCCAAGACGAAGCACGAAAAGAGGCTCAACGTTGTATCTCTTGCGGCTTGTGTACCGAAGTGTGTCCCGACCACATGCATATTCCCGAATACATTAACGCCATTGCAAAAGCAAACGATGCCGATGCATTGCGAATTATATACGATAACAACCCATTGCCCGAAATGTGCGGTAAGGTTTGTACCAGACGTTGCGAAGATGTATGTGCATTACAAGTGCGAGGCGATGCCGTGGCCATTCGTTGGCTCAAACGCTACGCTACCGAAACTGCACCAACCATCGAGCTGATGAAAGAGATTATTAGCCCTGAGAAAGCGCCGGCAAACGGTAAAAAGATAGGCATTGTCGGTGCCGGCCCATCGGGTTTGACGGCAGGTTATTATTTAGCACTTAAAGGCTACGAGGTAACCATATACGAAGCCAAAGCCAAAGGGGGCGGTATGACCATGTATGGTATCCCGAAATACCGATTGCCATTGGAAAGCTTAGACAAGCAAATCGGATTTATGGAAGCCATGGGTGTTAAAATTCTCTACAACACCGAGGTGGGCAAAGACATATCTTTCGACCAGATTTATAAAAATTCGGATGCCGTATTTGTGGGTATCGGATTCCAAAAACCTTGGACATTAGGTCTCGAGGGCGAAGATGCAAAAGGCTCAATTCCTGCGGTGGAATATCTCGATATTATCAACCGAGGCGATAACTACAACGTCGGTAAAAGAGTAGCGGTAATCGGCGGCGGTAACGTGGCCATCGACGGAGCCAGAGTTTCGCGACGATATGGAGCAGAAGTCAGTATTTTGTATCGACGTAGAGTTAAAGATATGCCTGCCGATTGGGAAGAAATTGAAGGTGCCGAACACGAAGGCATTCACATCATTACGCAAGCCGTCCCCACACGCATTATCCGCAACGAAAATAATCAGGTGATAGGTGTAGAATATCAAAAATCGGAAATGGTACCCGACGAAAACGGAGGCAGACCACGCCCTGTAATTATCGAAGGCAGCGAAACCATTTTTGAGTGCGATACCGTGATTGGTGCCATCGGGCAAGAAGCCGACTACGGTTGGTTATCGGCCGAGTATCAATCTAAAATTGAAATTGTCAAAGGGCGAATTAAAACCAATGCACAACGTCAAACTACCGACCCCAAAGTGTTTGCTGGTGGCGATGCCGTTAACAATACCGCCGATGCCATTTCGGCCATTGCAGATGGGTTTACTGCCGTTAAAGCGATTGATGCTCTATTGAACAAATAAGGTACTTAGTACGCCGTAAAATTCATACAGAAAGCGACTGCCGAATCTTTTTAAAGAG
>DYOK01000315.1 GCA_020720565.1 Acetofilamentum sp.
AAAAAAGCGACTCAATAGAATCGCTTTTATATTTTAATAAAAATTCAAAAATAGATTAGAATTTTTCGATATGTATTTGGCCTGCTTGGCGTTTACTGTGTTCCACAAAACCTTCGTGCTCTAAAATTTCGGACATTATTTCGGTCATTTTAGGATTGCCACAAAGAAACACATGGGTATTTTCTGGTTTTGGACTTACTCCAAACTTTTTCTCGACCACTTTGTCTGTCCAAATATCTTGAACAAATCTGGCGTCGCCCCCCCAACCTACGGGTTCTTTTTCGGGCATAGTAATGGTCGGATAATAAATAAAATTATCGAACATCGACTCCAAAAGATGAAGCTCGCTCGAATAACCCAAATCCCAAGAGTTAGATGCTCCGTGAATAACCATCACTTTCCCTTTTCGGGTAAGGGCGTTGGAGCGTAACATACTCATATAAGGAGCCACACCTGTTCCAGTAGCAATAAGTACCACATTTTGGGTTTCTTCTACTTCGTCTAAGGTAAACATCCCTACTGCTTTTTTACCCATCCACAATTTATCGCCAATATTCAAAGCAAAAATACGTGGTGTTAACGAGCCCGAATGGACTAATGTGATGTAAAACTCTACATAGTTTTGTGTCGAGCTCGAAGCTATAGAATAAGCTCTTTTAATAATTTTATCGGGGTCTTGCTCCGCAAATTCCTGAGTAGCTTCAGCACATTTAACAGCCGAACCAAGCAATCCAATAGCGACAAACTGTCCCGATTTATACTCTGGCAATTCCCATCCAACAGGTTGAACGCGCATAATCTTCATATTAGGCGAAACCTGAATAATGTTAGTAACAACGCAATTTAATTCTTCCATTTTCAAAAAAACTGATGATTTATTCTAGGCTGCTAAGATACTTCATAAATTGGATACGTTCAAATATTTCGGGATTTTCTGCTTGCTTATAATTTAAAAGCCCTCTGAAATCATCAATTTTTTTATAATTCTTTCTCTGCATCCAATGTTCAATATCAATTAGCATTTGGTTTATATCTCCTAACCCATTCTGGTACAATACACTGACCACCTGAGTGGTTTGGGCACCTGCTAGTAAATGTTTAACAACATCGTTTCCTGATCGAATCCCCGTACTTGCCGAAATCGGTATGCGAATGTGTCCAGAAAGCAAGGCTACCCAACGCAAAGTTACGGCTGGATCTGGTACAAAATTTAAAATATTACTGTGACTCATTTTAAGATTCTCGATATCGATATCGGGTGCATAATAACGGTTGAATAATACAAAGGCGTCTACTTTTTTGGTCCAACTGAGTGTTTTTATTAAGTGTGCCAAACCCGCAGAATAGTTACTCATCTTCAAAGCCAATGGCAATTTAACCTTTTCCGAAACTTGCTCAATAACGTTAAAATAATGTTGTTCGTTTTGCTCGCTTGTTGTATCGAAATTTCCCGGCCAAAGCGAAACATTCAATTCGAGTGCATCGGCTCCTGCTTGTTCAATTTTTTGAGCAAAACTAACCCAAGCCCCTTCGGTACTGGCATTAATACTGGCAATTATCGGAATTTTGATTTCATTTTTACATCGTTCGATTAGCTTTAAATATTGCTCAAGCTGACTATTTTGACTGTAAGCCTTTAAATATTCTACCGCTTCGGGATATTCGTATCGATTTTGTGCCGCTGTTTCGTCGGCCTCAAACATTATTTGCTCTTCGAAAAGCGATTTTAATACCACGGCTCCTACGCCAGCTTTTTCCAGTGCTTTAACTTTTTCGAATGTGCTCGACAAACCACTACTGCCTGCTATCAGAGGGTTTTTAAGTTTTAATCCCAAATAATCTACCGATAAATCCATGGTATTGAAATATATTAAAGAATACGTTATTAAACTGCTTTAAAGATTAAAGCCAAACTATTTGATACACCGAGACAAAAATAGATAAGTTAAGATTTTAAAAGCTGTCAAATATC
>DYOK01000081.1 GCA_020720565.1 Acetofilamentum sp.
GCAAAACAAAATACGACATTAGATTATTCAAAGTACTAAAAAACATTATAAAATGTTTAAAAACAAGCCACTCCAGAAATGGGGTGGCTTATTTGTTTTTTGATATTGGCAGGTTCGGTATTTTGAGTTAATTTTGATTAATATTAAGTCCCAAAATACAATAGATGATTAGCCGCTTGTTTCGTTTTATTATTGGTGATGCTCTACAAGTACCGCTACGGCAACGCTTGTCGACCACGGCTATTCTGCTGACGTCGCTTTATGGGATATTTTCGGCTTTAGTCAATCATTATTCCGATTTACCACAAATCACCGTCGATTTATCGGTTTTTGTGATCGTAATGTATTTTTTTCTGTATCTGATGTCGCGTTTTGGGAACCGATCGGTATTAGCCACCGATATTGCCCTTTCGTTTGCCTTTATAGTTTTTACACCCATTATGTGGCTGTACAACGGAGGACTTGGTGGTGGATTTTCTTATTTTATTTTTCTTTTTGGTGCATTTACGCTTTCGGTAGTTCAAGGCATCCGACTGTATATCTATTTGGGTTTATTGTTTGCCGTAACCATTACCATGATAACAATAGAACAATGGCATCCGGAATGGGTATTTTATTATAAAACCGATGCCGATAAATATCTCGATGTCATTTCTTGTTTTATCTTAGTTTTTATAGGGGTACTCAATTTGATGTATCAATACACACGGCAGTATTACAATTACAGCGAGCAACTCAAGGAGAATAATCTCGAATTGGAAAGCGTCAACAATCGACTTTCTAATGGTATTAAAGAACGTGAAATACTGCTCAAAGAATTACATCATCGGGTAAAAAACAATTTGCAGATGATTTCGAGTTTGCTCAATTTACAGAAAAATAACTCTTCGAATTTGGAGCTGAACAATATGTTGAAAGTGAGCCAAGACCGAATCAGCGCCATTTCGATGGTGCACGAGCAACTGTACAAATCGTATAACTTACAGTCGGTTAGCTTGAACGAATATTTGCAAAGACTGATAGATAACCTGAAAAAATCGTTTAGCATCGAAAAGCAAAACATCGTTGTCGAAACTCAGATAGAAGATGTTGTAATAGGAATCGAACAAATAATCCCATTGGGATTAATCCTTAACGAATTGATTTCGAATAGTATTAACCATGCATTTTCCACCGAAGGGCGAATTAAAATCGAAGGCAATCTTATCAACGAAAGTTATATGATTAGTTTTTGTGACAACGGGAAAGGTTTACCGGCAACATTCGATATCAAAAAACTTGAGTCACTAGGTTTTACACTGATCATGGGTCTTGCAAAACAGTTAAACGGCACTTTTGTGCGTAAGAAGTCGGATATAGGCGTTAAATTTTCAATTCAATTCAGCATCAAAACATGATTAAATTTTTAGTGGTCGAAGACGAGTTTACCATAGCACTCGATATAGAACAACGATTAATAAAATTGGGATTCGAGTCGCTTGGAATTGCTCGTTCCTATAACGAAGCCTTACCTGTTTTGCTGGAAACCAATCCCGATATTGTGCTTTTGGATATTAATCTCGGTTCGGGGAAAAGTGGTATCGATTTGGGCAAATTGATTACCGAGCGGTTTAAAATTCCCATCGTTTTTTTGACAGCCTATTCCGACGAAAAAACCTTTGCCAAAGCCGAGGAAGCCAAACCGATGGGGTATATCATCAAGCCTTTTAACGACAACGACATTAAACGCACCATAATTATAGCTACAGAACGTTACCGCAAGGCCGTAAGTGTGCCCAATGCTGCCCTAAGCAACGAAAAGAAATCGGATATTTTGTTTGTAAAAGACAAAAATAACATTACCAAAATACATGTCGACGACATATTATGGCTCGAAGCTATGGACAATTACACGTTTATTTATGTGTCGGAAAGCAAGTGGATTGTCAATTTGTTCTTAAAAGATGTGCTCGAAAAGTTAGAACCTAACCGGTTTGTGCGGATTCATCGATCATATGCTGTTTCAATCGACAAAATTACGGCTATCGAAGAAAACACCTTATTTATCGGAAAAAAGCACCTTAATATCAGTCGTACTTACAAAAAGGAATTCCTCGAAAAGCTTAACCTGATTTAATAAGTTTCCGCTTTTTAACGGTGTTTGAATTAATATTTCACTATTTCTTTAATCGGCATACGACAATTCGATAACACCATGTCGTTTACCCGAATCTGAAGTCAACTCGCCATTTATTCAAGACCCCTTACCATTTAAAAATGAACCATTTCACTTGTTTTGATACTTTTGAAATGCTAAACCACCCATTGTATTTGAAGCGTTTGAACGATACTGAATTGTATCTAAATATCTGGTATTTAATAAATTACGAATTACTTTTAATGAGATTTAATATTTTTATAATCAGCACTTTGTCTATTTGGATTGTGTTTTTATTCTCATGCTCGCATCAAACAGAAACGACCATAAAAGTTCAAAAAAGAGCATCAAAACCTCATGAAAGAACAATTTGGATAAAAAAACAGGATAAAACCGAAAAAGAAACGTGCATTTGGTTTGAACCAAAATTTGCTGTATTGAATTCGGAAAACGATCACATCATATATTTTGAGTGCGACCAGAACTCGGAAAAGAGAATGTGCAAAGTCAAACCCTGTCAGATTCCAATGAATAAAGCAGACTCAAATATTCGAAATCTTTCTTATGAACAAATTACCGCTCCTTATAAATCAAATTAACGAAACAAACTAAAATTTAGAACTTATGGAAGTTACTTACGACAACATCAAATCTTTGATTCAATCAGAAATATTGGAGGGTCAGCAGGTTACGATAAAATTTAAAGCCCACAATCAGGATCACGCTATAGAAACCATCGGGATTGTGATGCCCGACCAAGACGAAATTATGAAAATGGCACTAAAAAATGCGGCTATGCAAGGGGCTGCAAACATGGCAGTGGGTTCAGCTTCGAATGCACTCGGAGCAATGTTAGGTGGTGCAGCGGGTAGTATGGTATCAGGTGCTATCAATTCTGCCGGAGCACAAGCCACAGCAGGCATGTTCGACCCATCTGCCTTGCTTAAAACCGAAGTGACGCCAGAAAAGCAACAAACTGCAGTTTTGAACGCATTTATTGGACTTCAGAATTTTTACAAATTCAATCCAGAATTAAACATTTGGGAGTATACTGGAAATTAATCATGCGTTTTTATACAACAGGAATTCAATAATATCAATTTTAAATTACAAAAAATGAAGAATAATTTATCTGTTTGGTCTGTTACTATTACAGCAAGCCTAATGTTCTCGACCTCGCTCGAAGCTCAAATTGGAGCGGTTAACGCCCTAAAAAGCAAGGCCAAATCGGCCACTGAGAAAGCTACCGATAATACCACCGAAAAAAACGAATCGTCGGAAAGCTCGTCAAAACCCGAAACCAAACCCTCAGTTGCTATTGCTGCCGAAGATATGAAAGCTGGACAAGGGTACTTTTTTACCACTTTTAAAGCTAATGGATACAAGTCGGAAGTTACTGCATCCGAAGAGCTTTATGTTCGCATGCAATTGGGTAAAACCATGATAGAATGGTCGCAAGAAAAAGGTATACAAGCCGATTACACGGCATATGGTTTTATAAGTGTATTCATCGACGGCGAAAAGGTATTTATGACCAAACCCATCAGTTTTGCAAGCAATATTTCAAAACAATGGGCCTATATCGATATACCATTGAATGTCAGCCCCGACTTTTTAAAACAAATTGAATCGGATCAATCGATGCTCGAAACCCAGCAAGATATCTGGATGTTTCAGCAGTTGTTCCAAGAGAACAGCATACCCAAACAATACGGTGCAGCTGCTATGAGTAAATTGGCTAGTGGAAATCACAAGGTGAAAATTGAATTTGGCCTTGGACAAAGCGATTCCAATGAGCCCATGGCAGTGATTTGCACTGGCGAAGTGGCCGTAAAATCGGCCGAAGGCGGATCCAATGCTTTAGCTAAATTCGGCCCCAAACATTTGCGTCCGTTGAACGACAACGAAAAAGGACAATTCCAATTTGCCTCTGCTTCGTTCGAACCTGGAACTTCTGATATTTCTGCTGTTTTAAATTTGCCTAAACCACCCAAATATTATAACATGAAGTGGTGCCAAGCCTCGTCGTGCGATTACGACCATGGCTATATAGAGTTTTATGTATCAATTGATGGAAAACCTTTAGCGGCATGGAGCAAATCGTTGGAAGGCGACGACTATCAAGTTACCAAGCAATTTAATATGAGCATTTTGCCTAAAACCGACGCCAGTTACGATGTGGTAGAAGCTCCGTTTAATTCAAGTAAACTTTACGATAATACCAACCCGATTGCTTATGCACTTTGGGACATGTTGTATGGCGGAAAATTATCGCAAGGCACGCATAAATTGGTAATTAAAGCATATTCTCGTCAAAGCATTCCATTAAATACAGCCTATGAATTCGAAGCTGCGTACTTTGCCAAATGGCCTGCAATAGCCGAAACGTCGATAGATTTAACCATCAATGCCAATACCATTAACAATATGGCTACAGCAAGTTCAGCTAAAAAGTTGTCGCATGCCACAGGCGATTGGGTAGCTGTTGATAATCATTTAAAACAAAGCAGCATTAATGCACAAGTTGTCGATGTAGCCACCAAAACCGAATGGAAAGTGGTGACCAGTTCTTTGGGCGTTATATTATATCGTACATGCAAAGCCGACGTGGTTTATACCGGTGAATACGGAACCCGATTACAAAAAGGCGTTTTGGTTAAGGAAGATTATGCTGGTGGTTCGTACGGTAAACCCTATTTTGCCGAACGCATCGAAGTTTCTCACGGCCCTTCGCTTTTAGGAACCATGCACATGCCTGTGCCCTTGTCGAAAATGAAATAGTAATTTTTACATATAAAATAAAAAAGGGAAGATTGCTCTTCCCTTTTTTATTTTATTGATTCTTCTTTTATCGTTTCTTAGTCAAATCGACCGAGCGTTCTAAAACTCCATTTTTAAAGTATTCTTCTTTAACCTTAACCCCGTTTTCGTAGTACGATTTTACTTTAATTTTTCCATCGATATCAAAGATATCAAAACGACCAACGCTTTTCCCTTCTTCAAAATTGCCAGTGCTCCATATATTGCCGTTTTTATGATAAAATGTCCAGTGGCCATGACGCAAGCCATTTTTCATTGTGCCTTCAACTTGGGTTTTAGCATCTTCGTAAAAGTGAATTTCTTTTACATTTTCTTGAGTTGGGTCGTTTTTAACAGTATAAATGACCGCTTTATCGACGCCATTTTCGTATGTTTCCAATACTTTTTTTTCCAAATCCTGAGAATTGATAAACTCCGAATAAGGGTGATCTTTGGGTTTTCTTTCGGGCAGTTCGCAAGATTGAAAGCTTACAAATACGGCTAAAAATACAGAAAAAAAACTGATTGATTTGAGCAGATGATTCATATGATGGTCTAATAAAAGGAAACTTTAATGTTCTATTTGATTCGTTTAATTGAAGCTCCTAATTCGTTTAATCGTAAATCGATAGATTCGTATCCACGATCAATTTGTTCGATATTATGTATGCGACTGATACCATCGGCCGAAAGGGCTGCTATCAACAACGAAACACCAGCCCGAATATCAGGGGAACTCATTTCGGTAGCTCTAAGTTGTATTTTATTGTCTAAACCAATTACATTGGCTCTATGTGGGTCGCATAGTATAATTTGTGCACCCATATCAATCAGTTTATCGACAAAGAATAGTCTACTTTCGAACATTTTTTGATGGATTAATACACTGCCTTTAGCTTGGGTTGCTGTTACCAGAACGATACTAAGCAAATCGGGTGTGAAGCCTGGCCAAGGTGCATCGGCAATGGTCAGTATCGAGCCATCTATAAAGGTGTCAATCTCGTAGTGTTCTTGTGCAGGTATCCACAAATCGTCATCGTTTCGGCGTTCCATTTGTATGCCTAAACGCGAAAATACATGGGGAATCATGCCTAATTGGTCGTATGCCACGTCTTTAATTAGGATTTCCGATTTGGTCATGGCGGCTAAACCAATAAAACTGCCTATTTCAATCATATCGGGCAAAATACGATGTTCTGTGCCATGAAGCGACTTTACACCGTTTATTGTAAGCAAATTTGAACCAATGCCCGTGATTTGAGCCCCCATTTGATTGAGCATTTTACAAAGCTGCTGAATATAGGGCTCACAAGCTGCATTGTATACTGTGGTTTGTCCATCGGCAAGAACCGAAGCCATAATGATATTGGCGGTACCTGTTACCGAGGCCTCATCTAAAAGCATATATGTGCCTTTAAGTTGCGTGGCATCGACCGAATAGTACGCATTTTTTTCGTCGTAATTAAACCGAGCTCCAAGTTTTTCGAAACCAATAAAATGGGTATCTAATCTTCGCCGTCCAATTTTATCGCCGCCGGGCTTCGGTAGAAAACCTTTACCAAAACGAGCCAAAAGCGGACCCAAAACCATTATAGAACCGCGCAAAGCCGTACCTAAACGTTTATATTCGTCAGAAATTAGGTATTCGATATTGATGTGTTCGGCTTGGAACGTATAAACCCCCTTGCCTTTGGTAGTAACATAAACCCCTAAGCCTTCTAAAAGTTCAATTAGTTTATTGACGTCCAGAATATTAGGGATATTAGAGATGGTAACCGGTTCTTTGGTTAATAAAACTGCACTTATAATTTGTAATGCTTCGTTTTTTGCCCCTTGTGGATAAAGTGTGCCATTCAGTTGACGCCCACCTACAATCTCGAAAGTACTCATTTGCCTCGTTTATTATTTTTCTTTTTAGGTTTTTGAATCTTCACATCGGCCAATTGGATATCGCCTAAATAATCGACAGAGCGTTTGGCCATTCTTTTAAAATCGTTGATAATAATTTCGTCCGAAACCAAGTCTTTATTCCACTCCATGTAATCCTTTTTCATTTGATTCAGAATCTGAATAGAGTATAATTTAAGTGCTTCGTCTTCGAATTGATGCATTTCATCGATCAATGCCACGATGTGTCGTCCGTAATGGCGAATCTTAATTTCGTTTTTTGGATAAGATAAAATTTCGGGTTTGTTATAGATTTTTTCTTTCTCTGGGATCGTCACAGGGATATCGATATCTAAATCAAATTCGGCCATTATCATTAAATGCGTCCAAAGATGCTGCTCCAAATCTTCTCTGTTTCTCATCGAGGGATTGATAGACGACATCACATCAATTACCACTTTGGCTTGTTCGTTTCGTTCGTTTCGGTCTTCAATCCCCTTAAGGATTTTAATCATTTGGTGGATATTCCTTCCGTATTCCGGAAGTATAAGCATTGGCCGACTGGTATTATAGTCCATAGATGAAAAAATTTATCAAAAGTACATTTTTTTGCTGAGATTAGGTCTTCGACCCATATTTTATTGCTAAAAGACGAATCCTTTTTGTAATAGTTTTTTTTTAGCAGGTGGGGTGCTGTAAATGAAAGAATCATTTTTTTAATTTACTGATATTATTCAGATAGATAGTGTTTTACAATCCTTCGAGCAGCCACGCATTGACGGGAACACTAACAAGCGGTTTTACAGTGTTTCGTATGTATGATGTATTATTTAATGCACATTTTATTAAGCTGGAAAATTGATAAATAACCACTTGCAAAAATATGAAATAGGTCGAAGACCTTAAATAAAAAACGTGCCTTGGAAAAAGCACGTTTTTAAAATTTTATACAAGTCTTTTTTAATGATTCTTAGGCGATAAAGCATTATTAGTAGGCGTCATTCCCTCCGGCGTTTCAGGTGTAGGTACCAAAATTTCACCCGTCATTTGTATCACAACTGTAGGTTGTGTGGGGTCATTAGTGGTTACCGTAATGGTTTTAGTTTGTTTACCACTTTTACCTGCGGTGTTTAAAGTAGCTTTAATAGTGCTTGTTTGGCCTTTTTTAACGGAAGCGTCAGTTGTGCTGACGGCGGTGCAGCCTCAACTCCCTTTTACATTCCGAACTTCCAGATCTCTTTCGCCAATATTTTTGTAAACAAATTCGTATACCACTTGCTCACCTTGGTTAACTGTTCCAAAATTGTAGCTAGGCATTTCGAATTCGATTCGTGGCGCTTTGGCTTTTTCTTCCTCAGATAGCGAAGCAAAATTCTCAACAATTGTGGCTCTAACATTAAAAGCGTTTCTGTGGTCTTGTTTTCCATTTACAACCACATTGACACGTTGGTTTTGAGCACCCCAATTTTGTTTTCCTTCTTGGGTTTTGTTTAGCGAAGTCAAATATTCCATGGTGATTTTACCCACCGATTTTGGGGCTAAAACAGTAGTAACTTGTGTTTTTGTAGTGACACCATTGGCAGTTTTTAGCTCTTTTTTTGATAAAGGGACTTCGACACTCAGGGTCATTTTAACAAAATTACTTCCGTTAAACGTAATAGCCATAGCTGAATCGCTAACGTTATAAACTTCTACAGTTTCGGTCTTGGTTTCATCATTGTAGACATTTCCAAGATTAAACTGATTTTTTTCGAGAAGCAGCTTGTCGTTGGCCATTTTAAACTTGTACTTCGACAAGTCTTGTTCAGCAGTTTGTGCCCAAAGCAAACTTCCTAAGAGCAATGAGATCGATAAAAATAAAATACGCTTCATAAGAAAATTTAATAATTATATTAACTAAAGTTAGCTCAAATGTATAAATAATATTGAAAGTAAAAAATTAATTTTTTGGAGTAGGATTGTTGTTAATGGGCGATCCGACTGGTTTGATGACATTAGGTGGGTCGAGCACTTCGCCAATCATCGAAATCTCCACCTTGGGTTGCGATGGGTCGTTGGTGGTTACCGTATTGGTTTTGGTTTGTTTACCATGTTTACCTTTTGTGTTGAAACTGGCTTTAATACTCGCTTTTTCGTCTGGTTTTATACTGGAAAGTGTTAAGCTAGCTGCGATACAGCCGCAAGAAGTTTTTATGTGTCTAATTTCCAAATCGCTTTTACCAGTGTTGCTTGTCTTTATTTCGGTATTGTAGATGATTCCCATCTTAAAAAATGACTTCTCTAAAAGAATTTGTCCATTTTCCATTTTGCTTTGGAGACCTGCCCTGTCGTTCGTTTCGGTTTGGGCACTCAAGCTCAAGCCTAGAACCAACATGGTCACAATACTAAATAATGATTTCATGTTTTAATTAAAATAAGTTAAATGATTGAATAATAATATGATACATAAGTTTTTGCTTTAATCGTTATTCATGTTAAATCTATTGCTATTTTGAATTTATAGTATTCTAAAAAGGTTAAAAAATGTCAAAAAAATTATCTAAATTCATGCCAGAAGATGGTAGGTATAAAAAAAATAATTTTAAAAACTAACACTAGACGAAAAAACATTAAATTAGTACCCTCAAATTGAAAGATATTGTCTCAAACTATTGCCATATTATCAGAAAACGAATTTGAAAGTTTGTTTAAACTTTACTTTAAACCACTTTGCGGTTTTTCGAAAGGGTTTGTTTATGATGCCGATGCTGCACATGAGATTGTGCAAAATGTGTTTGTCAATTTATGGCAAAAGCGAGATGCTTTAGATTTAAACCAATCCATCAAATCGTATTTGTATACTTCGGTTCGGAATCGTTCGCTTAATTACCTGAGAGACCATAAAAAGTTTAGGAGCAGCATTTTAGACGACGAACTGAGTCATTACGAAGCAAGCCCTTCAGCATTCTCGATTGAACAAGACGATTTGCAAGCACTAATCGATCAATCGATAGCCAGTTTACCCGAGAAATGCCGAGAAGTATTCGAGCTTAGTCGTTTCGAAGGACTCAAATATCAAGAAATTGCCGACAAGTTGCAAATTTCCATCAAAACAGTAGAAAATCAAATGGGTAAGGCCCTCAAAGTTTTAAGGGAAGATTTGAAAGATTATGTGGGATTGTGGATTATTTTTCGATTATTAGAATAGGGGGAAAGTTACTTATAGGTGTATCACATTTGGGATATTGATTAAATTAAGGATTAAAGATTAAGGATTAAAGATTGAGAATTAAAGATTAAAGATTAAAGATTGAGAATTAAGAATTGAGAATTATAAATATTAAGTGAAAGTCAGCGTAATTTAAGAATGAATTTTAACGAAGAACATATCAACTTTTTGGATTTGATTGGCAAATATTTGAGCCACGAAACCAACGACCAAGAGCAAAGACTTTTGGAAGAGTGGGTTAGTTCCTCGGCGGAAAATAAAATAACATATCAACGTTACCGCAAAACATGGGAATTGGCAGAGCTGAGTAAATCGTTTAATTCAACCACACCCGAACAAGAGTGGATGCAATTTAAAACCATTGTTTCTACCCCAAAACCACTTCAAAAACAAGCCATTCGCCGCGATTTCAATTTTACCAAATGGATGGTAGCAGCCTCAATAATCGTATTAGCCATCTTTACCATGTGGTATCTTGTTTTTGATTCTGCCGACACCGAAATCCAATCTGGAGCACATTGGATGGCTTATACCTTGCCCGACCAAAGTACGGTAAGTCTTAACAGTAAGTCAGAAATTGTGTTCGATCAACACTTTAACGATTCGCAACGCAAAGTTAAACTCAATGGAAGCGCTTTTTTCGAAGTACAGCCTAATCCTGAAAAGCCCTTTGTGGTAGAAGCCAATCAGGTAACAGTAACCGTATTGGGAACCGCTTTTTACATTCGCTTCGATGCATTAACTCAAACGACTCGAATTATTGTGGATCATGGGAAAGTATCGGTTAAAAGTCAAACAGGCGACGAAATGGTTTTAACCACTGGACAAGCTTGCGATATTACCGATAATCAAGATAAAATTCAAAGTTCGGATCAGGTTTCGCCCAATTTCTTATCGTGGAAAACCAAAACACTCGATTTTACTCAAACGCCTTTAAAACAAGTGATTGAAGATATCAATTTGACTTATGGCTGCAAAATTGAGATGTTAGACACGAGCATTGAGCAAATTCCATTAACAGCTCATTACGAACAAAAATCGCTTCAGTCGGTCCTTAAACTGATTGCCGAAAGTCTAAATGTGCAATTCATTCCACAAAACGATATAATAATTGTCAAGCCATAGGGTTTGGAACATCTAAGTACTTTGATTTGGTTCTTTATAAAAGTGTGTGGGTAGCATAATTGGGGTTAATCAAAGAGAAATCAAGCTTACCTGTTAAAACATAAATTTTGGCTTTAATGGTT
>DYOK01000082.1:0-2882 GCA_020720565.1 Acetofilamentum sp.
TAACCCAATGTACCATACTATGTCCCCAAATGGGATACGCCCAAATATTAGAATAAATATCTTGCAAAAAACTATTGGCAAGGACTAACGAAAGTGTGGTTGCTGCAATTAACATCAAACCACCCGCTTTTTCGCTTTTAAAAAATTCATTAAATAATTGACTGATTATAAACATATTGAATCATTTTAAAATTAATAAGCATATCATTATTTCAAAAACCTCACCATAGCGTTTTACTATAACAAATTTTAACAGATCTAAGAGTTTTTTACTACATTTACCAAATCAAAAATAGATTAAAATATGAGAATAAATTCGATAAGTGGTTCAATCGTGCTTTTGTTGGGATTGATGATAGAATCAAACGTTTGGGCACAGCAATTATCTTGGGAATTGGTCAGTAATGGCCAAGGTATTTCGAACCATCAGGAGTTAGTTTGCGTCGACTTTAAAGCCGGAAGTGGATTAAGTAGTTTTGCTTTTGGAGCTACAGGTGCAACAGCCAAAAGCTGGAGCACGGCGGGAGTCGATACAGCCGATTATTTTCAAGTTGCTCTAATCTCCACAGCCTTAGATACTTTCGAATTAAGTAAAATTGAGTACAGTGAACGTCGTTCTGGAACAGGTATTAGAAATTACGAAGTTATATACTATCGAAATCTAGACCTCAGCACTCCAGTGAGTTTAGGAATTGGGAATGTGCCCGATAACGATTTGGAGCGCGATTCTGCTTTTTCTAATTTAGATATTTTGGTTTACCCACAAGACACTATTTATATTCGTTGGTATGGCTACAATGCCGAAGGGAGCACAGGAACTTGGCGTATAAACGACGCCAGTCTTAAAATCTATTTAGAAACTTATGTGGTCGATTTGGAAGCCCCTGTTCTCAGTACGGCAATGATTATTAATGCCAATCAGGTCGAAATGTGGTTTGACGAGTCCCTCGATACCAATTTTTTAGCCGTTGGGCAATTCGAAATCGATGGGCTTGGCCATCCTAGCTCGGTTACAAAAACATGGGCTTCGCAAGGTAAAATAGTATTAAACTTTACCAATGTAATACCCGAGGAACAGCAGCTTACGCTGCGTTACAATAATTTAACCGATTCAAAAGGGAACACCATCAATCAAACCTTGAGCACACCAATTTCATACTACATCCCAAAATCTTTTTGTCTGATAATAAACGAGATTATGACAGACCCTTCGCCTACAGTTTACTTACCCGAAGCAGAATATATAGAAATCTACAACCCCAAACCTTATTTGCAGAAATTAGATAATTGGACACTTAAAATTGGCAGTACAAGCAAAACCATTCCCAATTGCAATATCGATTCGTTGGGATATCTACTTATCGTTTTTGATACACTTTCAAATTTATTCGACCCACAAATCGATAAAATTGAGATGGATATGAGTCTGAGCAACACATCAGGTACCATTGTATTAAAAAGTCCTAGCGGCCAATGGATTCATCAAGTGAATTATACCGACGATTGGCATACTGCCACATATAAAGCCGAAGGAGGTTGGTCTATGGAACTTATCGACCCCAATCAAGCCTGTAATTTTGAAACCAATTGGACATCGTCTATTTCAAACTCAGGCGGAACACCGGGAGTCACAAACTCTGTTATCGGACAATCGGTAAGTCTATTACCATTAATTGTCGACAACGCTTTTTTTGTAGATTCATCTCAAATAAAAGTACAATTCAACCAGTTGATTTCGCCTATTTTTCAAGCGCAAAAAAATCAATATCAATTAGAAGGACATATAGCAGATTCGGTTATCTATAATATTGGCTCTTCTTATCTGCTTTTAAATTTCAATCCAATTTTTGATACCAATGTGGTATATACCTTAAGCATTGCCGATACCATTGATAACTGCTCGGGGCAAATATTAGAAATTCCACAAAACATACGCATTGGTATACCTGAAGCGATTGATAGTAACGATGTCCTTTTTAGCGAAATTATGTTTAATGCCTTAGGTGATGGCTCACAATTTATTGAATTTTTTAATCGTTCGTCGAAAATTATCGACCTAAGCGAAACAAAAATCGCCATTTTTGAAGACAATCAATGGGCGCCCAAAAACATTTTGTTTAGTGAGCCCAGATTGGTATTTCCTAACGATTACTTTGTTCTGACGCGTTCTTCGTCGAACATCAACGCCTCATTTACAGTTAAAAACCGAGATCGTTTATTCGAAACCGAAAATGTACCCAGTATATCGACAACCGAAGACCGAATTGCCATAGTGAACAAAGGCGACAAGTTCATTGACCAAGCCGCATACAATGCCGAATGGCACTCCCCTCTTTTGACCGAAATTGAAGGCGTAAGTTTAGAACGTGTCAGTTTTAACAAAGCGGCCATTGATGCCGCTTCGTGGCAATCTGCCGCTCAAACTGCAGGTTTTGGCACTCCGACTTATCAAAATTCGCAATTTTACGAATCGGTCAATCAAGGTTCGGATTATTTCGGATTATCGTCGGCTTCATTTTCGCCCGATTTGGATGGGTATAACGACATTTTACTCGTTTCGTATCGATTGCCTCAAAGCGGCTATTTGTCGAATGTGAGCATTTATTCGGTTAGTGGACATCTGATTAAAAATCTATCGCAAAATGAATATTTAGGTTTGACAGGCGATTGGACATGGGATGGCCGCAACCAGGAGAATCAAATCTCTAGCCTTGGTATTTATCTGATTGTATTCCAGTTAACTCATCCTAATGGCGACCAAATTAACGAGAAAAAAGTAATCACTTTGGCCGGTAAAATCAAGTAATTTTTGATTGACGATTTTTGATTGACGAATGTTGTTGAGTAGTTTCAAGTTTCAAGTTGCAGGCCTGTCTGCCGTA
>DYOK01000082.1:2982-11268 GCA_020720565.1 Acetofilamentum sp.
GTTGAAAGTTACTGATCCCTTATTATTTAGTTTAAATATCTAAATTTTAATTACTTAACTCATTTTTTCTTTCTTAGTTTCAAAATAGGATAAAATATTTTTTCTTGAAAATCTCAAAACTCATATGGATTCTTGCTTTAGTAAGCTTTTCGAGCACTTTAAATGCTCAAAACGATTTTTCGTTAGATGAAATTGCTTTCGATAATCCTGGAAATCTAAAAATGAGGGTGCATTATCCTTCTAAAGATTCTGTCCCTCTTCCTTTGGTTGTGGTGTTGCACGGCTGTGGTCAAACGGCGGAATCGGTTGCTGAACTTACCGGATGGAATCAAATGGCCGACTATTATGGTTTTGTGGTGCTTTATCCTCAACAAAAATGGACCAACAATACCTCGCTTTGTTTTAATTGGTTCCAAAAAGAGGACATATCCAAAAACATGGGCGAAGCAGCCTCTATCTATCACATGATTCGTGCACTTATCGCTAAGCAATCGGTAGATTCGCAACGTGTCTACATTACAGGACTTTCTGCAGGTGCGGCCATGGGTATCGCGTTATTAGCCGATTATCCCAATTTGTTCCAAGCGGGTGCATTTTTTGCGGGCGGTGCATATGGTATTGCTCAAAATCCAGGTGAAGCATTTAAAACTTTGCAAGGTAAAAGAAGCCCCGAAGTATCCGATTTGCTAGAGTTCGTTCGATCTCAGAACCCCAATTATAAGGAGCAATATCCAAAAATTTCGATCTGGCAAGGTAAAAAAGACCACATTGTAAACCCCAAAAATGCGACAATAATACTCCAACAATGGGCAGCTATTCACCAAATCGACACGATAGCGGATATTCAAATATCAAACTTTAAAGATATCGTAGGCATTCAATACTCAGGATACAATAACAGCCAAAACCAAACGCAAATTAAACTGTACCTGATAGACCATTTAGGTCATCAAATCTTAATCGCCCCCGGGGAACAATCGTATAAAGGTGGAAAAACTGGTACATTTGGTGTAGACAGGGGCTTCCATTCTACATTCCAAGTGGCTCAAGACTTTGGATTGGTGCCTGTTTCGCCTTAAATTATGCTCTATTGGTTTTATTGAACTTGTGGAACCCCCATAAACTGAGTGCCGAAATCAAACCTATTGCAAGGATAATCATCCATATTTGAGATGGATGGTAGGTTTCCCACAGGGTTTGTGTCAATTGTTTGGGGCTTTGATTCGATTGCGCCGCTACTCGATTAAAATATTCGGAATGGCTCAATGTGGGGTCAATTTTCAAACCTTTAGCTTCTGCCCAACGGATGGTCAAACTGTGTTTATCGGACAAATTTTGATAGACCGATCCCGAAATTACTCCTGCAAATATATTTCCCAAAAACAACGGCCAATATGCAAAACCCATATAGAGCGCCTTTTTTGTATCGTCGGCAATGCTTCCGACATATTCGGTTACTTTAGGCGAGGCCATCATTTCGCCTATCCCAAACACCCAAAGTGCGGGCAACATAAACCAAACTTGCTGGGTCATTAAACTTATCGACAAACCAATAGAGGCAATAATAATCCCTGTAATGATACTATTTAGAGGCTTCATTTGCATCACCAAAAGCGAAACCAGAACTTGAAACATCATGATATACAATGCATCGAAGTTGGTAATAAACTCGGCTTGCATTTGTCCATCGACACCATATTGATTGGCAACAAATGGCATGTACCGATCGAAAAATTGATACATCGACGAAGTGTCGACCCATTGCTCTACAAAAACAGGTAAGGTAAAGAATAGTTGATTGTACATGGCCCAAAAGCCCGAAATAATCAATAAGAAAACCAAAAACCGAACGTCTTTCAATACCGTAAAAATATTTGAAAAAATCTCGCTAATCGTTTGTTTGACCGATAAATCCGGTGTTGGATCGGAAGGATTTTTATAAAACAGAAGCAATACAAAATTTAGGGCTATCATAGCTGCCGAAATATAAAATACTTGAGCACGAAACACTAAACTTAGCAATGGCCCGAGAAAAGCCCCAATGTTGACCATCATATAAAAAATTCCAAATCCAAGCGAAGCATTATCGGGGCGAGTGGTTTTGGCAATTGTAGCCGAAATAACTGGTTTAAACATGGCCGCTCCCACAGCCAAATATATATAAATGGCGAATACAGCCTCGAACGAACTAAATTGAGGGATGATAATAAATGCTGAAAAGTAAATCAGAAACGCCAAACTCAACATGCGTCGATACCCAAACTTATCGGCTATGGCACCAGTTAAAATGGGTAAGAAGTACAAAATGCCAGTACCTATGCCCATGATTAAACCCTTTTGAGTTTGCGAAAATTCGAGCCCACCCAAATCGCGAGACCCTGTTAAGTAATTGGCAAACAACATAAAGAAGCCATACCAAGCCCAACGCTCGAACAATTCGATGGTATTGGCTACCCAAAATGTTCGAGGGTAAGTTTTTAATAGTTTAATCATAAAGTCGTTGACTTATTTTCTTGTACCTACAATTTTTTAAGCTCTGGTTTGGCTTTGGCCATTTTCTTTAAATCTTTCGACAAAAGCCCATCGGGGTGCTCGACATCGATCATATGATAATCGAAAAAATACAATTTCGAATTTTCGGCGTCGATAATAGTTTTATAACATCTGGCATTTTTCTCGGTACCTTCGGGACCTACTTTATGCATGAATACCGCGTTAGGCGTCTTAGAATCGATAATTTTTTCGAGCTGCTCACGGGTTACAAATTTAAATGCAAAAGGGTAAACTGCTTTAAATTTAGCCTCTGTATTAATATCCTTAGCCAACTCATCTTTAACTACATAGAGTGTTTTTTGTTGGATTAAATACATATTATCGTTGTACCGATGAATCACATTAATGTCGTTAATATCGGGTTGCGATTCTACAAAACCAATATGGTCCTGAACAATTTGTAGCAATGCTGTTAATTTGTATACATAACTGTTTTCGTCGACTCCTAAATACGAAACGGGAACTGTGCACAATTGAGGCATATCTTCTTGCTCTTTGTAGGCAGAACCTCCCATCGAAAGGCAAAGAAAATTATACTCCGCCTTAGTTTTATCTTTGGTAAAATAAACTTGGTCGAGTGTTAAAAATGAATTTTGACTCGACTTACGCATGGTTTCGTATTCTGCCACACTTATAAACTTATAAGGTGTAATTTTCCATGTTTTTTGGATGGCTTCTTTTATTTTGAAGTTATAACTCATCAAGGGATTATCGTCGAGTACAATTAGGGTAGTCGATTTTTTAAACGCCTGAATAACTTCGGGTTTCGGCACTTCTTTTTGTGCAAAAATCAGAAAAGATAAAAATAACAAGAAAGTTAAAGATACTGTTTTCATACAAATGAACTTTTATGGTCTTCGACCTATTAATAATTAAGGTCTTCGACCTATTTGTTTTTTACTATCTATCATTAAATCATGCTGTTAGCTTTATAAAACCAGACATTATATTTTTCTAACTACTTATTAAGCCTATTGTTATGAAGTTAAGGCATTTCAAACTATAAAATTGGGAAATAAATGGGGTGTTTGTCGTTAAACTTTCGCAAATATAAAAAGTCGAGCTCTTTCTGTTTACGTTTTTTTAAACTGGTAAATTCTTGATATAATGCTTGGTCGGCACTCATGAATCGAGTAAGATTTTCAATCGAATATTCGAAAACCATACCCGTAGAAAAATCAAAAATAAATTTACGGAGCTCTGTACTTGTATATGTGCCTTCGTAGGGGTAATAAACCGAATTTTGATATGGGTTTCCGGTATACCCATTTGACCGAACCACCTCAACATTGGCAATAAAAAAACTAATTTGACCTAGTAAAGGAATTCTATAAAACGCTTTTGAATATTGAATATGAACGACCCCATTTTTAGAATATCCCCAAATAGTTTTAGTCGAAACGGTTTTCTTTTGACCATCTTGATAATATTTGCACTCTGGTTCGCTGATTAACTGAGTTAAAAAATCGGGACTTTGCGGATTGTACGAGGTAATAATGTGCTCAAAAGGAACGGCGTTATTCATCTTAAAATCGTTATAATCCATAAAAATCCCATCGTTAAATTTAAAATCGGGATAATACGCTACAGAATCTATACCCGATTGTGATTTAGCAATCGAGCTAAACAAAATCATGTATACCCAAAGTATTTTTCCGAACTTGAGAAATTTAATGAACATTTTTCTATGATTATATTACAAATCTATTCAATTTTATCTACTTTAGACATTCAATCGAACGCTTATTCGTTTTAATTATTTCGAAACCAAGTAAAATTAACATAAAAAACAAATATAAGCACCTATAAGCTGTCTTTTCAAAGCAATAAATTATGAGGATTTTATCATTTTTGACCAATTACATTCGTTCGTATTTTGTGGCCAAACAATTCGAAGGAGGCTATCGACATTTAATGCTCTTAGTATCTATGCTGGTTTCGATTCCAATGTTTTTGATATTTGCCTACATGTCATTTATCAATAATTCGGAAACATTGTCGATTATATTAATTTCTAGCTCTATCATTAACATATTGAACATTACTTTACTGCTTTATCGAAAAACTGTAAAATTTTCGTCGTATCTTTTTATTGTTACCTACACTTTAACACTTTCGTATGTTATTTTTGACAGTGGCCGTTATGGTTTTGGTTACCTTTGGTTCTATTCGATTCCTGCTGCCAATTTGGCCATTTTGGGGGCTCGACAAGGGACATTAATTAGCCTTTTGTTTTGGTTATATTTGATTGTCATGTTTTACTTGCCCTCCTATATTCTCGACGATGGCATTGTTCCTGAGTTAAAACCCCGTTTACTGCTTTCCTATTTTGCCTTAGTTATATTGCTATTCTTTAGAGAATGGACCATTGAATTGTTCCGAAAAGAGGAAGAAGTGGTCGATGCCACATTAGAAACCGATATCGAAAATAGCCGTTCGATTGTAGTCAAATTATCGAATCAGATTAGAAACATCACCAACGATATTCTCGAATCGGTCAACGAAGTTAAACGCAGCAGCCAACATTCAAAAAACAAAGAAACCATCGAAAACATTAACGACGGAGCCCTGAATTTAATCAATGTCATCAATAGTTTAGGCGAATACTCCGAGTTTAGTTTGCGAGACAAATCGCACAATAGCGATTACAATTTATTTTCGATGGTCGACAAAACCATCCGACTTTTCGATTCCTATAAACCCGACATTTCCTTTGTAATTGACAAAAGCTTACCTGCTGTTTTATACGGCAATCCGCTTATTGTTAAACAAATAGTATACAATATATTAGAGAAGTTTATTTCGAGTAATTTCGATAGTAAAACCAAAATCGAACTCGACGTCCAGAAAGGCGCCGAATCACTTAACTATCTGGAAATAAGATATGTGTTTTACAAGTTTCAGAAAGACAAACTTAACGATACCCATTTTAAACGCGAATGTAAAGGCAAAAATATCGTTCAAACCGAAGAACATGGTATCGAATTGATTAAAATGGGTTTAGAATCTTTAGTCCCACTGGTTCAACAAATGGGTGGACGTATAATTTTGCACGACTCGATGCAATATTTAAGCCTTTGTTTCAATCAAAAAATTGTAAAAGATATGCATTACAAATCGGAAACTATTACCGAGCAAAGCTATGCCCTATCGTCGTTCAACTCGCAAGCCCTCGACCATTTGTCGAGAAAAAGATTGAGTAAAATGCGCGTTTTACTGATGGAAGATAATCCCATTACACAAAAATCTATACTTTTTGCTCTCGACAAAACGGTCAAACAACTCGACATGGCCAGTAACGGTCGCGAAGGTTTAGATTTGTTCTTTAAAAATAAGTACGACCTGATTTTGCTCGACATCAATATGCCGGTAATGGATGGTTACGAAGTGGCCTCGCGAATTAGAACACTCGAACAAGGGCTGCATATCCACATTCCAATAATTGCAATTATTTCGGACTATTTAGCCAAAGACGTAGAGAAAATTATCGAAGGTGGTATCGACGACTTTATTGGGAAACCATTTAAAACAGCCGATCTAATTAAAAAGCTTAATCTCCTATCCAATCGTGAGAAAGAATAACTCTTCGTTACATATCAAGCATCTCGAACATCCGTTAATTGTTATTTTAGGTCCCACAGCTTCGGGAAAAACCAAGGCTGCCGTGCAATTGGCTTATCATCTTAATTCAGAAATTATTTCGGGCGATTCGCGACAAATATACCGTGGAATGAACTTAGGCACCGGAAAAGATTTGGACGAATATCAACTCCCAAGTGGAAGCATTCCTTATCACCTGATTGATATCGCCGAAGCCGGATACAAATATAATATTTTCGAATTCCGAAGGGATTTTTTTGCAGCGTTCGAAAGCATCGAAAAGCAAAATAAACTGCCCATTTTATGTGGTGGATCTGGCTTGTACATCGAAGCCGTTACCAGAAATTATCAGATGAGTGAAGTCCCTCCTAACGTGGCATTACAACAACAACTCGAACATAAAAGTTTAGAAGAATTAAGCGAAATTCTAGCTCAATTAAAACCACTGCACAACCGCTCCGACACAGAAACCAAGCGCAGAGCCATAAGAGCCCTAGAAATAGCCGAATACCAGAAAAACCAAGGCACGTTCGATTTAGATTACCCCAAGCTCGACACCTTATATATCGGTTTAGATATCGATAGAGACATCAGACGACAAAAAATTAGCACTCGCCTGAAACAAAGGCTAGAAAATGGGATGATAGACGAGGTTAAAACTTTGCTCCAATTTCTTAAGCCCGAAGATTTAATCTATTATGGACTGGAGTACAAATACTTAACCTTGTACCTTACCCATCAAATAAGCTATCAAAATATGTACGAGCAGCTCGAAATTGCGATACACCAATTTGCAAAGCGTCAAATGACATGGTTCAGGGGAATGGAACGCCGAGGCATAACAATCCATTGGATCAATGCCAATCAAGCACCAGAAGAACTACTCAACAACATGCTTACGGTACTTGAAAATAAGTGGGGGAAAAGTTAAGCGATACGCAGCCAAATCAAATTCTTAATTATACAAACCATACTTTAAGGATTGATAAACGCCAAAACATTCGATTCGCTTAGCGCCCATTCTTTTTAACCTTATATTTGAGTTCGATTAAAATATTGCTCACTTTTTCGCGAAAGTCACCTTGGATAATAATTTCGCTATCTTTGGCCGTTCCTCCAACTCCACATTTGGTTTTAAGAATTTTGGCCAGCGCTTTTAGATCGTCGTCGATGCCTACAAATCCAGAAACCAGTGTAACTTCTTTTCCTGCTCGCTGTTTGCGGTCGAGACTCACTCTAAGGTCTTGCAGATTTGGCGGTAAAGTTTCGACCACTTCGGGCTCGTCATGTTGGTATTCAAAATCGGGATTGGTCGAATACACAATGTCGATGCGGTTTTTTATCGATTTACTCATATTTCGAAATCATTGAAAATTAAGGTCTTCGACCTGTTATTGATTTATAATCATATCTGTTAATATACTTTAACGGTTGCCTTTAAAAACAGGGCAGATTTATCGCTCTGAGCTTTCAATCATTTTCTTCATTCATGTCTGTGAGTTTAGGTCATCAAGTTCGTCAAAGTTTTGTCTTTGCGTTAAGCTGTTTTCTAATCTAAAAATTCATCGCTCTAATCGATAACCTGACGAATCAGACAGCAACTTTTAAAATCATCTGGAACTTAATTGTATTATGTTTCAATTCACAAGTTTATGACTTTTCGTATATATATCCATATTTTAATCAACTATTTTTAACTCGTGAGACTTCAAAGCTTTCTTTAATGCTAATTCGTTTTCTTTTTCGAATTTTACTATCCTTTTCTTATTGCTTTTAAGTTTTATCAATAATTGTTGGTTCAACAAATTATGACGTATTCTAACATTTAAAATATCTTCGAGTTCAATTTCATTTGCAGTACTTTTTAATAAAGAAAAAATCAAAAAAGATACCCCGAGCAATAATAATAATAACCCAGAATAAAATTTAAATCCCATCTTGTCAAATGAGTCATAGGCTCTCACTAACCCCCAAAGTAAGAAAAAAATAGATACTGAAATATCATTTATTTTTTCATTTCTTGCTTTATCTTTAATGAGAAGCTTATTCCCTTCAATTTTCAAAAAACCTTTCTTTATTGTAATCTCTTCCATATTTTTTATTTTCTAGTTGAATATATCTTGTTTGAATTTG
>DYOK01000083.1 GCA_020720565.1 Acetofilamentum sp.
CCTGCGGTAGGCAGGCCTGCAACATTAAACGTTTAACATTCAAAAAATTATCAATCAACAATTGTAAAATAAAAAATAGATGAAGTACTATGTTTTATGTGCCGCCATATTATTTGGCATGAGCACACAGGCTCAAGACGATCGCCTGACCAAATTGACACAAAGAAGAGCCGAACTACAACGAAGCATTGCATATTATCAGAAAGAGCTAAGAGAAGTTGAACTCGAAATAGATCAGCTTAATCATAAGCCATCCAATACGATAGTAGCAAACGATAAAGGTCAAAAGATTACCACCACAGTGGGCGACCAAGGTGCTATTATGCGTGTAGAACCCACCTTAAGCAGTCCCGAGATTATGCAAATTCCCGCCAATGCAACCATTTATGTGCACCGAGTCCATCAAGGTTTGTACTTTAAAGTTACTTATTTTGGAAAAGAAGGTTGGGTAAATTACACTCAAATTGAGTCACTGCCAGAAATTGACGCTTTGGTAAACGAACCCAAAACGAATTCCACAACCACCGTGCTTAAAGTGGACGAGAATGATCCTAAATATAAACGATTGCTGGGTATCTACGGTAAAGAAAATGCACTAAAAATGATGAATGGGGTATTGTGGTCGGGCATGAGCCAGGGACAAGCCCGCGAAAGTGTCGGTAAACCTTTGAGCCAAACCCGCGAAAATACTTCGAAGGGTTTAAAAGAAGACTGGGAGTATGCCGATAAAAAGTTAGTTTTTTTGAACGGGAACTTGGTGTCGTGGTAAATGAATAAAACGTATCGGCATCTCTTTTTCGATTTAGACCGTACCATTTGGGATTTTGAAACCAATTCGAAATTAGCTTTCGAGGAGTTGTTTCAGATGCCTCAATTCAAATCTATTTGCCCGAGTCTCGAAGAGTTTCTACCTGTTTATCATACCTTTAACGACGCCCTTTGGGAGCGTTTTAGGCGTGGGACAGCTACTAAAACAGAAGTACGCGACCAAAGATTTGTTCAAACCTTTGAATCGTTTGGCGTTATGCAAACCGACAAAGCACTTGAAATGAGTGAATTGTATGTGGGCATAAGTCCTCAAAAAACAGCATTAATGCCACATGCCATCGAGGTGCTCGGAACTTTGAAAAAAAGTTACCACTTGCACATTATCAGTAATGGGTTTATCGAAGCGCAGAAAGTTAAAATTGAAAAAAGTGGTTTGAGTCCTTTTTTTGATCGCATAATCACATCCGAAATGGCTAAAGCCGCTAAACCGAATCCCGAAATATTCCATTTGGCCTTAAGCTCGGCACATGCTAAGAAAAAGGAATGCCTAATGATTGGAGACGATTGGAATGCCGACATTATGGGCGCTCGAAAATTTGGCATCGACCAAGTCTTTTTTAATCCCGAGCAAAGTAAAGTTCCCCTAAAAGCTACATACGAAATTGTAGATTTAATCGATTTGCTAGAGTTTTTGTAGAGTGCATTATCAATTCTATTTCAAAAATATCAATCAACTGTTGCCACAGATTGTCAGTTGATTAAGTCATTTAAGAATTAACTTTTAAAAAAGTGTATCGAATTATTATTGGCTATAACCTTGTCATATTTAAGATAATAGTCAAATAAAATTTAGTTATAAAATATAATAGCGGGTTGAAGCCCTTAGATCTATTTATATTTTTTTATAGTACCTTCTTTGATGCCCTTAAAATAGGCTTTTAAGTCACGAGCCACCTCGGGTGACATTATTATAAGGCCAATAATATTGGGAAAACTCATGGCCAAAATCATCATATCCGAAAAATCCATTACGGCACCCATCGACGAGGCAGACCCCACAACGGTAAACGAAAGGAAAATAAAGAAATAAGTATATTTCGAGAATTTGGCTTGACCAGTAAGGCGTGTTAATGGCTTTTCGAATAAATAATTAAAGCCTTTTAATCCGTAGTACGACCATGAAATCATGGTCGAAAATGCAAAAAGGAAAATCGCAACCAGCAACACGTAGGGGAACCACGATATAACACTACCGAATGCCATAGAGGTTAACTGAGCACCATCGGCCCCTGCTGACATCGAAGCCGAATGGTAGCCTGTAAAAATAATTACCAATGCAGTCATGGTACAAATCACGACTGTATCGATAAAGGGCTCCAAAAGGGCAACTAAACCTTCGCTGATGGGTTCTTCTGTTTTTACGGCTGCGTGAGCGATAGATGCCGAGCCTACCCCTGCCTCGTTCGAAAATGCAGCACGTTGGAAACCTACTATTAACACGCCAATAACACCGCCCTTAGCTGCCTCTGGGGTGAATGCCCCATGAAAAATTAGCGAAAAAGCATGATGCAATTCGGTAATATTGATAAGAACAATGACTAAACTCGCTGCAATATAAATAATGGCCATAAATGGCACGAGTTTTTCGGTAACTTTGGCGATGCTTTTTATGCCTCCAATCACAACAATTCCAACTAAAAAGGCTAATCCTAAGCCAAACCATGCACCATTGCCTTCAAAAACAGGAAAGAGCAGAGCCACTTGCTCGTAGGCTTGATTGGCTTGGAACATGTTACCACCACCCAAGGAGGCTCCAAAAACCAAAATGGCAAAAATGACAGCCAGTACAGCACCAAATTTACCCATATTTCTTTTTTTAAGGCCTTTACTCAAGTAGTACATGGGTCCACCCGAAACCTCTCCGTTTTCGTCGATATTTCGGTATTTAACGCCCAAGGTAACTTCGACAAATTTCGAGCTCATTCCCAAAAAACCAGCGACAATTAGCCAAAAAGTAGCGCCTGGCCCGCCGATAGTTATTGCGGCTGCTACGCCAGCAATATTTCCTAAACCCACTGTACCCGAGAGAGCAGTGGCCAAAGCCTGAAAATGAGACACTTCGCCTCTATGGTTAGGATTATCGTAATCGCCTTTTATCAATTGAATGGCGTGTCGGAAACCACGAAAATTGATAAACTTCATGTAAATGGTAAAAAATATGGCACCTAATACCAACCAAACCACAATAATAGGAATGTGTTTTTCGATGGGTTGCCCTTTCGAATCTAAAATGACTTGACCCGTTTCGTCTTTAACAACAGGGTCGTATATGCCCATGCTCGAAAATGGATCCCAAAAAAGAAATTCTCCCATTTTAGCTACAATCGGTTCAAATACATCATTGATTTTGTTACTAAAATTTTTTTCGGCAACGATTAGATTTGTGCTTACTTTAGCCGAATCAGATTGAACTGATGCTTGAGAAAAAAAATATAAAAAACAGAAAATGAATAGAATATAGGATTTTTTTAAGTTCATAATGTATGTTTTTAGTAAACGTTTAATCAAATAGAAAAAAGAAGAATCTCAAATTTACATATTTTAACCTGAATCACATGTGGATTCGATCCAATAATTATGTCAAAGTGTTGTTGGAATAGAAATTGAGCAATTTTTTTCTGACTCGAGTTAGGTTCGTTTTCGTATTCGGTTCCCAAATGAATGAATACTATAACTAAATCTGTTAATTGATTATGAGCCAATTTAATATCGGACTTAATTCTTAATGTATCTATTCGATTAACTTCAGTTCCTTGTGGCGTTGGGATGCCATTTGTGCCCTACGTGTAATTGAGCAAAGCGATTTTATATTGTCGTTTTTCGAGCCATATAAAGGGATGTTTTTCTTGCTCTTTTGTGCTTCGGAATGTACCGGTGTGAGCCAATTGGGCAGAATCTAAAATATCTAAAGTTCTGATAACCCCTTGACGTCCTCTATCGCACGCATGATTATTGGAGCTTACCATGACCTCGACACCCGCTTTTTTGCTGTCGAAAGCCAAAGCATCGGGCAACGAAAAGGCTGGATATCCAGTGTAGGGCGTCCCAGCTAAAGTTACCTCTAAATTGGCCACTGTAAAATCGGCACGCTCGATAATTGGTCGAATGGGCCAAAATACCTTCGAATAATTGTAGGTTTTGTTTGTACTATCGTATGCCGATTTTATTTGTGGACTGTGACCCATACATATCGCCCATAAACAAAAGCGAAATGGTATCTTTTTACGATAATAATATTTGGCTCGATAGTCAAATAATCAATAAACAGAGTTTCTTTATAGCCCAATTCATAATTGTTGAGTATTTGTAAATTGAAGGTCTGACTTACTCAGTTTTTTCTTTCAACAAAGTTAAACAAAGATTCGTTGAATGCATCGAGCTATTTTGCGTTACTATTTCAAACAAAATATTATATAAAAGTCTTAAAAATGGATGCTTATTAAAATATTATCATAATTTTAAACGGATTTGTACGGTATTTTGACAAAATATGTCTGAATGGGTATAAAAATGCTGTATCGTTTGGTAGGTAGAAAAAAAAAAATTAATTTTGGACTAAAGCCATTGCTAATTACTAATCATTTTTTTCTGTTTATGGAAGTTAAAGGAACCGCACTTATTTCGACAAAAACCTATGTCAAAAATCAACATCCGAACCAATACAACGAGTGGTTAAATTTACTGCCCACATCGACGCAAGCAGTTTTTAACGGAAACATTCAACCAGGCGATTGGTACGATATTAAAACATATCAATGTACGCCAGTAAGTGCTTTAGCACAGTTGTTTTTTAATGGCGACATGCAAAAAGCCGCTCTAGAAGTAGGTTGGTACAGTGCCGAGTATGGGTTAAAAGGGGTATATAAAGTTTTTTTAATGATTGCATCGCCACAAGCTCTAATTAGAGCCTCGAAACGAATTATTGCTTTATATTATCGTCCGGTTACTGTAGAGGTGGAAGATGCCAAAAAGAATTCGATGCTTTTAAGCTGCACCACCCTTTCTGGCGAATGTGATATGCTCGATTACCGTATTATCGGATGGTGTGTAAGGGCATTGGAGTTGGCCAATTGCAAAGGCGTTTCGTTCGAAAAGATCCCGGCTCGTTATCCAGGAATGTTTACCATTCAGCTCAATTGGGAATAAAACAGATTATTTATGCAAGTTAAAGGAACAGGTCTAATTTCGACCCGAACATTTGTAAAAGAGAAACATGCGAGCCAGTATTCGGCTTGGCTTAATGCTTTGCCCGCCGACATTAAGCGAGCTTTCTCGGAAGTGATTCAAACATCGCAATGGTACGATGTGGAAAAGTTCTATTATCAGCCACTTAAAGTTGTATCTCAAATTATGTATCAAGGCGACGATAAAAAAGCGGCATTTGCAGCCGGTCAGTTTAGTGCCGACTATGGTCTAAAAGGGGTTTATAAGGTTTTTTTGATGATTGCCACACCCCAGTCGTTGATGAAAGCGGCCAAACGCATTATTGCCCTGTATTATCAACCCGTGAGTGTTGAACTCGACGAAATTCAGAAAAAATCCTTGGTTTTAAGTACCACAAAACTCCAAAAAAATTCTGATTTGTTGGATTATAGAACCATTGGCTGGTGCGTAAGGGCTTTGGAACTGGCTAATTGTAAAAATGTTCAACACGAAAAAGTAGAGGCAAAGTATCCCGATATGTTTTCGGTTAAACTCAGTTGGGATTAATCCTCTATTGATGTTATCATCAAAGAAAATGAATTTTAGATTGCTTAAACTTTTTGATTTGATAGTTATAAACAGGGCTCAGTATTAACTATTAAAATTTGTCATAAATTTGGGTTAATTTCTCAAGTTCGAATATCGAAATTATTTCTAATCTAAGTTCTACGGCAAAAAAACTTCGGTTCTAAAAACAAAATCCTTTCCTCATGTTTTGATATATCGATATTTTTTGTTATATTGTTTTTAAATAAAATCGTATAACAATGAATACCAAGGCTGAATATAATTTTTTACTCGAGCAATTCGACGATGTCAGAATTTTAAGATACCAAGTCCCTAATTTTGAGCATTTAGACTTGCAACAGAAAACGCTTATATATTATCTGTCGCAAGCCACACTTTCGGGCAGAGACATCACCTTCGATCAGCACTTTGCACATAACTTGCTCATACGTTCGGTGCTCGAAAACATTTACAAAAGCTACTTGAGTCTCGAAAAACACAAAGTTGAGCCACAGGAGTTTGAATTATTCGAACAATATCTTAAAAAAATATGGTTCTCAAATGGGATTCATCACCATAATTCTACCGACAAAATTTATCCAAAATTTACACGAGAAACGTGGCGGATATTAAGTAAAAATTACAAAGGCAAAAAACACAGTTTTCCTAAATCGCATGCCAGTTTATTCAATTTTGTCGAAGATTTAATGTTCAATCCAGAGATTGCACCAAAACGGGTAAGTCAAGACAGTTCGAGAGATTTAGTCAGTCAATCGGCAGTTAATTTTTACGAGAATGTCAATCAAGCAGAAGTAGAGCAATTTTACAGTCAGTTTATTCAAGAAAACTCGAAAGAGCCTATTAGTGTGGGGTTAAACAGCAAATTAATACGCCATAACAATCAAATTACCGAAGAGGTTTATAAATTAAACGGAAAATATCATAATGCCATTGAACAGATTGTGTTTTGGTTACAAAAAGCAATGAATGAAGCCGAATCACATGAACAAAAGCACACCATCGCCTTGTTAATTGAGTTTTACGAAACTGGCGATTTGGGGGTTTGGGATCAATACAATATAGCTTGGGTCAACGACACCGAGGCACACATCGATTTTGTAAATGGTTTTATCGAAACTTATGGCGACCCCTTGGGCATGAAAGCCACGTGGGAAAGTATTGTAAACTATAAAGATATCGAAGCCACTCGTAGAACAGAAATAATTAGTAGTAATGCCCAATGGTTCGAAGACCATTCGCCAGTGAACAGCCCTTATAAAAAGAAAAATGTAACGGGAGTAACAGCAAAAGCTATTAATGTGGTTCAATTGGGCGGTGACTGTTTCCCGACTACACCCATTGGAATCAACTTACCCAATGCCGACTGGATTCGACAGTCGCATGGCTCTAAGTCGGTAACTATCGAAAACATTGCTTATGCATACGATCAAGCAGGAAAAACCTCGGGCATGCTCGAGGAATTTGTCGAGAACGAACAAGAACGTGAGTGGATTAAAAAATTTGGTGCTCAAGCCTCGAATTTACATACCGATTTACACGAATGTTTGGGGCACGGTTCGGGACAAATGGCTGAGGGCATTTCGACCGAAGCACTTAAAAATTATGCCTCGCCGCTCGAAGAAGCTCGTGCCGATTTGTATGCCCTTTATTTTATGATGGATGACCAGATGCTCGAATTGGGATTAATCGAACAACAAGAAACGGCTATGGCCGAATATAGCAGCTACATCAGAAATGGATTATTGACTCAATTGGTGCGTATAAAACCGGGCGACCAACTCGAACAAGCCCATATGCGAAACCGACAAATGGTAGCCGCTTGGTGTTTCGAAAAGGGTTTCGCCAACAATGTGATTGAGAAATATCAAAAAGAAGGCAAATTATATGTCAAAATCAACGATTTTCAGCAGCTAAGAAGCCTTTTTGGCCAATTACTTCGAGAGGTTCAGCGAATAAAATCGGAAGGTGATTACGAGGCTGGTCGCAAATTGTTCGAAACCTATGGTGTAAAAATTAATCTCGAAGAACATCTCGAAATTTTAGATCGGTTTAATAAGCTAAAAATTGCACCTTACAGTGGATTTGTTAATCCGATTTTAGAGCCTATATTTCGAGATGGTCACATTGTCGATGTCCGTTTAATCGATTGCGAAAATTACGCAGAACAAATGATTTATTACAGCGATAATTATGGGTTTCTAATTTAAGTATTCGATTTGGTTGTTGTAAATAATTAATGTACCATCTTCAGATTCTTGTTAAATTTAGGAGCTATACTCCTTGAAAATTGTTTTTTAGTTTTTCAATAAAAAATAATTCCTAAATTATAATGGTTGCATAAAATCGGTTAATTCTTTTTTTGAGATGCTATTTTTACTGTTGTGCAATTTTAAATCATCACTTCGACTTCGCTCAGTGCATCGCAATGTATCGCTTTGTGTTTTTTGTGATTTTCTTCGTGTTTTTTGTGGTATAGCTGTTACACAAACCTGCCTGACGGTAGGCAGGGGTGCACAAAGAAGTCACAAAGCCACACAAAGATTTTTTTATAGCACCTCAAGAAAAGAATTAACCTTAAAATCCAATATCAGAGCCAATTAAAACAAAACGTATATATTTGCAAAAATTACCATTTTAATTATGGATATCATGATTGACTTTCTTAAATCGCATATCGAATTGCCATTCAGTAATCCTGTTTTGGTGTTTTCGCTCATCTTACTAATAATCTTATTGTCGCCCATTTTACTAAAAAAGCTCAATATTCCAGGTATTATTGGTTTGATTATTTCTGGCTTAATAGTAGGACCCAATGCTTTAAATTTATTAGAGAAAAACTCTGCTGTCGAATTGTTTTCGACCATAGGATTATTATACATTATGTTTATAGCTGGACTCGAGCTGGACATGAACACTTTTAAAGCCAATAAATACAAGAGTATGTGGTTTGGTTTTTTAACGTTTACCATTCCCATTTCGATTGGTTTTCCGGTAAGCTACTATGGTTTTGGGTACGACCTTTTGCCAAGCATGTTAATTGGGATTATGTTTGCTACTCACACTTTGGTAGCTTATCCCATTGTAAGCAGACTGGGTATTGCAAAAAACGAAGCAGTAGCAATTACGGTCGGTGGAACCATAATAACCGATACCTCAGTTTTGATTTCATTAGCAATTATTATGGGGCACTCGCATGGCTCGATAAGCGGATTATGGGGTTTAAAGTTGGCCATATCAATATTGATACTGTCGTTTCTGATTTTTTATGTAATGCCCAAGGTGACCAAATGGTTTTTGCAGAAATTGGAAAGTGAAAAACACGCTCAATATATTTTTATTTTGAGTCTTGTTTTTTTATCGGCTTTTTTGGCGGAAGTGGCAGGAGTTGAACCCATAATTGGAGCATTTATGGCTGGATTAGCACTTAATACGCTTATCCCGCATTCGTCAGCCTTAATGAATCGAATCGAATTTATTGGGAACGCATTATTTATCCCATTCTTTTTGATATCAGTCGGCATGTTGGTCGATGTAACAGTGATATTAAGCAGTACAATGGTTATTATAGTGGCGGTAATATTTACCTCTGTTACAGTTACTGGTAAAATGATAGCTGCTTGGATTACACAGAAAACTTTTGGTTATTCGGCCATACAGCGAAAACTCATTTTTGGGTTAAGCAGTGCCCAAGCTGCAGCAATTTTAGTCGTTGTGATGGTCGGATATAACAATCATATTATTGACGTAAATGTTCTTAATGGCACAATCATTCTTATTTTGTTTACAGTGATAATCGCTTCTGTTGTAACCGAGCAAGCAGCTAAAGCATTGTTAATAATTGAACAAAAGGATCTTAATATTCCAGAGCATGGATTAGATAAAACGGAAGAACACATCCTTGTTCCGATAGCAAAATTAACCAAAATGGAAAAAATGCTCGACTTTGCAACGCTGATCAAGTGTAAAAAATCTGGACATCCAATAACTTTGCTTTCGGTAGTACCCAACGACCAAGCCGCCGAACGAAACATGAAAGTTGCCCGAAAACGTCTCGAAGAATTTGTAAGTCATGGTGCAGCAACAGAAACTCCAATCAATACCTTGGCTACTATCGATTTTAATCATGCCAGTGGTATTGCTCGAGCCAGCAGGGAAATTTTAGCCGATATTATAATTCTTGGCTGGCCTCATAAAGCAGGCTTTGTCGATAAACTGATGGGCGAAAAAATCAATTCTATTATCGATAACATTAATAAAAATCTGTTTATCTGCAATTTAGTAAAACCTTTAATTAGTAGCGAACGAATTGTGCTGATAGTTCCGCCGCTATCGGAGTTAGAAATTGGATTCGAAATTTGGGTCAGAAAAGTAATCAAACTCAGCAATGAATTAAACATTCCTGTGTCTTTTTATGGCACAAAGCCGTCGTACGATGCCATTAAAACCTGCTTAAAGCAACTCAATTTAAGGCTTAACCTCTCGTTTAACGAACACGATCAATGGGAAGATTTATTGCTTTTAGACAACCAAATTAAACACGAAGATTTTATTATTTTAATCAATTCGCGACGAGGAACAATTTCGTATATCAGTGCGCTCGAAAATATGCCTTCACGTCTCGAAAAGTATTTTGACGAGAACAATTTGATGGTTATTTATCCGCAGCATTTCGAAACCAATGCCGATAGCGTGGAGGATATTACCTCGGGTGCACTTACAAAAGGTATCGAAGCCATCGAAAATATTGGTAAAGGAATCGGGAATATCTTTAAAAAAGACTATTAGGACAATTATAAATTAAAGATTAAGAAAGTACAAACTTTCAATTTGTAACCTTTAACCGTTCTACACCTCAACAGACAGAAATTAAAACCATTAAGAAATTAACCCAACTTGAAAATCTTTATATTATTGATAACAAGTACTTTAAGTGTATGTTAAAAATTGTTAATTTTTTATGTGCTTAATTAGCTGCTAATTGGAATTTACGTAAATTTAGTCCAATTTGAAGCATTTGGATTTTATTTTAATTTGGGTTAATAATTATCAAATTAAAATAAAAAAATCTACGAACTGAAAAGTAAATTTGTAAGTTGCAGAAAATGAATTAGAAACGAAGAAATCTAAGATGAAACTAAAGGAATTTAAGAACCAGCAGACGACAAGATGATTTTGAAAATTTTGGTTAGGTTTCTGAATATGAATTAATAACGAACTAAAAAACACTGAACAAGCCGATGACTTGGTGTTAAAATGATGATGAAGTATGCGAAGATTTGATGTTTTTTTGTCTGATTGTTCAGTCCATTGATTTGAGCGATGACTTTGAAGATTTGAAAACGACGTAACGAAACAACAAAATTTCGACGAACCTGATGACCTAAACCACAAGCAGGTGCGTTTTGCAGTTTGAAAAATAATATTTAATTTTAAGAAGCAGTGTATTTATTTGGTTCTGTGAAAACCCGCCTGTGCTTAGCCGCAAATCGTTATCGGTAATTTACTAAACTTAAAATTAAGATTGAAAATAAAACTTAAATTCAGCAAATCAAAAATTGAAGCTAAAATGAATAATAAATCAAATTTTTCAGGAAAAGCAGCTTATCTGCTAATTTTA
>DYOK01000084.1 GCA_020720565.1 Acetofilamentum sp.
AGATGATTGCATCTATTAAATATGAACTTTCGAAAAGTTTAACGAAGTATTGTTAGGTTAATGGTGTTCTAAATCTAAACTGGTAAAGTTTTTTCTCGTAACTTTGATTCAAATTTATTCGAAGTATGAAATATTTTCTTGTAGCCATACTGTTCAGTTTCCAAAGTCTGGTTGTGTGGGCTCAACTACCCGCATGGTATATCCCTTTAAAGCAAAGTACCATAGTCGATATCGACAGTTTACGTCCCGAAAAGGGCACGCGCTGGAGCAAACATTTCGAGCGTTATTATTGGAACGAACGTTGGTCTAAAGACGAAAATGGACGTTACGTTTCGCCTAACGAAAGAGTGTTGGCCGAGATAAACCGAAACGAACGTGCCATCGACTTGTGGGGTAATTGGACGCCAATTGGTTTGACCGAGTGGATAAACGGTAATTCAGGTTACAATCCTGGGAATGGGAGGGTGAATGCCATTACAGTAGACCCCTCTAATTCTGATGTGATATATGCTTGTGCGTCGTCGGGTGGACTTTGGAAAAGCACCGATGGTGGTCAAACTTGGAACACCAATACCGACCAATTTCCGATACTAGGCACATCCGATTTGGCGGTAGACCCTCAAAATTCGAATGTGCTCTATTTGGCCACTGGCGACAGAGATGGACTCGATACCTATGGGGTAGGGGTTTATAAATCGACCGATGGTGGGGCTTCTTGGAACCCAACAGGCTTGTTCAGTACATACGACTCGGAGTCTCTGATTATTAATGCACTCGAAATTGATCCCAATAACAGTCAAATTATTTTTGCGGGAAGTCGCTCAGGATTGCACAAATCGATCGATGGAGGAGCCACTTGGACAACCGTAATTTCTGGAAAAAACATCATGCAAATACGTATCAATCCATTGCGATCACAAACGGTGTATGCGGTGAGTACTCAGAATTTTTATCGTTCGTACAATGGAGGAGAATCGTTTCAAATAATTACCAATGGCATACAAACATCGATAGGCCGAATTGCTATGGACATTACACCTGCCGATACTTCGTACATCTATTTGTTATTGTCTAGTAGTGGTAGCGATTTTAATGGTGTTTATCGCTCGATAGATGGGGGCTCGAGCTTTGATTTACAATTCGACCCCAGTCAAGGAAATTTGTTAGGCTATTCGGTTAATGCAGACGATGATGCCTCGCAGGCTTGGTACGACTTGGCTTTGGCGGCGCATCCGCAAGACAAAGAGAAAGTATATATTGGAGGTGTCAACGTGTGGGCTTCGGAAGATGGTGGGCTTTCTTTTCAAATCAATACCCATTGGTATCTAAATGGCACTTACGAATATAGCCATGCCGATATCCATTCGCTCGATTTTTACGGTACTAGCTTGTACTGTGGCTCTGATGGTGGGGCATTTAAAACCGACGATGGGTACAGTTGGAGTAATATCAGCTCGGGTTTAAATATTTCGCAAATTTATCGGTTTAGCAACAGCCCCGATGGGCAGCGTATTTCGGCCGGATGCCAAGATAATGGAACCAATGTGAGCATTTCGGGTACATGGAAGCATGTGATGGGTGCCGACGGAATGGACAATAGAATTAATCCGTCAAACCCACAGCAAGTGTATTTGTCGTACCAATATGGGGTATTTCTTAGATCGAATGTGGGTGGCGATAATAGCTCAACGGTCTTTTCGCCAGCCGATTATGGGGAAGAAGGCGAGTGGGTGACACCCATCGATATGTGTCAATCGCAACCCAATCAATTGGTGGTAGGTCTTAAACAAGTGTACAAAACTATAGATTCTGGCGAAAATTGGGATGCTATTTCTTCGTTTACCGACAACGAACCCATTATTACACTTGCTATTGCTCCATCTGACCCCAATTATATATACGTATCGAAAGAAAATCACTTTTACTACACTACCGATGGCGGAGCAGTATGGAATGAAACGGGCAATCCGATGATAAAACCTGTGGTCGATATTTCGGTCTCGGCTAATTCTCCTTCCGAAGTCTATGTTTTGATGACCAGTTCATACGCAAAAGCATACAAATCGACCAATTCAGGCTATACTTTTACTGCAATTTTAGGGTCGCTCACTCAAATGACCGGCCATTCGATTGCCACCGAAAATAATTCTGAACATGGCGTTTATGTGGGTACAGAGTTCGGCGTTTACTACACCAACGATAATTTAAGTTCTTGGATATTGTTTGCTAATCAGTTACCCAAAGTAAAGGTGAGCGATTTGCAAATTGTAGGCTCAAAATTGAGAGCGGCAACCTATGGTCGAGGGGTATGGGAATCCGATTTGTATCAGACCTTTGTTAATGTGGACGGGCGTAAAATCATGTCGCAATCGATGGTTTATCCGAATCCTGCATCAGAATTTATTTATTTTAATATACCTAATGACGAGCTAAACAAGGTTGAATTGTACAGCGCTGCTGGTCAATTGGTACGTACTTGGACAAACTTGGAATCTAAAATATCCATTGCTCATCTGCCACAAGGGGCTTATTTTGTTAAAGTTCTTCAAAAATCGGGGGCTATTCATGTAGAGCGGATATTGAAAGACTAAGGTCTTCGGCCTATTTATTGGTTTTGTAAAGGTATTTTATCAGGCATTCATATTAAAAACAATAGTTCGTTAAGTTTTTGAGATTGCTTCAAGTTTATCAACCTTTGCAATGACGATAATTTTGATTTTCAGCATTTTACGTCATTGCGAACGGACTGAAGCAATCTGTTGATTATCAGTACAGTACAAAACTTTAACGAACTATTGAAATACAATACGACATTATATTATTCAAAGTACTTATTTTTGGGTATTAGGCGGAAAGTTTTTTGCAATCTTTCAACAGCATAATCTAGCTCAGAATATCGAAGTTTACTATATCGTCAATGGGTTAAATTGCTTTGAAAGTTGAAGTATTCTTATTTAATTATTGAGTGTCTTCTGTTTCTGTTTCGATACTTTCTGAATTATCATTCTTTGGCTTAAGCTCTTCGTTTCCATCGTCGTTGATAAATCCAATATAATTATTTATTCTAACCATTGCCCATTCGGTTTGGTATTCGCCAAAATATCCAATACTATCGTAAATGGGCTTAACCTCTTCGTTTCCATCGTCGTCGATAAATCCAAAATGATTATTTATTCTAACCATTGCCCATTCGGTTTGGTATTCGCCAAAATATCCAATACTATCGTAAACGGGCTTAACCACTTCATTTCCATCGTCGTCGATAAATCCAAAATGATTATTTATTCTAACCATTGCCCATTCGGTTTGGTATTCGCCAAAATATCCGATACTATCGTAAATGGGCTTAACCTCTTCGTTTCCATCGTCGTCGATAAATCCAAAATGATTATTTATTCTAACCATTGCCCATTCGGTTTGGTATTCGCCAAAATATCCGATACTATCGTAAATGGGCTTAACCTCTTCGTTTCCATCGTCGTCGATAAATCCAAAATGATTATTTATTCTAACCATTGCCCATTCGGTTTGGTATTCGCCAAAATATCCAATACTATCGTAAACGGGCTTAACCACTTCATTTCCATCGTCGTCGATAAATCCGTACAAGTTCCCCACTTGAACCTTAGCCCATTCGGTTTGGTATTCGCCAAACGGAAAAACTTTGTCGTATTTTGACTGTGCAAAAACTACTGCACTCAAAAAGACGGTCGTAATTAATAGCATCTTTTTCATATGGCGTCGTATTGTAAAATGTTAATATTCAGTGGTTTTTTGGGTGATATTTAATAGATAGAAGACCTTAGTCCCAATATTCATAAGACATGACTATTTTTTTAATGAGTTTGTTTTTGGCATTTGTGCTTGTATAGGTTTCCTCCAATCCTTTGGTATTGTATGTAATTTGAGTTGTCCATTTTACCTGGCCATCAGCTTTAAGTTTTTTGTATTCGCTCAATAAATCCTGTGCGTTATAAGTATAAATATAGCTTAATCTAGTTTTGCCGCCTTTTTTTAGATAACGAGTTTCGATCCGTAAGCCTTTTTCGTTATATTTATCGGTGTGGCCGCTCGAAATTATGTTCGACTTTTTCCCACGGGTAAAGTAATAGTGGGCCGTAATTTCCCCTCCGTTATTGTAGCAAACACTATCTTTCCAAGTAACAGCTCCTTTGGCATTGTAATACACCGATTTTGTCAATCTTTTTTTCGAATCGAAATGACGAATGTTTAATGTTTCTTTGCCTTTATGGTCTGTATATCGGGTGCTTTCGGTGTAGCTGCTGTCTGCTTGGTATTCCAACACTTTGCATACATTGGCATTTGTTTTTTCTTTTTGCAACTCGCCGTCGGGATTACATTCGTATGAATACCTCTTGTTGAGTTTGTTTTTCTTAAAATAACGCACTTCGTCTTTTTGACCTTTTTCGTTATAGTCGTACTCCCATCGCGTTTTTTCGTTTATAGAATCTCGTTTATGCATCTTTTGCATGACAATCAGCGAGTCGTTGTACGCCGCATTGACATTTAATTTATAGTGATTTCGTTTGTTGATTCGGTAGTTGGTAAGCAGCATATTTTGGTCGTAACGCAACCACTCTTCAGTTTTGATTTGATTGTTTTTGGTTTCGATGTAATGGGTGGGCAAAGCGGCACTATTATATTCGAACGAAAAGCTGCGTTGTTTGCCGTTTTTGTATGTCCCAACAATATGGTTTATTCGAGCATAGGGGGTGTATGTCGACGAATGGACATAATCGGTTTGTTTGCTCAACCATGCTTTGTCGTTATTGTACATTTCTTTTCGAATCTCTTTTATTTTTAATGCCTTTTGGCGATCGTTTAACTCGGTTTCCTGTATGGCAGATACAACCTTGGTGTAAGTAAAATATTTGTATGCATACCCTTGATTACTCAGCGTCCAATCTTTGAAAAAAAGATCCACTTCGTTTATTTCCTCAATCATTTGAGCATTTCCGATCAGTCGGATTCCGGCAATTATTATAATTGCTAAGAAGGTTTTTTTGTAATTAGTCATAATATATTAAATTTTAAAAGTTATTTAACTGAAATTCAGAGTTTTGAGTACAATCTTGTTGGATAATTTAGTTTGGTAATATGTCTGAGTTTAACGTTTTTGACACAAATTTGAAACAAAGTGTATGGTATGCGTGGCTTATGTTTTTTTATAAATACATGCGGTTATTGTTCGTGTAACACCTATGCCGTAACCATCATGTCTTGAATTTGTATTTATATATATAACATCACCCTTTCTATTTTTTGTTTTCATTATTAATTGAATTATTGTTTCTTCTTTTATGTCGTTATTATGATAAAAAAAGAATTTTTCGGTAACAGATAATTCGCCAAGTGGAACAAAATTCGTTGTATCGGGTTTGTCGAATATGAAAATAACTTCTTTCGTTGAATTTTCGGATGTGGACAAAGTATCTTTTACTTCTTTTTTAGGATTCACCAATTTCCCTTTTCGGTCGATAAATCCCTCTTGGCCTTTTAAAATAACTTTGGCTAAGCCATCGTGAAAGACATCGAAATAACCGATTTTATCGTAAATTGGGGCTACAATTTCTTGACCTGTCGAATCGATAAAACCATATAAACCGTCAATTTTAACTTTGTACCAGCCTGGCATTTCGCTTTCGAAGTAGATTTTATCATATTTCGGACGAACTACTTTTCCCCCCTGCATATCGATAAAACCGTGTTGATGATCTGTAATTACCTCGATCCAACCCTCTTTATATTGGTGCGGGTAAGCGATTTTGTCGTATTTTGGCGGTACAATTTCACGACCCGTCGTGTCGATAAAACCAAATTTCTTTTTTAGTCTAACCCGAGCCCAACCATCGACATACTCGCCAAAATAATCAATTTTATCGTATAAAACCGGAACAATTTCTTTACCTGTGGTGTCGATAAAGCCGTATCGACCTTCAATTTCCACTTCGCACCAATCGGGTCTATAAGTGTTAAACAATCGTATGTCGGTATATTTAGGCTTTACAACTTCCGCTCCCGTGTGGTCGACAAACCCGTATTGTTTTTTAAGCTGAACCTTGGCCCATTTGCCATAATTAAAATAAAAACCGCTGGCACTGTTATAGCATTTCCCTTTGTATTTGCCTTCTGTAATACAATTTTGCGACTTATAAAAAGGCCCGAAATACTTCACCCTTTTATTAAAAATAGTAGAATTATTTTCCCTTTCTATTTTCGCTTTGTTTCTATTCTGCTGAGCCTTATCTATCGAATCAGCTTGGGCGGTAAGTTTGCCATCGTCCATTTGTAACCATGTCGTCGGCATCATATTTTGACCGTCTTCCGTTGGTGTTACTTCACTATATTGCATTTTGGGCGGCTCGGCAATCTGATTGTTTGGGTTGTATATTGTGTTTTGAACCGATTGATTCCCTACAATGTGCTTTTGAGTGCGAAGTATTCGATTTTGTTTGCTAATAGGAGTTTGCTTGGGTTCTGTGTTAACCATTTCGACTGGTAGGGAATCTCTGTCGGCAGTAGTAGCCGAAATGGTGTTAATATGATGCATTTTGGGATCCGACCCGGCGGGTTCTTTGTTGATTAAAGAAAGTGTTACGGCACTAATAGCCACGATACTTCCGGCAACCCATGCCCAAAATTTGATTTGAATCTTCACGCTCGACATTGGAGCTTTTAAAACTACAGTCGGGTTGGGTAAGTTCATGATTAATTGTTCTACTTCGGATAGCGAAACATTCACCTTTTCGTTTCTGGCTGCCTCAAAAAACCGCTCGATATTGTTGTTTGTCTGTTCCATGGCATTAAAAAAATAAGGTGAATAATACTTTCGAAGGGCGTTTAATCGGTTCCGACTTTATTTCGGAAACACCAAGTATTTGTCCTAGTTTATCGCGGCCTCTTTTAAGTCGTTGTTTGACGGCATCTTCGCTTACACTTTGGATAGCCGATATTTCACGAATGGAATAACCCGTAATTTCGAATAATATTAAAGCTTCGGATTGCTCATTGGGCAGTTGCTCTAATGCTTTATACAACGTTTCGATTTCGAATTTTTGTTCGGCAGAATTTGAAGTTTGCGGTGTTTCGCAATTTTGTGAATACCAGAATTTTTCTTTGCTCTGTTGTTTTCTTAGTTGGTCTTGCACCACATGAATGGCGATACCGATTAGGTAGGATTTAAACGAACTTAATTTTTCAACCTTCTTGAACGACTCGAAGGCTCTTAAAAGGGTTTCGTTGACCAAATCTTTGTAATCCATAACCCCGTATGCCTTGGCCTTGCAAAAGCGTATAAACGCTTCGTGCTCGGGCTTATACAGCGTCATAAATTCGATTTGAGGGTTTAATGTTGACATAAAGCGTAATGGTTGTTTAATGTTATAGTCGCATCAAACCATAAAAAGTGACAAGCTTTGTTATATTTATGATGTAAAAATTAAAAATTGTAATATTACAATACTTCGTTAAACTTTTCGAAAGTTCATATTTAATAGATGCAATCATCTGATATTCAGTACAAAACTAATAATTAAAACTTTTGAAAAGTTCTAATTATTAGATAGTTAAAAAAGATTAACGAACTATTGATATTAAGAATTAATAATTTAAAATGTAAGACTAAGAATAAAAAATGAAAGGGTTAATTTTTTTTTTGAGGTGCTATGAAAAAATCTTTGTGCAGCTTTGTGTCTTCACTTCGACAGGCTCTGTGCACCGCTTTGTGTGCCTTTGTGTAACAGCTATACCACAAAAAACACAAAGGAAACCACAAAAAACACAAAGCGTTGTGTAGAGCATAGCCGAGACATGGTACATTGCGATGCGCTGAGCTAGTTTACACTGAGCCTGTCGAAGTGAAGTGAGCGTAGTCGAAATGGAATTCAAGTTAAAAGAATTAAGAACCAAGATTCAGAACTTTTGTTTTTATTGATTTATCCTTTCGTGTGCAGGACTTAAATAGATGTAAGTTTTACGAACTACAAACGTAACACTACAAACTTTAACAAAAAAACCGAGGTCTTTAAAATAAAAAGAGACCATCTTTTAAAGATAGTCTCTTTTTTTAAATTGTGCTAATATCAAATTAAACGTTCAAAGAATGACGTTCAAATGCGGTAACAGCTAATTGAGCACTGATGCTCTTTAAATAGTCGGCAACCGAAATTTTGCTATCTTTAATAAAAGATTGATTAATCAAGGTGCTTTCTTTAAAGAATTTGTCTAATTTACCTTGAGCAATTTTATCGAGCATGGCTTCTGGTTTGCCTTCTTGACGTGCTTGGTCACGACCAATTTCGAGTTCCTTTTCGATAATTTCGGCTGGAACATCGCTACGATCGATAGATACAGGAGCCATTGCTGCAATTTGCATAGCAATGTCTTTTCCTACTTGGGTATCGACATCTTGGTTAAAGGCCACCATTGTAGCCAATCGATTTCCTGGGTGGATATAAGGTACAACTTTTTCGCCTTTAATCTGACGGTAAACCGATAAATCGATTTTTTCGCCAATGATACCAGTTTGCTCAGAAACTTGGTCTTCGATTGTGCGACCGTCCATCATAACAGCTTTTAGCTCTTCAAGTGTACTAACTTTAGTTTCTAAAGCTTTTGCTAAGATCGATTCGGCAAATTTGATAAAGTTTTCGTTTTTAGCCACGAAATCTGTTTCGCTATTAAGAATAATTAAGGCACCAAATTTAGAATCGGCACTAGTTTTCGAAATAACAACACCTTCCGTCGCGTCACGGTCGGCACGTTTGTTGGCAATAGCTTTCCCTTTTTTGCGGATTTCTTCAATTGCTTTGTCGAAATCGCCTTCGGCAACGGTCAAAGCTTGTTTACAGTCCATCATACCTGCACCAGTTACTTTGCGTAATTTGGCGACATCGGCTGCTTTAATTTCTATCATTATAATTTAATTAAAAGGATGGTTATTAATTTTTGCGTGGAGCTGGTTTGCGAGCAGGAGCCGATTTTTTAGGTGCAGCTTTAGCTACAACTTTAGCTGGTGCTTCTTCCTCGTCGAAACCATCGGCTGAAGCAGGTTTAGCACCTCTTCTTGCTGTTTCAGCTTTTTTAGGAGCTTGTTCCACTTCTTTTTCTTTGTCAACTTTTCTTTCGCCTAGACCCTCTTTGATAGAAGCTATCACAGCATCGAGAATAACTGCAATCGAAGCCGAGGCATCGTCGTTAGCAGGAATTGGGAAGTCGACTAAATTTGGATTAGAGTTGGTATCGACAATAGCAAAAACAGGAATGTTTAAGCGACGAGCTTCACTCACGGCAATATGTTCTTTGCTGATATCAACAATAAACATAGCAGCTGGCAAACGAGTAAGGTCTGCGATACTACCTAAAGTTTTGTCGAGTTTGGCTCTTTGACGAGCGATTTGTAATTTTTCTCTTTTTGACAAAATATCTAAAGTACCATTTGTTCCCATCTTGTCGATGGTGGTCATTTTTTTAACGGCTTTACGAATGGTAGGGAAGTTGGTTAACATACCCCCTAACCAACGCTCAGTAACGTATGGCATATTGATAGTTTGTACTTTTTCTGCAACTACATCTTTGGCTTGTTTTTTTGTAGCAACAAAAAGGATTTTTTTGCCCGATTTAGCGATTTGCTTTAAAGCATTAGCCGCTTCGTCAATTTTAACGACGGTTTTATGTAAGTCAATTATATGTATGTCGTTACGCTCCATAAAAATGTAGGGCGCCATGGCGGGATTCCACTTTCTTTTTAAATGTCCGAAGTGAGCACCTGCATCGAGCAGTTCTTGAAATGTTGTTCTTGGCATCTTAATTTTTTTAATTTGTTTACTTTCAGTAATTTGTTAGGCAATCAACAAGTAGGCTTCGGTTCGAAACATCTTGCTAATTTGGATACTAAACAAATCGCCATGAATAATCTTAACGTTTTGAAAATTGAAATCTTTTGCGAGCTTTCTTTTGACCTGGTTTTTTACGTTCAACCACACGGGCGTCGCGTGTTAAAAAGCCAGAAGCTCTAAGCGATGGTTTATTGGTTTCGTCCAATTTAACCAAACAACGGGCAATGCCCAATCGAATGGCTTCCGATTGTCCGTTAAAACCACCACCATAAACATTTACTACTATGTCGTAGTTACCCAATACCTCAAGTTTAGCGAGTGGTTGAGTCACTTTGTATTGCAATGTTTCTAATGGAAAGTACACTTTGTAGTCTCTTTTATTAATGGTAATATTACCTTTACCTTCTTTAATAAAAACACGAGCCACAGAGGCCTTTCTTCTGCCGACTGAATTGATTACTTCCATGCTTATATGAATTCGTTTAGTTTAATCACTTTGGGTTGTTGAGCTTGATGATTGTGTTCCGCAGAAGCATAAACATATAGATTGTTTATAATCTGGTTACTCAATCTATTCTTGGGCAACATCCCTTTAATAGCTTTCTGTACCAATTCGGTAGGTTTTTTGGCCAATAATTCCTCAGCGGTGGTTTCTCTTTGTCCACCAGGATAGCCTGTATGACGAACATAAATTTTGTCTGCCATTTTGTTTCCAGTCAATTTGACCTTATGAGCATTCAAAATAATCACGTTATCACCACAGTCTACGTGAGGAGTAAATTCTGGCTTGTACTTGCCTCTGAGCAATTTCGCAACTGTCGAGGCCAATCGTCCAAGGACTTCTCCTTCTGCATCAATCACTAACCACTCTTTGTGTGCAGTAGCTTTGTTGACCGATACAGTTTTGTAACTTAATGTGTTCACAGTTAAAATAACTTTAAAATAATATATAATTGACTATAACTCACCTAAAAAAAGTGAACTGCAAAATTATAAACATTTTACGAATCTGCAAGCACCCTTTTCGTTTTATTATCAAATATGATTTTAATACTTGTTAAAATTGATATAAATAGCTGTTATCAAATAAGATACATGATCTTTTTGCGAGTGTTTTTTTTATGGCTTGTGAATTTCGTATTTGCTTATTAGCCGATTGCTAATTCTTTCAAATGCTCCGATTTGCTTTTTTTGGGTCAAAATCCTTGTTTTTTTGCAAAGCGAGAATTTTCACAAACATAAAATCACTATTCATTAATTTTTTGGCTATTTAAAGCACGTTTAATTATTA
>DYOK01000085.1 GCA_020720565.1 Acetofilamentum sp.
TCGCCAAAAACCTCATCAGAAAAATCCTTTGAAACATAGGTGTGGGGATCAGACTCATTCCAAGTTACATGAATAATATGCCCCATAGTGTCAAGGTATTCAGGAACAATATTCCAACGCCAAACATCATTTCCAAAACCTGTTGTATCGACATACAATTGTACCGCATTGTTACAGGTGATTTCGTCGAGTGTGGTATTTAGCTCGAAAGTATCTTGTACAAAAGTGACGTGTACCATATCAGAATCTTCGCACATTTGATTCACTTCATGCCAAACAAATATCCACTCGCCATATCCTGTAATAGCTACTACAGCTGAGTCATCATAGATGTCAGTATCCATGGTTTGGTGATTGAAGAAAATGGCCGATTCGGCTGGTTCGCTTCCTAAGTATTGTTGAGCAGTCCAATACCCTCCAAAAGTTGTTTGACCAATAAATTGGTATAAGTTACCGCAAACATTAGTAGAATCCTCATAATCAAAAGCTGTTGGGGGCTCTAGATAAGTGATTCTTACGTGAGCGGTATCTGAGCAAACACCATTATCGAGTACCCAAGTACTGACGTGTGCCCCATAACCTAATGAGGAAGAAATGGTTAAGCTTGTGTTAGGGGCATTGACATTTGTGTAGAAATAACCAGGAGTTGCAACCCAATGTCCTGTTTCACCACTCGAAGGCGCAAGGGCTTGCATGGTATAGGTCCAACCACACACAAAATCATCGGCACCTGCGTTGGCATCAGGATTTTGAAGAAATGTAACAGTTTTTGCAACTGCAGTTGTACATCCACCGTTTATTTCAGTCCATGTAAATGTGTAATTTCCAAAATGTGAAACTTCGACTAAAGGATCTAGAATGTTATTACCACCAACGAAATTTGCAGTTCCACCTGTTGGAGGCGTATAAGACCAGTATCCGTTATTGCCTGGTGTTGTCCAACCGTTTAGTACATCCAGATTGTATAATTTTCCACAAACAGTCTCATTTGCTCCAATGCTTGGAGCGGGATCTATACAGCATACCGAGGCGTCATCGGGTCTAAAGGTTACATTAATGGTTGTATCGTATGCACATCCAAAATTATCAGTTACAACGAAGCTAAAAGGTCTGGTTTCGTCAACAGTAGTACCCAATTGAGGATTGGGAAATTGTGCACCATATGTACCAACTGCTGAATAAGAACCAGTTGCTCCTGAAGTAATGACGTTAAGCGGAGCTTGTGATGCATCCCATGATGTTGGAGTGTATGTATTTTGATAAGACCAGGGATTTGGAAATAAGGTTTGTGAAAAGTCAATCCACCAACTGCAGATATATCCATTATCGGAACTCCAGTTATCTTGTATTGAAATGGTCCAAGTTCCATTTAAAGGACAACCTACAAGACCTGCAAAAGATTCGTCTGGCAAATAAGCACCTGCTGGCAAAGTACCGCCAGAGGCCTGTGTCCAAGTTTCGGCAGCTGTTGATGTCCACCCATAGTCCCAGCATGTACCTTGGCTTAGATTGCCATCATCATCTACAGGAACACCTAAAAAAGTTCCTCCACCGTTCGAAAAAGTATGCAAAACAATGGACTGTCCGTTCGGACAAGCGATGCTTAAGTTAAGGTCACCCATAAAAGAGTGCTCCATAGATACCCAAATACCGTTAAGTAAATTGGCATTGGTTAGCGTAGCTCCTGCATCAAAAATATCGTATGTGATGTTAGTGGTGTATATTGCACCATTACCATCAGGTAAAAATGTTGTGTTAGCATAAACTGGAGGCACAGAGCTAAAGAAAGGTTCTGAACTAACTTGGCCAATTAACGGCACAGGATCGCCTTGGCAGTAAGTCCAAATGTTATTCGATGTTCCTGTGCCATCAAATGTTGGATGGATTGACATTCTAACGTGAGGAGTGACGACGTTGGTGTTAACACAACCAAATTGGTCGGTTACTTCTAAAGATGGGGCATATCCAGCGGGAGCTCCAGGGTATGTATGCGATATACTTTGTGTAGTGTAATTTGTGCCATCTCTCATATTCCAATTATAAGCACATGAGGCTGCAGTTTGGTCATAACCCCAACCATGAGCATCTAAGTATGCTTGGTCTGGAAATGCAACAGTAGCATTCATAGTAAAGTTGTATGGGCTACACAAATCTATATTGTCACCATTAGCTGCTGGACTCGACGTAAAACCAACTTGAATCTCTTGACAGCAAAAATTGTAATTCACCGTGGCATTGAAAGACAATGTACTTACGCAATTGACAACTAAAGTCATACATCCCGAAAGGTTGGTGCAATTGGTTGTCATAGCGAATGCTGAAGAAAAGTTTGCATCACTATATACTGCAATAACTGGGGCAGATGTATTATCACCATCATATACTGTAACTGTATTGCCATTGGGGACACTAAAACCATCAGGAAATGTAAGTGAGACATGATGATCGGAATAACCCGAAGGGGCACAAATGGTTATGGTATGAGAACTACCGGCGGTTAACCCAGTGGCAATAATATGATCGCCAGTTTGAGCTGCTACAGAGCCCCCATTAGTAACTAAAAAGTCTGTGGCATAACTATTCACAAAAACAAATAGGAATGCTAATGAAACGATTATTTTTTTCATGGCTTAGCGTTTTTGTGATTCTAAATGTTTTTTATATCGTCTCTCAATTTCTGATTGAGAAAGCATCATCAAAATTTTTCCTTGCGTCCCGATGGTATAGTAGGTATGTTTTATACCTGGTTTGCAATTAAACAAGTATGGATTAAATTGATCCAAATCTGCTGGTGTTAAGGTGTAACTCAAAACAGCACCTGTTTGTAAATCGACAAAATGAAGCTCCTGGGTAGGAATATCTTTTCCTTCAGGTTTGACGATAAATTGGTAGGAGTTTGCGACGTAAAAGTTGAGGTAGTCAATTGTACCTGGAGCATTACGTTCCATTTGTTCTAAACTACTTGCCGAATAGACTTGCAAAAGTCTTTGGTCGTAGTTTTGTGCTTTGAGTTCTACTACAAAGAAGAGCAGAAGCACCGAGAGTAACTTGATTTTCATATGTTTATGTGTAATTTAACATTTTATAAGAACCCTATAGACAGATCTAATTAGATTTTGGTTGCCTTAAATTTAAATATTTTTTTAAATTTACCCCAACTAGAAAAGAATTGCTCTTGCGAATGTGCTGTTCCAAACAGAAAAAGCACAAGTATAAATAAAATCAGCTTGTTCGTAATTGTTAGACCCCCAAGTCTTAATAGTCAAATCGCGAAATTTGAGCGAATGAGACTGATGGAATACCGCAAATGGATGTTTCATCGCAAGTTTGTTAGTATGTGTTCTACAAAGATAATACATTGTTTCAATTGGCCATGCGTATTATAAAAATTATAATTGCACCAAACACATGTATCCATAATTCTGAGGCCAAATGGTCTCATAAAAAAGCCCCTCGATAAATTCGAAGGGCTTTGGAAATATAGGAGTTGTATGAATTAACCACATTTCGAGTATCCACAAGAGTTGCACGATAAGCAACCTTCTTTGTACTCCATGGTATCCTCTTTGCCGCATTCTGGGCAAATGCTTCCCGATTTGGCTTTGGTGCCATCTTGAATGTATTTTTTAAGGGCACGTTCTACGCCAGCTTTCCAACTGTTGATGCTATCGTTGTCGAGTTGCAGCGACGACACCAAGTTAATTACATAGGTAATGGGCATTTTGTAGCGGAGCACGCCAGAAATCAATTTGGCATAGTTCCAATATTCTTTATCGAACAAACGCGATAGACCGCCTAAAGTATTTTCGTACCCATGTTTATCGATGTATTGGAAGTCGTAACGCGACTTGTCGTTTTCGTCTTTTACTTTGATAATGCGTCCACGCTCAACCGATGCTGGGAATATTAACACGTCTTCTTCTACTTTACCAGTAAATACTTCGTATGGTTCGCCATCGAGTAAACCCACAAATGCAATCCACTTTTCGTTATTGTTATTGAAACGAACCACATCGGCTTCGAGAATACTAGGCCGTTTTCTGACTTCGTTTACAACTTGCTCTTTGGCTTTTTTGCTTTCTTTGGTCGAAATTAAGACCCCAGATCGCGAACCATCGCGATACACGGTTACGCCTTTACAACCCGACTCCCAAGCGGTCATGTAAACTTTACCAACCAACTCTTTGGTGGCATCGGCAGGTAAATTAACGGTAACAGAAATACTGTGGTCGATCCATTTTTGAACACGGCCTTGCATTTTTACTTTAGCAACCCAATCGACATCGTTCGATGTGGCACCAAAGTAAGGCGATTTTTCGACCAGTTCGTTAATTTGATCGAACGACAAGCTTTCAATATTTTTGGTTTCGTAGCCGTTCATTTCGAGCCAAGTGATGAATTTATGATGGAATACATTGTACTCTTCCCAAAAATCGCCCACTTCGTCTTTAATTAAAGTCGATACATCGACTTGAGCATCGTTCGGGTTGACTTTACGACGGCGACGATACACAGGCAAAAATACAGGTTCGATGCCCGAAGTGGTTTGCGACATCATACTGGTGGTACCGGTAGGGGCAATGGTAAGCAAAGAAATATTGCGTCGACCATATTTTTCCATATCGGCCATCAAATCGGGATCGGCTTCGGCCAAACGTTTGATGAATGGATTGTTTTTTTCGCGTTGAAAATCGTAAATTTTAAATTCGCCACGTTCGCGAGCCATTTGTACCGACGAACGGTAAGCCGCTAGAGCCAGGGCTTTATGCACTTCGACCGAAAAATCGACGGCATTATCGCTACCATAAATAAGACCTAATGCCGCCAACATATCGCCTTCGGCTGTGGTTCCTACCCCTGTTCTTCGGCCTTCTTCTGCTTTAATTTTAATGTTATTCCATAAGTTGCGCTCGACCCGTTTAATTTCGAGGCTTTCGGGGTCGGCATCAATTTTTAATATAATAGCATCAATTTTTTCAATTTCCAAATCGATAATATCGTCCATAATGCGTTGTGCCGCAATCACATGTTTGCCGAATAATTCGAAATTGAATTTGGCTTGAGGCGTAAAAGGATTTTCGACATAACTGTATAAGTTGATGGCCAATAAGCGACAAGAGTCGTATGGGCACAATGGAATTTCGCCACAAGGATTGGTCGAAACTGTTTTGTAGCCTAAATCGGCATACGAATCGGCAACCGACTCACGGATGACGGTGTCCCAAAATAAAATACCCGGTTCGGCCGATTTCCATGCGTTATAAACAATCTTGTCCCACAATTTTTTGGCATCAATTTCTTTGTCGTAAATTGGGTTCGGTTTTTCGATAGGATATTGTTGCAAGTAGGGTTTTTCGTCTTTAACCGACTGCATAAAGGCGTCGTCAATTTTAACCGAAACGTTGGCACCCGTTACTTTGGTGCTGTCTGTTTTGGCATCGACAAAATCTTCGCTATCGGGGTGTTTGATCGAAACACTTAACATTAACGCTCCACGACGGCCATCTTGTGCCACCTCGCGGGTCGAATTCGAAAAACGCTCCATAAATGGAACTAATCCAGTTGAGGTTAATGCAGAATTTAGCACCGGGCTACCTTTGGGACGAATGTGCGACAAGTCGTGCCCCACACCGCCACGACGCTTCATCAATTGAACTTGCTCTTGGTCAATTTTCAGAATTCCGCCATATGAATCTGAGTTACCGTCGTTGCCGATTACAAAACAGTTCGACAAAGACACCACTTGTTCGTTATTGCCAATTCCCGACATGGGGCCACCTTGTGGAATGATATATTTGAAATGCGAGAGCAAATCAAAAATTTCTTCCGTTGACATGGGGTTTTTATATTTGCTTTCGACACGTGCAATTTCGCTAGCAATTCGCCAATGCATATCGTCGGGTGTTTTCTCGAATATACTACCATCTGATGATTTGAGGGCGTACTTGTTAACCCACACACGAGCTGCTAACTCGTCGCCCTTAAAATATGCTGTGGTGGCTTTAAAAGCGTCGTCGTACGAATAGACTTGTTTTGTTTTTTTTGAACTCATATCTTTGGTTGCACTGTCTTTGACTAACATAATTCGTAATATCTTTGTGAAATTCAATAATTTAGAATAGAATTGGGATTTTTCCAAAAGGCTTTGCAAGGTAGAAAAATGAAGTCGGTTTTCTAACGATTTGTTTTTAACAGCCCGTTGAAAACTTAGTTTTATACCACTTTTAGCACCATTCATCAAACCTTTGCCGAATTACTAACAATACACTATGGAAAACTTTTGTTGCTAATTTGAAGATTTGGCCAAGCTGTTTAGCCATTTTTTGTAAGTCGTTTTGAAAGATAACACAGAATATATATCGCTGAAAATGAATAGTATACAATTTTAATGTCGATAACTCGTTTGTACTCCGTATCAGATAATGAATGCATTACAACTTTATGGAGAATTAATTGGGTTTGCCATACTCCACTATAATGTATAATTTAGCTTCGTAATCTGGTGGGCTATATGCCAAGTTAAAACACTTTCGTACCGAAGCGATTAGGCTTTTGGGCGAAATATAAAAGCCTACAATGAGGTGAAATTTGGCCTTGAAAGACACGAAAATGACATTTATCGACATGCAAAATAGAATTCGAAATAGTTTTATAAATCAAATTTCTCATTTACACTTTTACACTTTTGTACTAAGTTTATGCGTTGTTTTATCGGTCTCGGCCCAATCGAAAAAAGAGCTCGAAAAGAAAAAGCAGCAAACACAAAAGGATATTGTTTATACCAATAAATTACTGTCCGAAACTCAGAAAAATACCAAAGCCAGTTACGATCAGTTATTATTACTCGACAAAAAAATTCAACTCCGCGAAGACCTAATTGGGAACATTCAAAGCCAACAGGCTCAACTCAACAAAGAGTTAAACGACAACAACGAAATTATTGCTTTGCTTGAGGCCGATTTGGTTCAAATCAAGAAAGAGTATGCCGAAATGGTTCGGTTTGCCTACCGGCACCGCAACCAAAACGATTTACTGATGTTTATTTTTTCGTCGGAAAGCTTTAATCAGGCCTACAAACGTTTAAAGTACATTCAACAATATTCCGAATACCGAAAAAAGCAAGCCATTCTTATCGAGGCCACTCAAAAGGTTTTGAACGACCGCAAACTAAAGCTCGAGCAGCAAAAAAATGAGTTAGACGAACTTATTGGTCAACACAAACAAGAATCGAACGTTTTGGTGACCGAAAAAACGGGTCAACAAACTGTTATCTCGAATTTAAAAAGCGAAGAGCAAAAGCTTAAACAAAAACTCCGAAAATACGAAGAAGAAAAAATCAGAATCCAAAACACCATTGCCGAGTTAATTAGAAAAGAGGCCGAAGCTGCCGCTAAAGCCGAAGCTGAGCGTAGAGCTAAAGAAAAACGCAAAGCCGAAGCTGCCGCTAAAGCCAAGGCCGAAGCAAAGAAAGCTGCCGACACCAAAGCCGCTGCCGAACAAGCAGCAAAAGATAAAGCCGCTGGTAAAAAGCCTGCTACTACGCCCAAACCAGAGGTGGTAAAAGAAGAACCTAAATCCGAGCCAAAGCGCGAGAATTACGACGTTCTTTCGCCCGAACAACGGCTTATATCGAATCGGTTCGACGAAAACAAAGGACTGATGCCATGGCCAGTTCAACGTGGAATTATTGTGTACAAGTTTGGAAAACAGCCCCACTCGGTACTTAAAGACATTATGGAGCAAAAAAATGGCGTCGGATTTTCGACCTCACAAGGCGCTACAGCTCGAAGCATTTTCGACGGGCAAGTGACCAATGTATTGCCGCTTTCGGCTAATAATTTTGCGGTAATGATTAAACACGGCGAATACATCACAGTATACGTCAATGTGAAAAATATCAAAGTAGCGGTGGGCCAAAAAGTAACTGCAAAGCAAGAAATTGGTCAGGTATATACCAATCCAGAAGACGACAGAACGACTTTAGAACTCCAGGTTTGGAAAGGTACCGTGCTCCAAAACCCCATTGGATGGATTGCTAAACAATAGTTTGATATCTGAATTTTGGGATGTTAATAATAAGCTGTAAAATTTTAAATATCAATTAGTTTCTAATAACTTAGCATCAGATTATACTTTAAACGGCATTAATTAGGCCGAAGACCTTATCAAATAAATTATGGTTAACAAGAAAATTATTTTCGCCATATTGGCATTCGTACTCGTCATTGTGATGGTGGTTGCTTATTGGTCGTTTGTCAAACCACCTAAAGCCATTTCGGCAGCACTTAAAGCCATCTCGCCCAAATCGGCATTAATTATCGAAATTAAAAATTACCCCAATTGGCGAAAAAAATTAGACCAAAAAACCCTATTTTGGCCCGAACTGATTCAAGGCGAAACTTTTAAAACCCTTAACCAAAAATTACTACAAGCCGATTCCTTAATTAATTCTCAGTCGGAACTCAAGTTGATGCTTTCGAAAAAGCCATTGCTAATTTCGCTTAACTTAATTGGAAAAAACCAAATTGAACCGCTTTATGTGGTCGAAACCGATTTAAACACCTCCGAAGATGCTATGCTCGAACACTTGACACAGTCGGTCAATGGCAGAGCTCAAGTGGCACACAAAGCCTATCAGGGCACCGAAATATACAGCTTAACATGGACCGGGCAAAATCAGAATGTCTGGTCGTATGCGTTTTACAAAGGTTTATTTTTGGCAAGTCCTTCCGTTTTGTTGGTCGAAGAAGCCATTAGGCAAATCGATTTAAGCCAATCGATACTCGACGACAAAGCTTTTGTTCGGGTGCAAAGCTCGGCTGGTGAGCAAACAGACATGAATTTATATGTGCAGTATGCTAGTTTTTCGCGCATTTTCGGACAATATATTCGACCCGAATGGCGAGCAGCATTCAAAAATTTTGAGCAATTGGGGCGTTGGACCGAGTTCGATGTCGAAACTGAACCTTCGGCACTGGTTCTAAACGGATTTACGAGTGCCAGCGATTCGAGTGGGCATTTTTTGAGCATCTTTAAAAATCAAAAATCAGGAAAAAGCCATTTGGACGAGATTTTACCAACTCAAACGGCCATGATTTGGTCGTGTTACTTGTCGGATTATACCGATTTCGAAACTCGATACGTAGATTATCTTAAACAAAACAACACGTTCGAAACCTATGAACAATGGTTTTATTCGTTCGAAAATACCTACCAAATCTCGCTCGAAAAAGTGTTCCGCGAGGTGGTCGAAAACGAGATTGCTTTGGTTTACAGTAGTATTGCACCAGAAGATTTAAGTCAGAACACTTTTTTTGTGGTTCAAACCACAGGTCAAAGTCAAACTTTAGATGCTTTTGAACCCATGTTCGCGGCTATGGCCAAGCAAAAAGGTGTCGACCCCACGGCACTTTCGGTAGATTATGCCGTCAAAGATGGCAAAAATATTAAAATTTATAGTTTTCCAAAATCGAATTTGGCTTCGGCTTGGATGGGTAGAATATACGAACATGCCCAAACCAATTATTTTACGTTTATCAACGATTATATGGTCTTTGGTAACAGCCTGAAGGATCTTAAAAACCTTTTAGATCAAAACGAAAGAAAAAATGTGTTGGAAAACGATTCGTATTTTGCCGATCTGCAATCGGAATATATTCAAGACCACAACCTTTGTTTATATGCCAACGTTAATCTGAGTAAACCGCTTATAGAATATGGCTTAGTTCCCGAAATTTCGAAATATGTGATCAGCGACTTCGATCAAATCAAAAAATTCCAAGCTTTGGTATTTCAAATGAATTACAACGAAGATTTGCTTTATACCAATATGGTTTTGAAATATAATCCAGTTGTAAAAGAGCGCCCACGAGCCCTTTGGGAAAGCAAGCTCGACACTTTGTTGAGTATCAAACCAAAAATTGTGACCAACCATCTGACTCAAGAAAAAGAAATTATGGTTCAAGACATTAACCATACGTTGTATCTGATTAACAAGTCTGGTAAAATTTTGTGGCGACAGCCAATAGGGCAAAAAATTGAAAGTGATATTGTACAAATCGATTTGTTTAAAAACGAAAAATTTCAATATGTGTTCAATACCAAAGACCGCATTTTTGTACTCGACCGCAATGGCAATAATGTAGAGCATTTCCCAATTTCTTTGCGAGCTAACGCAACTGCGGGTGTGTCGGTTTTCGATTATGACGGTAGCCGCGATTATCGATTTTTTATACCTTGCAAAGATCGTAAAATCTATGCTTACGATTCTCAAGGCAATGTATTGCCCGGATGGGCTTTTGGCGTAACCGAAGCCGAGGTGAGCATGCCTGTTCAGCATTTTAGAGTAATCGATAGCGATTATATCCTTTTTGCCGATAAAAACAGAGTGTACATGGTCAACAGAAAAGGCGAGGAGAAAATAAAACTCGACCATCCGGTACAAAAATCGATTAATAATGCCTTCTACCTGGTTCAGTTTAACCAAACGAATTATTTTGCATCGACCAAACCCAATGGTGAATTGTTTTTAATCGATGTGCAAGGGCATGTGCTAAGCAAAGATGGTATCGATGCTGATGCGAACCACTATATCACCATTGCCGATATCAATCAGAATCAAGTACCCGATGTGATATATACCAACGAAAACGCCCTGACCATTTGGTACGATTTTAACAAATCGAAAACAATCGAAGTCGAAGGACAGTTGAGTCCACCGGTTACTTTTGCTTTTTCTGCCAATAATTACAAAATTGGGTTAACAGACTATGAACACAACGACTTGTATTTGTTCGATGCCGACGGAAGTATGTATAAAGATTTTCCATTAAAAGGGGCAACTTTATTTAGCATAACTTTGTTAAACAATCCGACTGATCCGTTTAACCTTATAGCAGGTAGTCGAGATGGATTTATTTTTAACTACCAAATCCCATAGGAAATTCTGAATTTCAAATCCAATTTTCCCTTGTGCTAAAATAAGTTTGGTCGCTGTTTGTAGCTTAAATTAATTTTAACCCACTTTGCAGCTAATCCGACAAAACCAATTTGTCCTTTTCATCAAGTATTCAAAAGCACCTATCTATTTGGTGCATTTTCTCCAATTAACGGAGATTCGTTTT
>DYOK01000316.1 GCA_020720565.1 Acetofilamentum sp.
CTCCTTTTAAAAACCAAAATTTATTCGTTCGCAAAAAAATTGGGTTGTAAGTAACTCGTTTATATCCACAACAATTGTGGCGTTTCTTTATCATTTTTATACCCTACCGAGTGGGTAAATAGCAGGTTTCTATTGCTGTTTATTTCCATGCTTATCGTTTATCTGTTTCAAAAATAGACCTTTATTGTATTGATACAAAATATTTTCAAAAAAATTTATCATCTACTTAATTAATAACTTATCTATGAATTCCAAATATAAAAACATAAAAAATAAAAATTTACATTTTTTATTACCGTATTTCATTAAATAATAGAATGTTATAAAGGATCAACCTAAAGCACTTAAAACCCAAACATACACTTAAACTCAAAAAATCACTTCCGTTTCTTTTTATCTTCATCCTTCTGACTGTCGTCAAAAGTCTCTCCCATCAACGAATCGATGGGACTGGTCACATTCTGTATCGCTCTATTGCTCACATGCGTATATATCATAGTCGTTTTAGGGTCCTTGTGACCTAAAATATCTTGTATAAACCGTAAATCGGTGCCAGATTCCAACAAATGCGTGGCAAAACTATGACGTAAAGTATGCACCCGAATCGGCCTTTTAATACCAGCCCGCTCAGCCGACGCCTTCAATATAGCACGTACACTGCTTTGCGAATAGGCTTGACCTGCAGCGCCTTCGAACAAATACACTTGAGGTTTGTACTGCTTATAATATACCCTAAGCAAATCTAAAATATAACTCGACAAACCTACCACCCTGTCTCTGTGCCCCTTACCTTGTCTTATCATAATTAATCCACGTTTCGAATCTATATCTTTGGGCTCTAACGACATCGCCTCACCAACACGCAAACCCGCAGAATAAATCAAACTTAAAATGGCTTTATGCTTCAAATTCGAGGTGTGATTCAGCAAATCTTTGACCTCTTGTTTCGACAAAACGCTTGGTAAGTACTGACTTCTGCGAGGGCGTTCAATCTGACTCAAATCAATTTTAAAACGCTGAGATCGAGCCATAAACGATTTAATGGCATTAACTATCTGATTCTGATACGACAAAGAGAATTTACGATCGACCACCACATGTTTAATATGTCGCTCTATGTCCGAAATATTGATCTCATCAATCGGTTTAGCTACATGCCTTAAAAATTGCTCAACCAAACTAACGTATGTTTTGATGGTCGACTCGCTATAATTTTTATACTTTAAGTACTGTGCAAAATCGGACACTTCTGTTCTTACATTCGACAAACTGTTCGGGCTGTGTTTTATAACCCAATCCAAATCGCCCAAATGATACGGGTACCCTGCCTTATCGAAAAGCATCGTAAGCTCCAATAACTTTTGCGGACTATAGGGCACATAAAACCCTTTGTGCGTAGCCGAATAAGCCCATGCGGGTATGGTTTTAAAAAAAGTAGACAAATTAACATCGTACGGATGCTGCATAAACAAACATTCCTTGTTGCGATGCATCAATTTCTTCAAAAGTATAACAGCCATAATTGGGTAAACTGATTATTAAGCTAAAATAACGAATTAGATTTTCGTAACTTGATTAAACCTAAGCCCAACTTTTGTACTCAAAAACGATCAAATCCCGATGCCAAGGAAATACAGCCACACGACATCTCACAAATCTGCATCAACAAAAAAAAGCATACATCAATCCAATACAAATTACCCTCACAATATACATAATTTACTGCACATAAACAACAAATCGAACTCAAAAAGAATTGAAGAAGGAAGATTTCGGAATTATGAATGTTGAACCTGTCCTCCGCCTGATGCGGACGATAAATCTATCGCCAGATAGATTTCAAATGCTGAATTAAAAATTCAAAATTAAGAATTAAAAATCATCAATCGCCAATCGCCAATCCAATCGACCATC
>DYOK01000086.1 GCA_020720565.1 Acetofilamentum sp.
GGTCCAAACCACCATGTTAAGTTGCCCGCACAAGGGATGGTCGGGGAGTTATTGTTATTATAAGTAACTGTTGTAAAACCTTCGGAACAAATCGATCCACCAAGCGTAAAGTCACAAGTTGGAATGGGCTTTACAATAGTTTGTGCACAATAATTGGTCGAAGGACAACCTAAATTAGAAGTGACCGTAAGACACACTTCGTTTTGACCAACTGCAGTTGGATTATAAATTAAATCAATTTGGTCGTCTAATGTTCCACTTTGTTCTGTGGCATTGGCAAAAGTCCAATTGTAATTGCCAATTGGAATATTAGCACTGTTGATATGGTCTGCAATGACGTGTTCTCCATTACAAACCGCACTGGTTAGGGTAAAGTTTGCGGTTGGTACGGGTTTGAAAGTGACGGTAGCTGTATCACTACAAGTTAAATTCAAATAATTTGTAATGGTCCAAACCACTTGGCAAGTCACCGCGTTTCCGGCATTAAAAGTTCCTGTAAAACTTGCTCCTGTTGTAGGACTTGTTGCATTGGTGAAGCTCACATTACTGCATAAGGCTGTCCAAGAAGTGGCGTAGTCTGACGAAGCAACTTGTCCTTGCATGCTTAAGTTAGATCCGCAAACTGTGATGTCGGGACCCGCCACAGCAGCACAATTGGCACAATTCTCGGGTGCGGTGTAGGTATAGGTTGCGGTACAAGATTCTCCATCTTCGTAATAAACAGTTGCGGTAATGGTATGTGAATTGCCGTCGGCTGAAAGATTAGACAAACTAAAAGTCATTGGCGAGTTTAGAGGTTGTCCGCTGGAGAGAAACCAAGCCCCGTCTAAAATAAACGAAATTGAATCTAATGCAGGATCTTCCACAAAAGTTAAAGAACCCGACACATCGTATTGGCTGTAATATGTATTTCCAACCTGATGTGGTTCGCATTGACCAACAGTTACAACTAAGTCGCTGGCTTGTATCGGACACATAATACCGCAGTCGGCACATCCCTCACTTGAAGCTTCAAGCAATAAGTGGAAGTCTTGTTGGGTATTCGCATAGTTTGTAATCATAAACATGTAATACATACCATCAACAGAGTTTGGTATCGAAGGTGTTTCGTCATTGGTACCGCTGTAACTACAATCGATTACGTTTTGCAAATCGCTTGTATTACAGGTTGGTGCAGGAAATGGACCCCAACAACAAAAATCGATATCGTTGTTAGCGTACAAATGGAAATTTAAATCTCCACCGCCGCATCCAGCTTGCAAAAAGTACCAAACCGGATTGGGTTCGCTCCCTAAACAATCGTAATCTGGGCCTGATTGTGCGGATCCAGCATTGGTTTGTAGAGGAAAGGTATACTCGCCCGAACCCGGTGTTTCGGCACAAAAAGGGGCTGCGGTAGCACAGGTATTTCCACCAGGAAGTGGATCCCTATCTAAATTTCCTAAAAATATTCCATCAGGATTCTTTTCGGCTAATGAGCGATTGGCTTCCATTTGAGCGACGTTATGCTCGGCCATTTCGAACCAGCCAGATTGTAATGCCATTGCATTTTCTTCAGGGTTGCTTCTTATCCAATCAATCTTGGTTTGATAAGCAACTCTTAACGATTCCCAATAAGCTACAGTACCTCTTTGAGGCATTTGAGAAAATCCCAAAATGCTCATTAACAGGATACTAAGTAGCAATACTAATTTACTTGTTTTCATTATACTTGTTGTTTAGTTTATTTTTCGAGCCTTTTTGACAATGATAGATGTCATTTAGTTGCCTAATGTATTAAAAAAAATCAACTCTTATTATATATTTTTAACTATTTCGTCAAAAAGACTGAATAGATCTGCTTTATTACTCCAGATTCGCTCTCCCAATTAAGTGCTTTAGAGGCTGTTTTAAGATTGGATTGAATCTGTTGATACGAAGTTTCTGATTCGATGATATGATTAATTTTTTCAGCGATATGCTGTGCTTCAACGGTGTCGAGCACCCATCCAACTTGATATTGATTCACTAATTGGGCGACTTCTTTCCGTGGACTAACCAACAAAGGTACGCCAGATTGGATATAATCGAATATTTTATTGGGCAAGCTAAATTCGTAGTTGGGATTAGACCCTTTGTCGAGCGAAAGACCCAAAAAAGCACACTTGGTATATTCTAAAAGTTCGTGATAAGGTAAACGATTTATTATTTTAACACGTTCTGTTAGGTTTAAATTTTCGACCATTTGCCTTAGTTTTGGAAACACATCGCCACTTCCAATAATATACAAAACAGCTCCATTTACCCATTGCATGGCCTCTACAGCTTCTTCGGCTCCTCGATCGATATTGATTCCTGAGCCTTGTATAATCAACATTTTTTTATTGCCCTGTGTAATTTTTTGCAATAAAGTTTGGTCAATAGCAGTATTGGTTTGTGCTGGTGCAATGTTGCGTACCACCTTTGGTTTGATACCGTATCGCTCGTAATACAAGTTAGCAATGGATTCGTTAACCGTAATGACATGCGTAAGTTTCGGGAAAACATACTGTTCTATTGCAAGCCAAATACGTCTAATTTGGGGTCTTTCGAGCAATTCTGGAACTTCGGTAAAATATTCGTGGCTATCATAAACCAAAGTTTTTTGTCTTAATTTTGATACCAAATAGCAAGGTAACAAAGTGTCAAGGTCGTTCGATACAATCACATCAACTTTTGTGCTTAGCAAAAACCAAAATAATCTTAAATTGTATTCCGCATAGAACCACGCTTTTCTATTAAAAAACAAGCGAAATCGATGGGTGCGATATGGTCTGTTTACGTCAGAACTATGTTTTAATTTTCGCCCCACAAGAGTAAGGTCGAACCCCATATCAGTCAAACTACTTGCAACTTTATGGACACGTTGATCGGTTACCAAATCGTTGGTCACAGCCATGACGACCCTTTGTTTTTTGTGTTTGAGCTGTTTCATTGCCGACAAAGTTATAGACTTTGATTGGTTTATAAAATTTGATATTGATTTAAAATTCAAAAAAATATTGGAGTTTCTAATAAATATGTAGCATATCACACTCGAGTTTATTTACTTTGAACTTGTTTTAAGTGAGACATTTTTAAGAATATCTAAATATATGAAAATAGATCATCAAGTTGATATTAAGCCATTTACCACTTTTGGTATCTCGGAACCTGTTCAAGATTTTGTTTCTCTAGAGCATGTAAATGAGCTGATAGCTTTTCTAAATACTGAAAGTTTAAACGAAAAGAAACACTTAATATTGGGAGGAGGCAGCAATTTGTTGTTTGTAAAACCATTCGACGGCTTGGTCATTAGTCCGAAAATTATGGGCATTGAGATGACTACGGAGTCAGAAAACAAAGTCGTTGTATGTGCGGGTGCTGGCGAAGTTTGGGACGATTTTGTAAAGTATTGTGTCGATAATAAATTTTGGGGAATCGAAAATTTAAGTTTGATTCCAGGTACGGTAGGTGCTGCTCCTGTTCAAAATATTGGGGCCTATGGTGTCGAAGCTCAAGATGCTATTTTTTCGGTTGAAGCCGTAAATCGATTCGATGGTACAATTAAAACATTCGAAAAAGCGGATTGTCAATTTGGCTATCGCGATAGCATTTTTAAACAAACAGAAGCTTGGATTGTAACGCGAGTTTTTTTTGAGTTAAGTAAAATTGCCCATCCTCAACTGAGTTATGAGCCTCTTAAGCAGCGTTTTACAAATCTAATAGATGTTCAAATTGAAGAGATTAGGCAAGCCGTCATTCAGATACGCCAATCCAAATTACCCGACCCAAAAGAAGTAGGTAATGCCGGTAGTTTTTTTAAAAACCCTGTGATCGATTTACACGATTTCAATCGATTACAAGCAGAGTATCCCAATATGCCCCTGCATTTAGTCGATATCGACAAGGCTAAAATTCCTGCGGCATGGCTTATCGACCAAGCCGGATGGAAGGGTTACAGAAAAGGGGAGGCCGGAGTTCACCCAAATCAGGCTTTGGTTTTAATTAACTACGGAGCGGCAAAAGGACACGAAATATTGGAATTATCTAAATCGATTGAACAATCGGTACTTGATAAGTTTGGTATTGTTCTCGAAAGAGAAGTGATTGTAGTTTCGTAAATCTTTCGATTTTTTCTTCACAAATAAATTTTTATTGACATATCGTTTGAATTTAAACTATATTGAAAAAATAATGTTAAGGTCTTCGACCTATTTATTGCTTTTGTAACTGTCTATTTGTCAATACTATAGTTTAAAAAATACGACATTAAATTATTCTAACTACTTATCAATGAATAATAAAACCAAAAGAACATTTGCAAGTGATAACAATTCGGGTGTTCATCCCGAAATAATCGAAGCGATTTCGTCTGTCAATCAGGGACATGTGTTGGCGTATGGCGACGATCCGTACACTGTGCGAACTAAAAATCTGTTTAAGAATCTTTTTGGGAGCGAAACGGAAACATTCTTTACGTTTTTAGGTACAGGTGCCAATGTTTTGGGATTAAGTTTTTTATTACAGCCTTATCAGTCTGTGCTTTGTGCGGCTTCTGCTCACATTAACGAAGATGAATGCGGTGCGGTAGAACGTTTCACTGGATCCAAATTAGTGCCTATTCCCACGACAGACGGAAAACTAAATCCTGATATGTTACAAGACTATTTGCATGGAATGGGTTTCGAACACCATGCTCAACCCAAAGTCATTTCGATTAGTCAGCCCACCGAATTGGGGACGGTTTACCAGATTGACGAAATTAAAGCTTTGAGCCATTTTGCGCATCAGAATCAGATGTTTCTACATATGGATGGTGCCCGAATTGCAAATGCGGCTGTGAGTTTGGGTGTCGATTTTAAAGCCTTTACTGCCGATTCTGGTGTCGATGTGTTGTCGTTTGGGGGAACGAAAAATGGTTTAATGTACGGCGAAGCCATTTTGTTTTTTAATTCATCGTTAAATCGAAACGATTCCCTTAAATATATACGAAAACAAGGTATGCAACTGGCTTCGAAAATGCGTTATATTTCTATTCAATTCGAAACCTATCTGGTAAAAGAAATTTGGCGTCAAAATGCACTCAATGCCAACAAAATGGCTTTTTTATTAGCCGAAAAACTCTCAAGTTTTGATTCATTTAAAATCCAATATTTAGTCGAAGCCAACGGCGTTTTTGTTCAGATGCCCAAAACCATTGCCGAAAAATTACAAGAACATACTTTCTTTTATTCTTGGAACGAAACCGAATCGATTTATCGGCTCATGTGTTCGTGGGACACACAAGCCGAAGATATCGAACAATTTATTCAATTGATTAAAGGAATCACTCACTCATATAATGTTGAGTGATACAGTTCTTCTAAATTAATCTTTAAAATGAAGATTTTAAAATAGGTCGAAGACCTTAAAATAATTGATAAGCCATCAAATTGATAAAACCTTGTGTGACTTTGCCCGTTTCGTAGTTTAGCTCAGAGCCAAAAGCAGAGTGGGGGATAGAAAACACCGCAAATAATACCACAGTAGCAATGGCGTACAAATACATTTTTGAACGCGATTTGTAGTTAAATGCTACGGCTATAAGGAATGCCAAGAACGCGATCAGCGTTTTGTTATCGGTTAAATCCCAGCCAAAAGGCACGCCTGTCCAAAACTCGCTAAATGCATATTTTTGAACCAATGGCCCAAACATCATTCCGCCGACACTTAAAAAAGCGAAAGTGAGCAAGCCATAGCGATGGGTCATGTCGTAGTTTTTGAGTAAAAAATAAATCAATGTCAATCCTGCCAAAAGCATCGAAAAGAACATCAGTGCAATATGTGGTGCCAATACCCACGAAGGAACAGCACCTTTAAAGCGAATTACAATGGGCTGTTCTTTGGCTATAAACTCGATTTTATCGTCTTTCTGAATTTGCATAAAATATTGTAGTTTTCCGGCCTCGGGCTGTTCTGGCAAAAGCCCGGACAACACTTTTTTCGATGTGCCTTCTCCAAAAAATGCACGTTCTTTTATATCGCGCTGCACCATCGATAATTCTGTCCACGATTCTTCTACATTATATCGTTTGTAAAATATTTTCCCGATAACTTGAGTATCCGATACATTTAAATCGACATAGCATGGGGTACCAATTTCTTGAGAACGAATCAACTTGGACTCAAAATTCAAGTCGGACAATGATGTTTGTACTGTTTTGGGATAAGTGGGTCCTGTTTTACGTTGATAAATGGCAGCCGAAATGGTAATGATTAATGCCAATACCCAAACCGAAATATGTTTAATTTTTTCCATGTTATTTTTATTAAGTACTTTGAATAATATAAAGTTGTATTTTATTTGACTAAACGCCTGATAAAATGTCAGTTAAAAAATCAATAAATAGGTCGAAGACCTTAATACTGAATCGATCAATGTTTATTTGAATTTTTAAATTAAAGTTATAGCAAATGTATTGTCAAATGATTGATAAATAAAATGAGATATATTTTTATTTTTTTATATAGCAAAAGCTATACAAAGCAAAATTTCTTGGTATAGTGGGCGCTATATGAATAAATTTTAATGCAGAAAAATGGAAATAGAACAGTTTTATATCTATCATTTGAAGGTGTTTTTGGTATTATAGAAAACTCTAAAGCTGAACCAGAATTATAACGTGCTTTTCGCCCCTCAAAACATCGACAGTGGCGGTATCCCCTTCTCGTAATTCGGCCAAACGGTACATGTAATCGTATATATTACTGACAGGTTTGCCGTTCATCGCTTTAATTATATCACCTTGCAAAATGCCAGCTCGTTCAGCTGCGCCACCTTTTCTGACACCTTCAATTTTTAACCCATTCGATTCAGAACCAGCATAATCGGGAATTATTCCAAGAGTAACTTTATATTTTGCACCAGTTCTGCTTGGGGCGGCGGATTCTGTTTTTTGATAATTCAATGGAAAGTTAAACGAATCAATTCTGACACTTAAATCTTTGCTCCATTCTGCCACTTGGCCATACCCAGTATAGTTTATTTTGTCGGCGTCGTCGAAAGGGGTGTGGTAATCGGAATGTGCACCTGTTGTTACAAATAGTACGGGCACTTGACTCATGTAAAACGAAGCATGATCAGACGGGCCAAATCCATCTTTCGAAGTACTTATTTTAAAATTGGGATGCGAAACCATATCGTCTGTTTTTTCTAATTCTAAAGCAGTGCCCACGCCACCTAAAGTAATTCCGTCTTCGTCTAAACGGCCTAACATATCAAAGTTAAGCATCATCAGGGCTTTGGAATTTTCTTTTTGCATTTGTTCGACGTAATATTTTGAACCCAACAATCCCATTTCTTCTGCTCCAAATGCTATAAATCGCATGTGATGCAAGGGTGTATTGTTTTTAAAATATCGAGCCAGTTCTATAATTGTTCCTACACCCGAAGCATTATCGTCTGCTCCATTATGTACTGCAGAGGTATCGGGCATTCGCGAACCAGAATCTTCGCCACCCATTCCCAGATGGTCGTAATGTGCACCAAAAGCAATATAGTTAGTGGTGGTTTTGTCTTTCCCCTCGATAAATGCTACGATATTATTGGTTTTTTTAATGATAAATTGGACGTCGGCAGTGGCATTAACCATCAATTTAAACTCCTTAATTACAGGCTTTTGAGTATCGTGAATCATGGCGTTTAAACTATCGGACGAGGTACTGGTTATTTTCTCGAAAGTAGTTCTGGTAATATGAATAACAGGAATTGCGGCGCGTTCTTTCGATTTGTCGAAATGCAGTTTGGTCAAGTCATCTTCTTTACCAAGTCCAACCAATAAAACACCTTTGGCACCATGGTCAGCAGCGATTAAAACTTTTTGCCTTAAGTCGTCACGGTCGTAAAACAGATTTTTGTAAAACTTTGGGGTGCCTTTAAAAATGACCACCCATTTACCTTTAACATTGGTGCTGTAATCGTCCCAAACGATGGTGTCGTTTTTAATACTCATCCCATAACCCACAAACACCAGGGGAGCTGTAAGGCTTTGATTCGAAGTAAAACCCAATGGGCGATAATCTTTGTTTAGTTCAAAAGTTTTTTCGTTGGCTTTGAGTTGATTGGTTTTCCCTAATTCGAGACCACTTACCACTTCGAAGGGTTGGAGTTCGTATTTGATACCCATGGCTTTAAATTGGCCAGTTATGTAATCTACCGAAAGTCTATCGCCATCCGAACCAGGTTTTCGACCTGCAAATTCGTCCGATGCCAAAGTTTGAACATGCTGTTTTAATTTTGCTTCGTCGATATGGTTTTGAGCCATTATATAGGGACTAAATAGAAGCCAAAAGAAAAAATAGTGTGTTTTCATTTTTTTTTAATTTTTTTAAGGTAAAATAGTTTTGAATATGATTTGACTTTAATGGAGTTAAGAAAGTACTTTGAATTTAAAAAGTATTGTTTAATTGGAATAAGAGATTGTTGTAATGTTAGTTAGAAAAAATAATAAATAGGTCGAAGACGTTAAGCACAGTCATTGAGCCACAAATTTTGATTAATTTACAAAGCTAATAATAATTCAGAGGCTTACAAAGCCAAATACCCAAAAAACTTATGGAATAGCCTGTCCTGAACTTGATTCGGGAGTAGAACGTCTTAACGGAACCATTAAAAACAATACAATTAAACTAAATCAATACCAGAAATTAGAAGAAATTCAAAGCAATTTATCTGACTTTTATACCAGCTAGGGCAAAAAAAAACTACTTTAAAATTTGCTTTAAAGTAGTTTAATTTACTGCAGGATTTGATATCCTATTTTGTCCGATTTATTCATGTGTCAATTCTGTTTCGGGTTTCGAAAAAAATGTATTGAGAATTTTGACACCGAGCCACGATAATAATATCATGAGACTCACACTAATTACAGCTAAAAATATCCACATGTTGAAATAATTTTGGATTATATATTTGAGTTTGAGGCCAAAATAAAACCTAAAGTGAAAATCCCTGCTGTAATAATTCCTGAAATAACAATTAATGATAACATAATATAAAAATTTAAAGTTAATATGGTTGGAGCTTTTCAATGAGTGTGCCACAGTCAGGAAAATTAAGACTGCTTAACATTTGGCGTGAAATATGTAATGAAATTTAACATTCGTTTAGGGTTTTCGTACAAAAAATACCTATTTGTTTTCAAAAGTTTAGTAACTTGCAGCCAAATTTGAAATGTTAATGCATCGAATACTTTTCATATTTCTTATAGCATGGGCAAACATGAGTTTTGCACAAGACCGTGTGACGTTTAAAAGTGCTGATAGTTTGGACATTGTAGCACATTTGTATCAAATTGATCCAAGTTATCCATATGTTTTGTTATTCCATCAAGAAAATTATTCAAAAGGGGAGTACAAAGAGATTGCCATCAGTCTTTTGAAGTTAAAATACAATTGTTTGGCTGTTGATTTAAGATATGGCGGGTTGGTCAACTCTGTGCCAAACGAAACTGCGGCCAATGCTGTAACAGCAAATTTGCCACGCACAATGTACGATGCTTATGTCGATATCGAAGCCGCCATCAATTATGCTTATCAGATTTCGAATAAAGAAGTTCTTGTAATGGGAAGCTCATATTCAGGTGCATTGGCCCTAAAAATTTCTAAATTTAACCCTAAGGTAAAAGCGGTTATCGCATATAGCCCCGGTGAATTCTTTAGAAATAAATTCTTACTACAAGATGAGCTAGAAGGCTACGATAAACCAATTTATATTGCAGGTAGTCAAGTCGAATATACTTATTTGCAAACCATTAGCCAAAAAGCACCCAAATCAAAAACAGTGCTTTTTCAACCACAGAATAGTGTTGGAAAACATGGGGCTAAATCGTTATGGAAGTCGGATGATGTTTCAAAGGAGTATTGGCTTAGCTTATTAATGTTCATCAATAATTTGAAATCAGTTGGTTAAGTTTCTGATTATTAGGTTCAGTTCTATCGGCGATATTATTCTTACCACCCCTGTAGTTAGAATGCTTAAAACACAAGTTCCCGATTCACAAATTCATTTCCTGACTAAAAATAAATTTGCTTTCTTATTGCAAAATAATCCGTATGTCGACCATGTGCATGCTTTGGCAGATGACTTGTCGGACACTGTTGAATTGCTTAAAAAAGAACATTTTGACCACATTATTGATTTGCATCATAATTTAAGAACCCTAATTATAAAACGAAAAATGAGTTTGCCATCATTCTCTTTCGATAAATTGAATTGGGAAAAGTGGTTGATGGTGAATTTTAAAGTAAACAAATTACCCAATAGGCATATTGTAGAACGCTATTTAGATACAGTTTCTGTTTTTGATATAAAAAACGACAATAAAGGCTTAGATTTTTTCATCCCCGAACAAGACCGCTATCCCATGTCGAGAATGTGGACGCAAAAAGGCTTTGCAGTAATGGTGGTTGGGGCAACCTATTATACAAAACAGATCCCAATACAAAAAGCAGTTGATATTATTAATGGGTCAAAACTTCCATTTGTATTATTGGGTGGTCCCGAAGATGTAGAAAAATCGAAAAAGATATCCGATTTGTTAACTGTTCCTTATTTAGATTTCTCGGGTAAAATTAATTTAAACCAATCAGCTTCGGTTATTGAGCAATCGTGTGCGGTGGTCACTTCTGACACTGGACTAATGCACATTGCTTCGGCATTAAATAAACCCATTCTTTCACTTTGGGGAAATACCATACCAGAATTTGGGATGAGGCCTTATCGTCCTCATTCAAGTTCAAGAATTTTTGAGGTAAAAGATTTAAAGTGTCGCCCTTGTTCTAAAATTGGTTTTCAAAAGTGCCCCAAGTCACACTTTAACTGCATGAATCAAATTGAGCATTCCGAAATTGTTAAAACGTTAGTTCAAATTCATGTTACAGAGCATTGTGCCATTCGCAATAATTTGATTTAATTACAAGTT
>DYOK01000087.1:0-3008 GCA_020720565.1 Acetofilamentum sp.
GTTGTCTGCCCCCACCCCAAAAATGGCCACAAGATAAACGCGGCAATTAAAATTGAAATTCTTAGTGTTTTCATGTCAATACAAATTCGGTGATTTAAAAATTTAAAAAACAAACATGAGGGTTCAAAAACCTGGTGGGTAGCTTGGCCGGTCGATTCGCTGTTCGATGGATGGTAATTTCTTTTCATTTTAAAAACAATTTTTAAATTAAAAAGATAAACATCTATGTAGTTCTGTGGCTTTAGGTTCTGTATCCACAAAGCATCTGTGTAGCTTATCTAACTTGCACACTTTTGATGAGTGCAATTTACTGCTGGCTTTTAAAAAGAATGTAAATTTTTTAATACCATTGCGTTAAAAAAGAAAAGCAATTTCTGTGTTTTGACTCACTAGATGATTTGGTTCGGAGCAAATAATCTTGGTCAATTATTCAATATCAACTAATTGACAATGAATTACCTAATTACCAATTTATACATAAAAAATATTTAACATTCTGAATGTCTGCATCTTGTAATTCATATCAATATTCTAAAAACAAGCCCAATTTGTTTTAATGCCGAATGGCTTGTTTATCAAATATTTTCATTACTTTTATTTTACATAGACTTAATCTAAATAAATTGATTTTTTGACGAAAGTATCTATTTTTGTAGTCCAAAATTAACTTCGTATGAGCTATCTCAAATTTGACAAGACCCAGTTGGTAAACCTAGAATACATTTGGAATCGAGAAATTTTACGTTCCAATAAAAAAGGAGCCTATGCCAGTTCGACCATTATCGGAATGAACACCCGTAAATACCATGGTTTGCTCATTTGCCCTATCGAAGCCTTTGGCAACGAACGCCATGTGTTGCTATCGTCCGTCGACGAAACTTTGATTCAACACGAGCAAGAATTCCATTTAGGGGTTCGTAAATATCAGGGAGGGGCTATCAGTCCAAAAGGGCACAAATACATTCACGATTTCGAAATTGAACCTTTTCCGAAAATCACCTATCGTGTGGGCGGAGTGGTTTTGACCAAACAACTGATGCTTTCGTCGCAAGATAACTTGATTTTGCTTAAATATACTTTGGAAGATGCCAAGTCGCCCACGACGCTTCGATTGCTTCCTTTTTTAGCCTATAGAGAGATTCACAAATTGGCTCAATCTAACTTAAATATTAACACCAAGTATCAAGCCATCCCCAATGGTATTCGATATAAAATGTACAACGCTTACCCCAACATGTACATGCAGTTGTCGAAGCGTAACGATTTTGTGCCTGTTCCACATTGGTATTATCGAGTGGAATATATGAAAGAACAACTTCGTGGGTACGACTGTCACGAAGATTTATATGTGCCTGGTTATTTTGAATTTCCGCTCGAAAAGGGCGAAAGCGTGATGTTTGCTGCTGGCATGACCGAAATGGAGCCCAGTAACTTGCTTCAATATTTCGACGACGAAATAAAAGCTCGTATCCCCAGAGATAGTTTCGAGAATTGTTTAATCAATTCGGCACAACAATTTTTTGTGAAGGACGCAAAAAAAACTGAAATTATAGCAGGCTTCCCATGGTTTGGCCGTTGGGGTCGCGACACATTTATTTCATTGCCAGGGCTTACTCTGGCATTAGGCGATCCTAAAACCTGCAAAGATGTGCTCGACACCATGTCGCGTGAGCTTAATGGGCCTTTGTTCCCCAATATTGGATCTGCCGATGCTGCGGCCTACAATTCGGTCGATGCACCACTATGGTATTTCTGGGCTATTCAAAAATACCTTGAATATACTCAAGATTATGAGGGCGTATGGAAAGCCTATGGCGAAAAAATGAAAAATATCCTTCATGGATACCGTAATGGCGAAACACCTTACATCAGAATGCACGATAATGGTTTAATCTATTCTGGTACTAATGGTAAGGCCTTAACATGGATGGATGCCGTAATTGATGGTCAGGCTGTTACGCCACGAATAGGATACGATGTAGAAATAAATGCACTTTGGTACAATGCCATTCGATTTACATTGGAATTGGCTCGTAAATTCCACGACGAAATATTTGTGGAGCAATGGATGCCTATCCACCCCGTGTTAAAAGATAGTTTTGTGGCTTTGTTTTGGGACGACCGAAAAGGCTACTTAGCCGACTATATGGACGGTGGTTACAAAGATTGGAGCATTCGCCCCAATCAGATATTTGCCACCTCGCTACCCTATTCTATGTTGAGCCCAGAACAAAGCCGCTCTGTATTGGAGTTGGTAAAACATAAGCTACTAACCCCAAAAGGCTTACGAACACTCTCGCCCGACCATCCTTCTTACAAAGGTCGTTACGAAGGCACCCAAACCGAGCGCGATTTAGCCTACCACCAAGGTACAGTTTGGCCATGGCTATTGGGACATTTTGCTGAGGGTTATCTTAAAGTGCACCAAAAATCGGCTTACAGTTTTATCCATAAACTCATTTATAAATTCGAAGAAGAAATGGATGCACATGGTATTGGTTCTATTTCGGAAGTGTTCGAAGCCGATCCGCCTCATCAAGCTTCGGGTACCATATCGCAAGCTTGGAGCGTTGCCGAAATATTGCGCACTATGAAGTTACTCGAGCAATACAAATCATAATTAATATGCAATTAAGAATAATTGACAAACTTATAACTAAGCAAATATAACCATCAAATCATACAAAGTTGAATCAAATAATCTTTTAATACACATAAAAAATCCTAAAAACAAACACAGAAGAAGGTCGACGATCTTAAATTAAAAAACCAAAATTATGAATACAACAACTACTAAAAAAACAACAAAAGTGGCCAAGCCAGAAACCAAAATGGAAGTGGCTAAACCTAAAACAAGCTCAACCCGTCGCAAGGCAAGCGTTAGCTTAGCCGATATCGAAAAACGTGCTTATGAAATTTACATCGAAGGTGGCTGTATTGAAGGCCAAGACGCAGCCAATTGGGCAAAAGCAGAAGCTGAGCTTAAAGTGAAATAATCACATCTGCAA
>DYOK01000087.1:3108-10897 GCA_020720565.1 Acetofilamentum sp.
AGCCAATTGGGCAAAAGCAGAAGCTGAGCTTAAAGTGAAATAATCACATCTGCAACTTTTACAACTCAATCTACCGGAGGTAGAGCTATCTGTCGATAGGTTTATCGTCCGCCTGAGGCGGAGAATTTATCGACCGAAGGTTGACCGGCGATTCAACAATCGGGCATCGAGAACCTCTTTAGAAATTGAGAATTTGAAATTTAAAATTACGAACTCAAAATTTAAATTTAGCACCTCAACAAACCACTCTCTATACCCCTTTGGTGGTTAGGGGCTAAATATCAACATTCTTTCAATCGTCAATCAGAAATCGCAAATAATAGTTAAATGAAAGTACTCATGTTCGGGTGGGAATTTCCACCACACATCACAGGAGGATTAGGCACAGCATGCTACGGTTTGACCAAAGGATTGGCCAAACACGAGGTAGAATTGCTGTTTGTAGTGCCTAAAGCTTTTGGCGATGAAGACCAACAATATACAGGGATACTGGATGCTGGCAGTGTATCGATTCGGAAAGTTGAGCAAGATGTTCAAACTTTTTGGGATAAACTGACCTATTTAGAAGTCGGCATCAACTTGATTCCATACTTATCGCCAGAAGAATACGAAAAACTCCATACCCTCGAATTTCAAACTGGCGTGTCGGTCAAAGAATCGGTATTCGACACCCATTTCGAATTTACAGGAACTTATGGCAAAAATCTAATGTCGGAAGTAGCACGTTATGCCATTACGGCTGGCGTTATTGCCTCACAAAACGAATTTGATATCATTCACGCACACGATTGGTTGACATACCCTGCCGGAATTGCCGCAAAAGATGCCAGCGGAAAACCTTTAGTTGTGCATGTGCACGCCACCGAATTCGATCGTTCTGGCGAAAATGTGAACCCCAACGTATACGAAATTGAGCGTAAAGGGATGGAAGCCGCCGACAAAGTGATTACCGTAAGTCACTTGACTCGAAACATCGTCATTGAACGCTACGGCATTAATCCCGACAAAGTGGTTACTGTACACAATGCGGTAGAACCTGTCGAAAACTCACACATTCCAAGTATCAATCCTTTGGACGAAAAAATTGTGACTTTTTTAGGGCGTGTTACCTTTCAAAAAGGCCCCGACTACTTTGTCGAAGCCGCTTACAAAGTATTACAACGTTACGATAATGTGCGATTTGTGATGGCCGGAAGTGGCGATATGCTTTACCGAATGGTTCGTCGAGTGGCACAATTGGGTATCGCATCCAAATTTAATTTTGCAGGCTTTTTAAAAGGCGACGATGTGGTGCGTTTGTTTAACATGAGCGATGCCTACGTCATGCCATCGGTTTCGGAACCATTTGGAATTTCGCCTCTCGAAGCCATGCGTTCCAATGTGCCTGTAATTATATCGAAACAATCTGGCGTATCCGAAATTTTAAAATATGCTGTTAAGGTCGATTTTTGGGATATCGATGCCATGGCCGACGCCATTTATGGCGTTCTAAATTACGATGCTTTAACCACCACGTTTAAACGCTATGGCAAGTCGGAAGTCGATAATTTGCGATGGGAAAATGCTTCGGTCAAGGTCAAAGAAGTGTACCAATCGTTAATGCCTTAATTTGTAAAAAACACTATGTATCTGAATTTCAAATACATAAAAACTAAAAAGCACTTTATATATAATTTTTAATATTTATCAAGTCCACAAGGACACAACATAAAAAGCCATGAGAAGTCTCTGTTTCTACTTTCAAGTGCACCAGCCATATCGTCTTCGCAGATATCGATTTTTTGATATTGGAGTCGATCACTACTATTACGACGACTTTGCCAATCGTTCCATCATGCGAAAAGTAGCTGAAAAATGTTATTTACCCACCAATCAGGTTTTTCTGGATTTGATTGCAAAACATGGCAATAAAGTCAAAATTTCTTATTCGCTTTCTGGTACGGTAATCGATCAATTCGAACAATTTGCACCCGATGTTTTGGACAGTTTTAAACGTCTGGCCGATACGGGTTGTGTCGAATTTATTTCGGAAACCTACTCCCACTCATTGTCGGCATTAAAAAGCAAAGATGAGTTTAAAGAGCAGATTCGGATACACGACGATAAAATATTTCAACACTTTGGACAAAGACCCACCGTGTTTAGAAATACAGAGCTCATTTATTCGGATGGGATTGGCGAAATGGTGGCTGAACTCGGTTACAAAGCCATGATTACCGAAGGTGCAAAACACATTTTGGGATGGAAAAGTCCAAATTATTTGTATTGCAACGCCATCAACCCTAGATTAAAATTGCTTTTAAAGAATTTTAAACTAAGCGACGATATCGCCTTTAGATTCTCGAACAGAGGATGGGAAGACTGGCCACTTACTGCCGAAAAATTTGCTTCGTGGTTAAATCAAATCGACCCCAGCGAAGAAGTAGTCAATTTGTTTATGGACTACGAAACTTTTGGCGAGCACCAATGGGCCGAAACGGGAATTTTCGATTTTCTGCGTGCTTTACCCGATAAAATATTCGATCAAACCAATTTCGAATTCCATACCCCATCAGAGGTAGCCGAAAAACATCAAGTGGTAGCCGCCATGCACACACCATACCCCATTTCGTGGGCCGACGAAGAGCGCGACCTTTCGGCATGGTTAGGAAACGAATTGCAAGACGAGGCTTTTAACAAACTTTATCAGCTCGAAAGCAAAATAAAAGAATGCGAAGATGTCGATATCTTACGCGACTGGAAACTGCTTCAAACCAGCGACCACTTTTACTATATGTGCACCAAGTGGTTTGCCGATGGCGATGTACACAAATATTTTAATCCTTACGACAGCCCTTACGAAGCGTTTATCAATTTTATGAATATTTTGTCCGATTTTATCTCACGAATCGACAAAAAACGAAGAGAGCAAGGCAAAGACGGAACCCTGTTGTTTGGACATTCGACAAAAATAACTTTGAATCATGTGGTCGGTTTAAAAGATGCCCATATCAAAAAAGTGGTTCGTGAATTAAACAATTATCAAACCCTCTCAAAGGCCTTAACACACGAGCCCGACGAGGTTAAAGAAAAATTCTACAGAAATATTGCAAGCAACGCAGTCGAAATCTTGAAACTTAATGAGAAAAATTCCGTTTCAGCCGAAGATGTTTCTGAAAGCAAACGTCAACTTATCGAAATTATCAATCGGGTATAGTGCTGAGTTTTAAATTGTAATATTGATTTAAACCTCTAGTAGTCTTTTTTGCGAAGCTAAAAACATAGTAATCGTTTAAGAAAACTCGTTTGTAATTTTGTAGATTGATAATAAAACTTAATAAAATTAAATAGCCATGAGTGCAGCAATTAAACCAGATTATTTATTCGAAACCAGTTGGGAAGTTTGTAACAAAGTTGGTGGAATTTACACTGTTATTTCGACCAAAGCCCCATCAATGGTCAAACAATTGGGCGATAACTACATTCTAATTGGACCCGATATTTGGAAAGAAACCGTCAATCATCCAGAGTTCGAAGAGGATGCCACTCTATTTCAGTCATGGCGCAACAAAGCCTTGTCGGAAGGATTTAACTTTAGGGTTGGACGTTGGAAAATTGAAAGCAGGCCCATTGCCATTTTACTCGATTTTACAACTTACTTCGAAAGAAAAGACGGTATTTTTTCACGATTGTGGGAACAATATAAACTCGATTCACTTTCTGGTCAATGGGACTATGTAGAGCCCGCATTGTTTGGGTACGCTGCTGGTCAAGTCATTGAGTCGTTTTATAATTATTATCTTAACAATACCGACCTCATTATTGCCCAGTTTCACGAATGGATGACTGGTTCGGGTATCTTGTATTTAAAAGCAAAAGTGCCTCAAGTTGGTACTGTTTTTACAACACATGCCACTGCACTAGGCAGAAGTATTGCAGGAAATGGCTTGCCTTTGTATCGAAATTTAGATACGTTCAACCCTAGCGAACTGGCTACACGTTTTAATATCAAATCGAAATACTCGCTCGAAAAACTTTCGGCACAAGAGGCCGATTCGTTTACCACTGTAAGCGAGCTCACCGGCAAAGAATGCACATACCTTCTAGGGAAAAGCGTCGACATGGTTACACCAAATGGTTTCGACGATAAATTTGTTCCTCAAGGCGAATTGTTTGTCCAAAAACAAAAAGACGCACGCAACAGTTTGTTAAGTGTGGCACGTGGCATGTTAAATCAGAATTTTTCAGACGACACATTGCTTGTTTGCAACTCGGGTCGCTACGAGTTTAAAAATAAAGGTATCGACATTTTTATAGATGCCTTAGCGGACCTCAATCGCAATCCAGAACTGAGCAAAGAAGTGATCGCATTTATTACCGTACCTGCTGGGCATATGAGTGGCCGACACGAAATACTTGAGCGTATGGAAAATCCCGACTATAATAACCCACTGAGCGATTTGTTTCTGACGCACCATTTGTATCACGAAGAAACCGATCCTATTATTGCGAGAATAAAACAAAACAATCTGCATAACAGCAGCACCGACAAAGTAAAAATAATTTTTGTGCCTTGCTACCTCGACGGGCGTGATGGCATTTTTAATCTGCCCTACTACGATTTATTAATCGGCTTCGATTTAACCGTATTCCCTTCGTATTACGAGCCTTGGGGCTATACTCCCCTAGAAAGTTTAGCGTTTTCGATTCCAACCATAACAACGACACTGGCTGGTTTTGGCCTATGGGTACAACAAAAAGTACAAAATAAAATTGGTGCCGATGTCATCGAGCGCAACGACGATAACGACAGTTACATGGTGTATCAAATAAGTAAAATACTTAAAGATTACACCACAATAAGCAAAGAGCAATATGCTCAATATCAACAAAATGCTTATCAAATTTCGAGAATTGCCGTTTGGAAAAATCTTTCGAAACATTATTTCGAAGCCTATGCCATCGCTCTGGAAAAAGCGATCAGCCGTTCAGAGCTTTACATGTCAAAAATTCAAGAGCAACTCACCCATTACGAAAAGCCAAAACCCAATTATCCGGAATGGAAAAAAGTGTTTGTTCGTTCGCAAATTCCCGCGCAACTCGACGACTTAAAACGAATTGCACATAATTTATGGTGGACATGGAATATCGAAGCCGAAGAACTTTTTGAATCGATAGATCCCAAACTGTGGAAATCGAGACATAAAAATCCTATTTTCTTACTCGAAACTTTATCTTTCGAAAAATTAACAGCTTTAACAAAAGATGTCGACTTTTTGTCAAGGCTAAAGAAGGTTGCCGATAAATTCGATGCCTACATGTCGAAAGCATCTGAAAAAGGTCCCGACAAGGTGGCATACTTTAGTATGGAATTTGGCTTACACGACAATCTTAAGATTTTCTCTGGTGGCTTAGGCATATTAGCAGGCGACTATCTGAAAGAAGCCAGCGATTCGAATGCTAACATTATTGGAGTCGGTTTGCTTTATCGCTACGGTTACTTTCGTCAAACTATTTCGCTTATGGGCGACCAATTGGCGCAATATCATCCTCAAAAATTTAGCCGCTTACCCATCGTGCCCATGCTCGACGAAAACGGTATGCCTCGATTTGTTCGACTCGCATTGCCAGGTAGGGTTTTATATGCTCGCATTTGGCGTGCCAATGTCGGACGTACTCCATTGTATTTATTAGATACCGATATTCTCGAAAATTCACCTCAAGACCGCGAAATAACCCATCAATTGTATGGTGGTGATTGGGAAAACCGACTAAAGCAAGAGCTTCTACTTGGCGTTGGAGGAATTCGTTTACTTAGCGAATTAAATATCGAGCCAACCATTTACCATTGTAACGAAGGTCACGCCGCATTTATTGGCGTCGAACGATTACGTAAATATGTGAACGAAGATAAACTTCATTTTAATGCAGCAATCGAAGTGGTTCGCTCCTCTACTTTGTTCACCACACATACTCCCGTGCCCGCAGGCCACGATGCGTTTTCTGAAGATGTACTACGTAAATACATTCCGCATTATGCCGAGCGTTTGGGCATTGAATGGAACGATTTCTTAAACTTAGGTAAAGTACACGAAAACAACCCTGACGAAAAGTTTAGCATGAGTGTTTTGGCTGTAAAACTTTCGCAAGAAGTGAATGGTGTGAGCCGAATTCATGGCAAGGTGAGCCAACAAATGTTCAACAACTTATACAATGGCTATTATCCCAACGAATCGCACATCGACTATGTGACTAACGGGGTTCACATGCCTTTTTGGGCCGCCAAAGAATGGCACGATTTATATTTCAGTACATTCCCAAAAGAATTTACCGAAGAACAATGCGATCCTAAACATTGGCAAGCCATTCATCAGGTGCCCGATCAAACCATTTGGAATATTCGTAAAACACTGAAAAAACGAATGCTCGATTATATTAAAGAGCGTTTAAATATCGAAATGACCCAAAGGCAAGAAAACCCTAACACCATTTTTGCAATTACAGATGCGATTGATGAGGATGCGTTAATTATTGGATTTGCACGTCGTTTTGCAACCTACAAAAGAGCCCATTTACTGTTCCAAGATTTGGAAAGATTACGACAAGTCATTTCGGATCCAAAGCGCCCAGTTATCTTTTTATACGCAGGAAAGGCACACCCTCACGATAAGGCAGGGCAAGATTTAATCAAAAAGATAATCGAAATATCTAAAACACCAGGTTTTATAGGTCACGTTATTTTTATCGAAAACTATGATATCGATTTGGCCAAAAAATTAGTTTCTGGCGTTGATATTTGGCTCAATACTCCGACACGCCCCCTAGAAGCATCGGGTACTTCGGGCGAAAAAGCGGTGATGAATGGTGTGGTTAACTTTAGTGTTCTGGACGGTTGGTGGGCAGAAGGCTATTTGCCTGAGGCAGGTTGGGCTTTATCGGAAGAGCGTACATACGACAGCCAACACTTCCAAGATAAACTTGACGTCGAGCTGATCTACAATCTTTTCGAAGATGAGATTATGCCCATGTACTTCGACAAAGACGAAGATGGTATTTCGAAGCAATGGATTCAAAAAGTAAAGCACACCATCAGTGATATTGCCCCCAATTTCACGATGCGACGTATGCTCAAAGAGTATCAAAATAAATTTTATTACAAATTATTCGACAGAACCAAACAGCTCAAAGAAAACCACTACCACGAAGCTTATCAATTGGCCTTATGGAAAAAAAGAATCAGTGACAAATGGGATGGCATTGAACTCTTATCGATTGAACCGGGCTATTTGGTTAACCAAACTGTCGACTTAGGACAAGAGGTCGAAGTCACAATTAAGCTTGGAATGGGTGGTTTAAAATCGCACGAAATTGGCATCGAATTGTTGGTTGTCGAAATAGACGAATATCAAAACGAGAATATTATTAACATTCAGGAACTTGAAGTAAAAGACCAAACTCAGCATTTCACGGTTTATGGTTGTCAAATACATGCCATGCAATCGGGTGTTTTGAATTATGCTTTTAGAATGTTCCCTAAACACAAGTTATTGCCTTATCGTCAAGACTTTAATTTGGTTAAGTGGTTATAGACAATTCTTTTATCAACAAAAAAAGGCTTTAATAGAGCCTTTTTTTGTGATGTAAAATAAAAGCATTTCTTGAAATTGACTATCCCCAGGGCAAGCCTCGAGGAAGTCTTTTGATTATAATAGGATTTACAATTAGACAATTAAGAGACACAACGAATACTGATTGGAAAGCAAAATGTACTAAAGTGCATAGTTTTAACTATTTTTGAAACCAATAAAAA
>DYOK01000317.1 GCA_020720565.1 Acetofilamentum sp.
TCCTGATAAACTCCCTGCCCTCCCGATTCTCGGGACAGGCTGAACATCGGGGGGGCATGGTAAAACTAAAATCGAGCCAAAAAAATGAAATGGATTTTCAAAAAACAAAAAAAGCAAGTTTTTTAGGCTTGCTTTCTAAAAATAAAAAAAATGAATTTATCGTCTATTAACTTTCCAGTTGCTATGTTGGTTAATCAATTGTTGTTTTTGTTTAACTTTTACTTTGTCTTCGTTAAGAAATAGAGCACTTAAAATAGCACCAACCTCTTGAACATCTTCTGGAAGTTCAACGTCTAAGGCTTCGGGTGTAAAATAGTTTTTTACAAAATGAGTATCAAAATTACCACTTACAAATGCGTCGTGTTGCATCACAAATTTGCAAAAAGGGAGAGTGGTTTCGATTCCCGAAATTTTATAATCGTCGATGGCCCGAATCATACGCTCGATAGCTTGTGCACGGTCTTTGCCATGAACAATCAATTTCGAAATCATTGGATCGTAATAAATCGGAATGGTCATGCCTTCTTCGAAACCGTCGTCGACCCTAACGCCTATTCCAATTGGAGGACGATAAGTCTTTAAAGTACCTATATCGGGCAAAAAGTTATTCGTTGGGTCTTCGGCGTATACCCTCACCTCGATGGCATGTCCATTGATGCGCAAATCGGATTGTTTAAAAGAGAGGGGGTGTCCTTGAGCCACTAAGATTTGTTCTTTGACCAAGTCGATACCCGAAACCAGCTCGGTTACAGGGTGTTCTACTTGGAGTCTGGTATTCATTTCTAAGAAATAGAAATTTAAATTTTCGTCGAGCAAAAATTCAACGGTACCAGCACCTACATAGTTACAAGCACGAGCCACATCACAAGCTTTTTGTCCCATTTCTTCGCGTCTTTCGGGTGTTAAAACCGACGAAGGGGCTTCCTCGATCACTTTCTGATGTCGGCGTTGGACCGAACATTCGCGTTCGAATAAGGCAGCTACATTGCCGTGTTGGTCTGCCATCACTTGAATTTCGATGTGTCGTGGCGATCCTACATAACGTTCCATAAACACAGCACCATTTCCAAAAGCAGATAAAGCTTCGCTGGTAGCCAATTTCATTTGTTCGTCAAAGTCTTTTTCGCTATCGACAATGCGCATACCTTTTCCGCCACCGCCAGCAGAGGCTTTAATTAGAATGGGATAGCCAATTTCGGAAGCAATTTTTTTAGCTTCTTTTACATCGGTAATAGCGCCTTCGGTACCAGGTACCATCGGAATATTGTAAGAACGAACGGCTGCTTTGGCCGACAATTTATCGCCCATTATTTCCATTGCCTCGGGCGATGGCCCAATAAACGTAATGCCATGTTGATTGACCAAACGGGCAAAATTGGCATTTTCCGACAAAAATCCATAACCAGGATGAATCGCGTCGACGTTTAAATCTTTACATACTTTAATAATTTTATCACCTCGAAGATAAGACTCGCTAGAGGCAGGAGCCCCTATTAAAACCGCTTCGTCGGCATATTTTACGAAGGGTGCATTTCTATCTGCTTCAGAATAAATAGCTACCGATTTTAAGCCCATCTCGCGAATGGTACGCATGATTCGCAAAGCAATTTCGCCTCTATTGGCTACAAGTATTTTTTGCATATAAGTTCGCTTGAATTTTCAATTGTTGTTTTCTTTATTGTTATCGCCATATGGATTTAATGTAATGTTTTAGTATTAGCAGAAAAAATCATATTATATCGTTTTTTTATTAATATTAAGGTTTGATAAATAGAGGATTGCAGAATGATTAAATCGGCTTAAAACATATTTTTAACATATGTCAATAAAGGCATACAAGATAGTTACTTTTTTATTTCTATTAAAGCACATGGTTAAAAATTAGTTCACATTTTTTTAAC
>DYOK01000318.1 GCA_020720565.1 Acetofilamentum sp.
GTATTTTACCAATACGGCACGTTCCACAGCCTTGAATGCTCAATCGCAGAGTATTACAAAGAAAAATACACGCCCATCTACAAATATTTTTAAATCCGCCGAATATTTTTTAGATTTGCATACTCCAAAAAATACACAACATGACACAAAAACATTCTGACACCCAACCATTCCAATATCAAAATATATTTCAAGCGAATATTATCATTAGGTTTTATTGCAAAAATCAGACAACAAGACGAAACTAAACTAAAATAATGACGATACAAGAATACATAGACAGCATAAACAAAAGATACAAACTCGGAAATGCAACCGAGCATACGTTTCGTGGCGATTTGCAACAATTGATTGAAAGTTTAGTTCCTGCAATTAGAGCTGCCAACGAACCAAAAAGACAATCTTGTGGCGCACCTGATTATATATTGACTAAAAAAGATATACCTGTTGGATTTATCGAAGCAAAGGATATTGGCGACAAAGACCTCGCCGGAGAAAAGAAAACCGGAAATAAAGAACAGTTCGACAGATACAAAGCATCGTTAAATAATCTGTTTTTTACCGATTATATAGATTTTCATCTTTATCGGGACGGACAATTTGTAACAAAAATTGCTATTGCCGAACTTACCGACAAAGGAATTAAGCCTGTAACAGAAAATTTTGCATGTTTTGAAAACCTGTTAAAAGATTTTTGCACCAATATCGGGCAAACAATAACAAGCTCAAAGAAACTTGCCGAAATGATGGCGGGCAAAGCCCGCTTGCTTTCCGAAGTGATTGAAAAAGCATTGACAAGCGATGAAACGCACAACGAAAATAGCACGCTAAAAGACCAGATGAATGCTTTTAAGCAAATTCTTATTCACGATATTACGCCCAAAGGATTTGCCGACGTGTATGCACAAACCATTGCTTACGGAATGTTTGCAGCTCGTTATCACGACCCTACTTTGCCCACTTTCAGCAGACAAGAAGCGTATGAACTCATACCAAAATCGAACCCGTTTCTAAAAAAACTATTTGGATACATTGCAGGTTTAGATGTGGACGACCGTATAAAATGGATTGTGGACGATTTGATAAATATATTTTTGGCTTGCGACGTAGCAGAAATTTTAAGAAACTACGGCAAAAGTACCAAAACGGAAGACCCGATTATCCATTTTTACGAAACTTTTTTGAGCGTGTACGACCCAAAACTGCGCAAAGCTCGCGGTGTTTGGTACACACCTGCACCGGTTGTAAATTTTATTGTTCGTGCAGTTGATGATATTTTAAAAACTGAATTTGATTTACCGCAAGGATTAGCCGACAGCAGTAAATTAAGAATTAAGAATGAAGAATTAGGAATTGATAAAGAAGTACATAAAGTGCAAATTCTTGACCCTGCCACAGGTACAGGAACATTCCTTGCCGAAGTGGTAAAACACATTCATGAAAAAGTTGGAGGGCAACAAGGCTTATGGAGTAATTATGTAGAAACACATTTATTGCCTCGCCTCAATGGTTTTGAGTTGCTAATGGCAAGCTATGCAATGGCTCATTTAAAATTGGATATGTTATTAACCGAAACAGGTTACAAACCTACTTCAAACCAACGTCTTAGAGTTTACCTTACCAATAGTTTAGAAGAACACCACCCCGATACAGGTACGCTCTTTGCAAATTGGTTAAGCACCGAAGCAAACGAAGCCAATCATATTAAACGAGATACGCCCGTAATGTGTGTGATTGGAAATCCGCCGTATAGCGGAATTTCATCAAACAATGGCGAATGGATTAGCAAACTCATTGAAGATTATAAATATATAGATGGTGTGCATTTTAATGAACGCAAACATTGGTTGAATGATGATTATGTGAAATTTTTACGATATGGACAACATTTTATAG
>DYOK01000088.1 GCA_020720565.1 Acetofilamentum sp.
AATCAACAAAAAAAGCTTGTGGGGTAGTCAACTAATACCACAAGCTTTTTTGTTGCTGTAAAATTATCTGAAAATTTATACGTTGAATCTAAAGTGCATGATGTCACCATCTTGGACAATGTATTCCTTGCCTTCGACCGCCATTTTACCGGCTTCTTTCACCGATGCTTCTGACCCGTATTTGAGGAAATCGGCATATTTTATTACCTCGGCACGAATAAAACCTCGCTCAAAATCACTGTGAATAATTCCTGCTGTTTGAGGTGCTGTCATACCTTGTTTGTAGGTCCAAGCTCTTACTTCTTTTACACCTGCGGTAAAATAGGTTTCTAACTTTAATAAGCGGTAGGCACTTTTAATTAATTTGGTTAATCCGCTTTCGCTAAGTCCCATCGCTTCGAGAAACTCTTGACGTTCTTCATACGTTTCCAGTTCTGCTATTTCGGATTCGGTAGCTGCGGCGACTACAATAATTTCGGCATTTTCGTTGGCGATGGCTTTTTTTACGGCCTCGACGTGGGCATTGCCGTTTGCTGCCGATGCTTCGTCGACATTACAAACATAAAGCACTGGCTTATTGGTGAGCAAAAACAACTCTTTAGCAATTTGTTGTTCTTCTTCGTTTCTAAGTTCAACCGTTCTAGCCGACTCACCTCGTTGCAAAGCATCGCGGTATCTCGACATTAGATCGAAAGCTTTTTGAGCATCTTTATCTTTTCCAGCAACAGCAAGTTTTTGAACTTTACCAATTCGGCTTTCGATGGTTTCTAAGTCTTTGAGCTGTAACTCTATATCGATGGTTTCTTTGTCGCGAACTGGGTTTACGGTGGTGTCGACATGGGTAATGTTATCGTCGTCGAAGCAACGTAGCACGTGAATGATGGCATCGGTTTCGCGAATGTTTCCGAGAAATTTGTTGCCCAAACCTTCGTTATTGCTGGCACCCTTTACCAAACCTGCAATATCGACAATTTCGACTGTAGTGGGCTGAACCTTTTGTGGCTTAACAATTTTTTCGAGTTCAATCAGTCTTTCATCGGGCACTGTAATAATGCCTATGTTCGGCTCTATGGTGCAAAAAGGGAAGTTTGCGGCTTGAGCTTTTGCGTTGGTTAAACTATTAAAAAGTGTCGATTTTCCTACGTTCGGAAGGCCTACGATGCCACATTTTAGAGCCATTTGGTCAAAATTTAAATTAGTTTGCAAAAATAGTGTTTTTATTTCAAATGCTTAACACACTATTAAACTGGTTAATTCTTATTTTATGGTGCTTTAAAAATACTTTGTGCAACAGCTATACCACAAAATACACAAAGTGCAGCATTGAGCCTGCTTGCACTGAGCCTGTCGAAGTGGGAAATGCAATTATTACTTGAATGCGCCAGTTTTAAAACTTGTCAATTGTAAATTTGGTTTATCAGGCGATTTTAACCTTACAACTCTTAAAATTAATGGAATAAAAAGAATTAAGCGATCTATGCTTATAGATTTTTTTAATAATAAAGTATGGTCGTGTCGTTTTTTGTAAAGTGCAAGAAATCAGATTATTAATATTCTTTTAACATTGAATTTTGTACAAAAAGATAATTTGAGACTAAATAAAGATTCTAAATGGTAAAGCTCATAGTTTCGATATTGGTTTTTTTGTTATCTTTGAACACATGTATATGTTTCGTAAAAATAACCTTTTAACCATTATTTACTACTTCTCAGTAGCGATATCGGTTGGCTATTCAAAGCGATTTGGAGGCTTGTAATTTGTTTCGCATCATACATTCTGTTTTTTTCTAAACAGAATTTTTTATTGATACATCAAGATGAGCTTTAAAAAGACGTTTTGTGATCAAAAAAAAAACTTAATCAAAAGTAAATTCATACTACAAATAACCACTAGCTCACCGAGCCAGTTATATAAAACACAAAAAAATGGGTAAATTATTGATGTTAGGCGACGAAGCCATAGCACAAGCAGGATTAGATGCCGGAATTTCGGGTATGTATGCCTATCCGGGAACGCCATCTACAGAAATAATGGAATATATTCAGCATTCCAAGCAAGCAAAAGAAAATAAAGTACACGCCAAATGGTCTACCAACGAAAAAACTTCGATGGAATCTGCTTTGGGGATGTCGTATGCCGGTAAACGTGCGCTTTGTGCCATGAAGCACGTGGGATTAAACGTGGCGGCCGATGCGTTTATCAATGCTGCTATTACCGGTGTCAATGGGGGATTGATTGTCATTTCTGCTGACGATCCTTCGATGCACTCATCACAAAATGAACAAGATAATCGGTTTTATGGGAAATTTGCTCAAATTCCAATTTTAGAACCAACCAACCAACAAGAAGCCTACGATATGATTCACTATGGCTTCGAATTATCGGAAGAATTTAAAGTGCCAGTTTTGATGCGTATCACCACACGATTGGCACATTCGAGAGCAGGCATCGAAACACGTTCGCCTAGACCACAAAATCAATTGGTCTTACCAAAAGATCCCATGCAGTTTATCTTATTACCTTCGATTGCTAGAAAGAATTACCGTACTTTATTGGGTAATTTTAGAAGTTTTGTCGATGCGTCTGAAGAGAGCGATTTTAATCAATTTATTGATGGACCCGATAAAAGTTTAGGAATTATCACTTGTGGTATTGCATATAATTATTTGGTTGAAAATTACGAAGATCAAAACGTTCCCTATCCAGTTTTAAAAGTGGGACAGTACCCTTTGCCTAGAAAACTTATCGAAAAAATGATGAACACTTGTAAAGAAGTGTTGGTTATCGAAGATGGTTATCCTATGGTAGAGGAAATGTTAAAAGGTTATCTCGGAAAAGAAAACATTAGAGGTCGACTCGATGGTTCTTTACCTCGCGATGGCGAATTGAATCCCAATTTGGTTTTAGCCGCCATTAAAAAAGAAAAATTCGAAATCGAACCGATACCATCTACAGTAGCCAATCGATTGCCTGCTATGTGCAAAGGTTGTGGCCATATCGATGCGTATTTGGCACTTAACGAAGCACTACTCGAGCACGGCAAAGGGCGAGTGTTCGCCGATATAGGATGCTATACTTTAGGTGCATACGAACCTTATCAAGCCATTAGTACTTGTGTCGATATGGGCGCTTCGATCACCATGGCAAAAGGTGCTGCCGATGCTGGTTTAGTACCTGCTGTAGCCGTTATTGGCGATTCAACATTTACACACTCTGGCATCACTGGTTTAATCGATGCCGTTATTGGAAAGAGTCCTATTACCATTGTAATTTCGGACAATTACACCACAGGAATGACCGGTGGACAAGATTCAGCTGCTCTTGGTCGTATTGAACAAATTTGCGAAGGTGTTGGCGTCGATCCTGCACACATTAAAATTTTCCATCCAACACCAGCCCATCACGACGAAATGGTCGCTTTGTTAAAAGAAGAATTGGCTTACGATGGCGTTTCGGTGATCATTCCTCGACGTCAATGTGTTCAGACTATGAAAGACAAGGATCTTGCTATTAAGGTTAAAGAATTAGGCTTAAATAATAGAAAATAAGGTCTTCGACTTATTTATTGGTTTGGTAACTGACATTTTATCAGGTGTTTAGGTAAATAAAGTACCACATTATATTATTCAAAGTACTTAAGTAAGTGCTTCGTTATCAAAGAATTGAAAGGTAAATAGAATTTAATTGTAATTTAGGAATCAATTTTCGTTTTTAAAAATATTCGAAATTGACCGATTAATAAAAATAAACATGAAATCAGATATTATATTATCAGGTGTTGGTGGACAAGGTATTATTTCGATTGCAGCCGCAATTGGAGAGGCCGCTTTAATCAACGATTTACATATGAAGCAAGCCGAAGTTCACGGGATGAGTCAACGGGGTGGAGCCGTTCAATCTACTTTAAGGGTTTCGTCGAAACCAATTGCCTCTGACTTAATCGCTTATGGCGCTGCTGACATGATTTTGTCAGTTGAACCTATGGAGTCGTTAAGATATTTAAATTATTTAAAACCAGAAGGTTGGCTTATAACCAATGCCGTTCCATTTGTCAATATAGACGATTATCCCAATATCGAAACGATTTACGCAGAAATTCGAAAAATTAAAAATCATGTGATTATCGATGCCGACGAAATTGCGGGTAAAGTAGCCACTAAACGGGCGTCGAACATGGTCATGTTGGGTGCAGCTACGCTTTTTATCGATATTCCGTTGGAAAGTGTGAAAGAAGGTATTCGTCAGATTTTTGGAAAAAAAGGAGAGGCGATGACTCAAAGCAATATCGATGCGATGTTAGCTGGACGCGAAGCTGCTGAGTTATACATGAAACAAAATAGATAATTCAAATCATCGAATTATAAGGCTTAATGAAAGCTAGTCAAAATTTGACTGGCTTTTTTTATGGTTTCGAAACGAGTTCTTTAAAGGAATCGCTCATCCAAATGCTGTACGAATTGGTATCTTTCGAGCTGATAATGTAAGCCGACAATTCAGGATGGCTTTTTAAAAACATTTGCGTCGATTCTAATCCCATCACCATAAACACAGTAGAGTAGGCGTCGGCCGACATACAGTCGTCTGCATACACAGTTACGCTTAAAATTTGATGCTCAGAAGGATAGCCAGTATGTGGATTGATGACATGGGCATATTTCTTTCCATCACGATAGTAGAATTTTCTATAATTACCCGAAGTGGAAATTGCACCACTATCAATCGAAACGATTTCTTGTATTTCGCCAGTAGCATTATATTCGCCTTCGATAGGTTTGTCGATACCAACCGTCCATTTTTTTCCTTTAGAATTAATTCCCTTTGAGCGAATTTCTCCGCCAATTTCTACCAGATAGTTTTCGATGCCTTTTTTTTCTAAAAGATTTGCCACCACGTCCACACCATAGCCTTCGGCTGCCGAACTCGGGTCTATTTCGATGTCGGGTCTGTCTTTGATGATTTTTCCATCTACAATTTTAATTTTTTGATAACCTATCCTGGGCAGAAGATTTAATATTTGAACACTATCGGGGAATTGTTTTCCTTTAAAACCAAAACCCCAAGCGTTGACAAGTGGACCTACCGAAATATCGAACATGCCTTTGGTTTCTGCCGAGATTTCTTGACTTCGTTTAAAAACTACTACAAAATGAGTGTCGAGCTCAACTGAAATATTTTTGTTTATTAACGATACTACAGAGGTCGAATCGTATGTCGAAAGTGAATGATTCACTTCGTCTAAGGCCGATTGAATCTCGGCTTGTATGTCGTGGTCAAATTTGTATTGAATATGGTATTCGGTCCCGAAAATAAACCCTTGATTAAATTGATAGGTATCGTTTTGGCAAGAGATGGTGCTTACCAAAGTGGATAGTAGACCTAAAAAGAGATAATAAATTCGTGGCATGTAGGGAGATAATTAGATGATTCAGTTACAGAATAATAACTATTAAAATACGAGTAGTTATCAATATGAAATTAATACAAATGTAATTCGAAGCAAAACGCATTTTAATAGATATTCGAGAATAATATTAATGAATGGCATTAATAAAATCTATACGTGTGAATAGCGTTGTTCAGCTTAGCTCATTGTCGCTAATACGGTCAATAAGCCTTGAACCTTGTCGTTTAATTTGAGGTCTGTTTTTGCGGTGAGAGGCAAAATAACGTCAACTCGAGAACCAAATTTAATGAATCCATAATTTTCGCCTTGTGTTGCTTTATCGCCTATTTGACTATAACATACGATGCGTCTAGCTACTGTTCCTGCTATTTGCCGAAACAACACTTCTTGTCCTTTGATATTTTCAACGACCACAGTGGTACGTTCATTTTCTGTCGACGATTTAGGATGGCTGGCTACCATGTGTTTACCAGCGTGGTATTTTACATATTTTACTACACCACTTAATGGATACCAATTGGCATGGACATTTAAAGGGGACATAAAAATCGAAATCTGAAGACGTTTGTCGTTAAAATATTCAGTTTCTAAAATCTCTTCCACCACCACAATGGTTCCATCGGCAGGGCAAAGAATATGATTTTCCGATATAACAGGTTCCCGACTCGGGATTCGGAAAAAACTAATCACAAAAAACCAAAATAACAGCATTAAAGCTGAAATGACATGTGCAACAATGTTAATGTTAATGAATTTATAAGCAAGAATACTTGCTGTTAAAGCAAAAACAAATGAAACAATTATGCTATTTCGGCCTTCTTTGTGAATGGTCATAGTGATAGAATTTGGACGCTAAAAGTAATAAATAATTTGTAAATATACATAAACCATCGGCAATGCCAAAAAAGTACTATCAAATCGGTCTAAAATACCGCCATGACCAGGTAAGATATGTCCAGAGTCTTTAATGTTGACACTTCGTTTAAAAAGGGATTCAACTAAATCGCCGAATATACCGAAAAGTGTGATAATCAAACTGATAACGACCCAATGTTTTAATGCTAATTCAGGGAAAATATAGTGAACTAAGAACGCTGCACCAACTGTTGTGATAAAACCACCTATGGCACCTTCCCACGACTTTTTGGGCGAAATTCTTTCGAATAAACGGTGTTTTCCAAAGCTAATCCCGAATAAAAAAGCCCCAGTGTCGCTTACCCATTGAATAATAAAATACCCAATCATTAAATAGCCATTAAAAACAATTATTTGATGTGTAGGATTAAACATCGATTGTTGAGATATGAACTGAATAAAATCAGGTGAACTGGATTCCGGTACTCTTGAAATAAGAAGCAGCGGAGTGACGGCAATAGGCAAAACAACATAGATTAAACCCATCAGACCAAATCCAATATTTTGTATTGGGAATTCTTCTTTTCGATACAATTCGCTGATGGGAAACAAAATTAAAATGGGTACAATTAACCACATTAATTGAATAGGAAGTAGGGCAGTAGAAGTTAAATACGATAGCGTATAAATCGAAATGCCAGCAAATAATCCCAGTGGCACATTGGCATTGATATTTTGAGCTTTAAGTAAACGGTAAAACTCAAGTAACCCAATGGTAAGGATGATTCCAAAAAGGAAAAATGTGCTTAGGCTATTGATTAGCAATGCGCCCATTACCAAAACAATTAAAAACAAACCAGAAAAAGAACGCGTTAAGATATTTTTAAAATGGGACATTTAGTATGGAGTATTCATTTATGAATCATATAATCAAGTAAAATTACAAAATAAAATGCTCAACTTTTTGGGGCCATGGGCACCAAGGATAAGTGTTTTTTCGATATCAGCAGTACGACTTGGCCCAGTAGCAAAAGAGATCATCGAAGGCAATGTATCGTATTTTGCTTTTACACCTTCAATGGCGTCTTCGATATCGAGAACCAATTGATTTTGACGAACAAGAACAACCTGATGGTCTGGGAAAATATTGAGCCTACGCCCAGAAGCTAAGGCTGAACTGGTTAAAACAGAAGCGGTGCGTGCGGTTAAAAATTCGCAAGCTATAAAGCCCATCAAATATGGTGTGCTCAATTCAATTTCAGTCTTAAAACTGATTTTTTGTTGGCTCAATAACAATTGCAATTCGGGGTCGAAACAAGCCACATTTTGGTTCGAAAAAAGTTCGAAAATGGACTGTTCTAATTCGCTATTCGACAATAATACATGTAAATCGATGGTGATAGGTTCAGTCGCATTTTTAAGTAATACCAACAAATCGTTCGACTCAAAAGCGTAAATTACTTGGTTTGTAGGTTCTGCCAATTCATTCCAAAGGTTTACTTTCGATTGAGCATTACGAATTTTTGATAATATCCGATTGCGAGCCGATTCCATTTATTTAGTACTTTGGATAATTATAATGTTGTATTTACCTAAAAACCTGATAAAATGCTAATTAAAAAACAAATAAACGCTCGTAGACCTTATCTTAGAACTTCTGATTGAGTCGCTTCTTCTTCTTCTTTTTTCAAGTCATTTTGAATGACATCTTCTTTAACTTCTTCGCCATCTAATACTTCGGATCGTGAATTCCAAGGTCTTTTTCCGAATATTTCGATCATATCTTCGGTAAAAATCACCTCTTTTTCCATCAGTCGATTACCCAATTGAACCAATTGTTCCTTATTTTTCGACAAAATATCTTTGGCTCTTTGATACTGGGCTTCAACCATTAATTTAACCTCTTGGTCGATAACCTCGGCCGTTTTTTCGCTGTAGGGACGATTAAAACTGTATGCCGATTGACCAGACGAATCGTAAAAGCTGAGATTACCTACTTTTTCGCTCATGCCATAAAATGAAATTAGGGCGTATGCTTGTTTGGTTACGCGTTCTAAATCGTTTAGGGCACCAGTCGAAACTTCTCCAAAATTGACATCTTCAGAAGCACGTCCACCCAAGGTAGCACACATTTCGTCTAAAATTTGCTCTTTGGTGGTAATTTGTCGTTCTTCTGGCAAGTACCAAGCCGCACCAAGGGCTCTGCCACGTGGAATAATGGTAACTTTTATCAGTGGGTTGGCATGTTCAAGCAACCAACTTACTGTAGCGTGCCCAGCTTCGTGAAATGCGATGGCTTGTTTTTCCGATTTGGTGATAATTTTGTTTTTCTTTTCGAGGCCACCAATTATACGATCCACGGCATCGAGAAAATCTTGTTTTTCGACTTTGGTTTTATCTTTACGGGCTGCAATTAAAGCCGCTTCGTTACATACATTGGCAATGTCGGCACCCGAAAAACCTGGTGTTTGTTTACCAAGAAACTCTGGATTTACATCGTCGCCTAAGAATTTTAGTGGTTTAAGGTGAACTTTAAAAATTTCGGTTCGCTCTTTAATATCGGGTAATTCGACCAATATTTGTCTATCGAAACGTCCTGCTCTTAATAAGGCTTTGTCCAAAATGTCGGCACGGTTGGTGGCTGCCAACACAATGACACCGCTATTCGAACCAAAACCATCCATTTCGGTTAACAATTGGTTTAATGTGTTTTCTCGTTCGTCGTTGGCTCCCATATTGGGGTTATTGCCACGAGCGCGGCCAATGGCATCAATCTCGTCGATAAAAATAATGCAAGGCGATTTTTCCTTGGCTTTTCGGAATAAATCGCGAACACGAGAAGCACCAACGCCCACAAACATTTCCACGAAGTCTGAACCAGACATAGAAAAGAATGGCACGTTCGCTTCGCCTGCGACGGCTTTTGCTAATAATGTTTTACCAGTTCCTGGGGGGCCTACTAACAAAGCACCTTTGGGGATTTTACCGCCTAAGTCAGTGAATTTTTTAGCGTTTTTTAAAAACTCAACTATTTCTTTTATTTCGACTTTAGCTTCTTCTAAACCAGCGACATCGGAAAATGTAATTTTAATGTCGGTTTCTTTGTTAAATTCTTTGGCTTTAGATTTCCCGATGCTAAAAATTCCGCCAGGACCGCTAGAGCCACCAGCACCACCGTTCATTCTTCTGAAAATAAAAATCCAGATAGCCACAATAATCAGGATGGGGAAGATACTCCAAAAAATATCGCCCATAAAGTCTTTTCTAGTTTCGTTTTTAAGAGGAACTCTTTGACCTTCTGGAATTTCTAAATTGACTTTATCCCATTTGGCTACAAAATCGTCCATCGACAGAATGGTGTAATAATATTGACCTTCTTGTGGGCTAAAAGAATTCGATTCTCTATTGGGTGCGTCTTTGTATTCTGTTTTTTTTAAGCTGTCGGGTTTAATAAATAGTTCGGCTGTTTCTCTATTAACAACCACAACTTGTTTTAAATCGCCGCTTTTTATCAATTGTTCGACACGATGCCACTCAACTTCTTTCAGATTGCCACCGACGTTCATAAACTGTAAAGCCAAGAATAAAACAAAAAGGCCACCATAAACCCAGTAAATATTGAATTTGGGTTTCGAATTTTGACCTTGAGGTTTTTTAGGTGCTTGATTGGGTGTGTTTTGTTCCATGTATTTTTTCTAAATGAATAATGAAATGTTGTTTTTTTGTTAATCTCGGGCTCTAACCAATCTGATTTTGAAAACTATAAATAGGTCAATAATCTATATTGTGCCATCGGCTCGATTTGAATTAAATTTAACTTGATTCACTAATTTATAAACGCTGATTAACTTTCGATTTTTTGCATCGGGGCATCGGCCCAAAGCTCTTCGAGTTGATAAAAATGGCGATACGGTGTTTGAAACACGTGTACTATAACCGAAATGTAGTCTAAGACAATCCATTGCGAATTTTCTCTGCCTTCGGTGTGCCATGGGCGTGTGTGAACTTTGGTTTTAACATCTCGTTCGATACCATCGGAAATGGCATTAACCTGGGTGTTACTATTGGCGTTGCAAATGATAAAATAATCGGTAATTGCATTTTCGATTTTACCAATTTCTATCACTACAATATTTTCGCCTTTTTTATCTTCGATAGCTGTGATAATCGCTTTTTTGAGTTCTTCGGTATCTTGATTTGATTTCTGTTTGCTTATTCTTTTAGCCATTATATTTTATTTTCTTTAACTTGCAAAAGTAATAAAAAACATTGAACCCATACGACAATTTCAAAAACAAGAACGATATATTAACAATTTTTAATGATGCATTCTATATTTTAGATTTCTTTGTGAAGCCATGTCTACCCGCCTGACGGCAGACAGATTCAAAATTAATAATTAAGAATTAAGAATTTCTTTTGACCCAGCTAATACTCAAAGCATTCACAAAAATCAAAAAGATTATTAAGAATTAAAAATTCATAATTTAACATTCATAATTCAGCATTCATAATTCAGCATTCATAATTCAGCATTCATAATT
>DYOK01000089.1:0-5918 GCA_020720565.1 Acetofilamentum sp.
CATAATTCCTCAATCTAAAAAAGTCCATTTGGTGTAATGCCTAACCATTTAAAATAGGTCATTGCCATTAAAATGGAAAGCATCCAAGCTAAAAATTGCATGGTGATCCCAAATTTAAAAGTATCGGTCCAACTATAATGGTCAGTGGCGTATAGCAAAATTGCAGGTTTACTATTGAAGGGCAAGGTGTAAACGTGCTCGATGAGTAAACTTAAAGGCAGTGCTAAGCTCAAGGCATCAAAACCCAAACGATTGGCCACACCTATCCCGATGGGGATAAAAATCATGGTTCGCATGGTCTTCGATTGAAAAATTAACGACGAAAATATCATGGCACCGGTTAGTAAAATATAAATCATCCAAAAGGGCGTTCCCTCTGATATTCCTAACTTAATAAACGAATAATTGACTAAAGTGTTGGGCAAATCGGTAATGCTCAAACCTGCACCTAAGGTATATGCCCCCGCAGAGAATAGAAGCAAATGCCATGGTATATCGACGTCGTTCCATTTGACAATGCCCACTTTGGGTAACAAAGCCACAATTGCGCCTACAAACGCCACCGCAGTTGGGCTAATGCCATGGTAACTATCGGTTGCCCAAAACCCTATGATGGCAGTAAAAATAGCAATGGCTTTAAATTCTTCGAATCCCATTTGACCCATTTTGTGAAGTTCTTCCCTCAGGCTATCTAAACCACCTTCGATGTTGGGCAATTGTTCGTCTTTACTTAACGGAAAGAATATTCGGGTACCTACTAACCAACCTAAAAACATGAGAATCATAGCTGTTGGAAAGGCTGCCATCATCCAATCCGAAAAGAATACCTCGGTACCGATAGAGCCGGCAATAAGCGAAGCTGCCAATAAGTTTGCACCCGAACCAGTTAAAAATCCTGAGGCTGACATATTGATGTGTAAAAGATTTTGTAAAACGATATTTCGGCCAAAATTGTTACGTTTGCCGTCCGATGCACCATAAACAGCAGCTACAACCATAAAAATAGGCAACAAAATGGTCGCTTTTGCAGTGGTTGCTGATATAAACAAAGCCAATACAGTGTTTATGACAATAAAGCTTAAGAAAATGCTCGAAGCATTTTTCCCGAATTTGAGTATAAACCAAAGTGCAAATCGTTTAGCGACGCCTGTGGCCACTAACATACTGGCTAAAATAAATGATAAAATATTGAGCCACATAACTTTATGCCCTAATTGAGCATAGGCAGTGTCTTCGGGCAGCACCTTGGTCAAAACCAAAGTAACAATTAATATTAAAGAAGTCAAATAGTTAGGAATAGCTTCTGTAATCCACAAGATTAAGGCAGCAACAAAAATCGCCAACATGGCACGATTGGTTTCGATAAACGAAATCATCCCGATGGTATTGAGTTGTTTTGTGGCAGTTTTACCCAATTGTGTAGCATCGATATGATTTAAAAAATTTAAATCGAGCACATACATGATAAACACATATGCAATAAGTGCCATCGGGACACCTATTATCATTAAAAATTCCTCGGTTTTTGATTTTTGCCTTACCTTCATCTTTTCGATTCGGTAATGACTCATGTTTAAAATATCGCTTGTGGCTTGCTTCATATTATACAATAAGAAATTGAACAGATGCTATATCGGGTTTTGAGGACTAGTTTGGGTATGTACAAATTAACTCCGCATTCGCAAAAATATAATTAATTCGAATGCGGAGCATTAAGGTCTTCGACCTATTTTTTATTCATACCTTGATAAAGTCAATGCAAAACTTATCTATTTAGACCAGTTTTTGAAAGGATTTTTCATCAACATTGAGTTGTAATATTGAACTTGACCGGTTACTTCTTCGCCAAGCCAAATTGGTTTTTCGAAAGCGGTATCCTCGGTCGGTAATTCAATTTCGGCAACGGTTAAGCCTTCGTTATCGCCGTAAAATTCATCAACTTCCCATTTTAGTCCGTTCGATGCCGGAACTAAAAATCGGGTTTTGTCGATAACCCCTGGCTCGCAAATCCCCATCAAATCTTGAGCTTCTTGTACCGATATTTCTTTTTCCCACTCGTATCGAGATGCACCAGAAGCATTACCAATGCCTTTGATGGTGATAAAGCCTTTTTCGCCTTTTACACGCACCCTCACCGTGCGCTCAGGTACAGATGATAAGTAGCCTTGTGTGATTCTGGTTTGTTTGGCAGCAGCAGTTTTAAACTCGCCCTTTACTAAGAATTTTTTTTCTATTTCTTGTCCCATTGGTTCAATTTTAAATTATGATTTATGAGGGGTTCTAAAAATTAGATTTTTTGCGACGGACAAGATTTTAAAACCGGAGTTTACTATTGTAAATGAGGATTTTAAAATTGAAGCCCAACAATGAAAAAGCAATTTTTAGAACTCCCGTTATGAATTTTGATTGGAATTCAAATACAATACTGAGGTAATTCGACTTGTATAGACGTTTTTTATGAATGAGCTCGATCTAAAAATGTATATTTTATAAAACTACACCTTGAAGGTTTTGTTAATTAACAGTATATAAGTTGTTTATACTTATATTATTTGGTTTATTAAACCTTCAAGGTGTTTTTAAACTGAACTCATTAATGTAATTTTGAATTAAAATTTAAAACTCAAAATTTAGCATTCAACTATGTACTTTGAATACTATAATGGTGTATTTTATTTAACGAATCACTTGATAAAACGCCAGTTACAACACTCATAAATAGGTCGAAGACCTTAGTTCGCCAAAGGCTTGTCAATCATGCCAATGACACGCTTGATAGCTTGCAAGTAGTTGATGTTTTCGAATTCTGTCAAACCGACATCTTTCATGGTTTTTTTGATATCTTCGATTTCGGTCGACTCTGAGTTTAGGGTGTAAACTTTGGCTCCGTTAATTAATACTTCTCCAAATTCGCAAATGGTATTGTTGACCATATATCCGAATCTTAATTTATACACTTTTACGGCTGCTAAGTCTTTGTTGGCTTTAATTATGGCCATAAACTCTTCGTAAGTATAGGTGTCTTTGGTCAATTTAGGCATTTCGACTTGGAAAGCAGGAAATACTTCTTTTTCCAACATTTCTTTCGACATAGGAAATTCGCCTTTCATCAAAGGGTTCCATTGTTCTAATCCATCGACGGTCTGTACAAAAGTTTTAATATCCATTTTGCCGTCTCGAATTTTGGTGTTATTAATGTCGTTGGTACGAGACAAAATGTAGATCTCTTCCGACTCGCGTTCCCAAACTTTTTCGGGTACCGGCATCGATAATCTCGACATTGTGTATGCTTCCTCTTCGAAATCTTGACCAAATGTTCTGTATTCGAACCGAGGTTTAGAAACCTCACCAATTTTTAATTCTTCTTTTGACATGTTATGATAATTTTAATTTGTTTAAAGTGCGGGGTATTTTAAGGTATAGAGCTTTTCTGATCGGTCGCTTACTATATAAATAATTTGATTTTGTGCATCGACCACCAGGCCTTCTGGTTGGACGATGTCTAAAGTGTATTGTTTAATTTTTTGACCTTGCAAATCGGTTAAGATTAAACTTTGGTTTTCGTCGCTTAGTATCCACAACAGTTTGCGGTAGTTGTCGTAGCAAACATCTGAGACATCGCTCAGATACGAAAGCGAATATTCTGCTTCTTTTTCGAAATTTTCGTTTAGAACAATTAAACTCACAGGATTTTTTTCGTTGACCACATAAGTCTGCCTTAAACTGGGGACATAACACACCCCTTCAATTCCACTATTGGCATCGGTTTGGGCCACATCGACCGTATAGCTCGTTGCGAAATTGGTTAAAATATTATATTTGACTATTGTTCTTTGACGCTCTTCGGCTAAGAGAAGCGTTTGGTTATCGATAAACGAGATGCCTTCTAAATCGCTCCCTGTATAGGCGTATGTTTGCAATATCTGCCCTGTTTTCGAAATCTTGTAAGCTTTGTTTTCGTTATCTGAAACCACCAAAAGTGCATTTGAAGTGGCATCGAACGATAAGCCGGACGGTTCTTTAATGTCGAGAGAATATGTTCCGGTGATGGATAAATCGGAAACGATAACCTCTTCTTCCTTTTGACAGGACCAAAAAGCAAGCAGCACAGTCGATAGTATAAGCTGTTTTAAAGTTCTCAATTTTTGTTTTTTTTGTAGCCTGCGACTAATTTGTATTTATAGTACCGCCCCCTAAAGAGCAGTACTATTATTAGATGTTTTTAACTTATTTGTTTTTTCTTAATTACCGTTAGTAGCTCCTTGGGTATCATTAGTTTCGGCCCAAGTGCTGCCTCCGTCAGGAATTCTGGAATAGGTTTTACCTATTGCAATGACTGGCAAATGTATCTGATCGACAATATCGTTAGTCGGATTCTTTAGCGTTATCAATTCGCCACCAGAAGATATTTTGAAGTTGGTTTCTAGGCCAGAGTTGCCATCGTTACATAGTAACACAATATATCCATGTGCCGAAATTGTGGTCCCGGATGGTAAAATGTATTCGGCACTGGAATCTGATATCTTATAACCACTTATATCTACAGGTGCATTTGTGATGTTATAAATTTCGATAAAATCCGGTGTGCCTGTTCCTGTAAGTTCGTTAATAACTACGGAAGGGGCTAGTTTAACTGTGTAATTTGGCCAAGTAGTATCGTTATCGTGATTAAATGACCCACCTACACTTTCGTATGGATAATATGTTTTACCACCCGATGTATTTTCGGCTCTCAGGTAATACGAAATAGTTTCTCCTACATCTTGAGCCGGAATTTGACCCACAAATACGCTATCTTGGCGGGTTAAAATCACAGCAACTTTATCGGCGGCTACCTCGCCACTTAAAATGTAATATAATTTTACTTCGACTACAGAATCGTTGTCGTAAACATCGGCAGTAAATGTGACATTGCCTTGATTTATTGCACTATCAGCAGTATAAGAAACAGAGAAAAACAATGGTTTACCACCAGTAACATAATACACACCAAAAGTTGTAGGCACTGTTTCGGGATAAAATCCAACTTTACCCGTCATATCTTTTGCTTCGACATAATATTCTACGCGTGTACCGTTAGCATAAGTAGGTATAGAAACTTGATATTTTCCATCGATCAAAGGCATATCGTAAGAATAAATACCACTGTTTACTTTAATCACTAATTTTACCGAAGAAATTCCATCGGCATCGGAAGCCGAAACTTCGTAAACGCTTGTAAACTCGTCGAGTGGATCGGCTGTAATAACAGGATTGGTATTTGAATTACTGTTGGTAGCTCCTTTTGTTGTGCCGGTAACCTCCCAAGTTGTGGATCCATCAGGGATTCGTGAGTAACTCAAACCGTCGTAGTCGGCTAATGATGGTAAATCGAGTTGGTCGATCAATTTTGAGGTGTTGTCTTTAAGCGAGAGCAACTCACCGCCCGATGAAATTTTAAAACCGGCCACCTCGTCGGAACAATCTAAAACGTAGAAGCCTTTTGCAGGAATTGATGTGCCCGATGGAACAGTAAACTCGGCTCCGGAATCAGAAATCAAATAGCCGCTGATATCGATTGCATTGTCGCTTTTGTTGTACAGTTCGATGTAATCGGGGGCACCCGTCGATAACACTTCGTTGATCATTACATCGGAGGTTTCGATAGGCGGTTGTTGATTTGGATCTTCGTAAAGCTCGTCTTTTACGCAAGACGTTATGGTTAATGCTGCAAGTGCTGCAACTAACAGTAATCTAAATGCTTTCATTTGTTTATAATTTATATATTGCAATTGTTGATTCGTTTATTTATCAGTTGAAGGCCTGTCAACCTTCGGTCGATAAATCTACCGCCAGGTAGATTAACGGTTTAAGGTGACAGGATTAATGTGATTTGAAGTTCTTATTGGTTTAAAAGGTCGATAAGTTAATGCGATAAT
>DYOK01000089.1:6018-10757 GCA_020720565.1 Acetofilamentum sp.
TGCCTGTCTGCCGCAGGTAGATTGATTCATAATCCTTAATTTTTAATTTTTAATTCTATAATTAATAGACCTTAAAAATCGATCTCAATACGTGCTTGAATAAAGCCAAAATCGTCGCCGCCTAAACCTGCAGCTTCGGTAATCACTTTGTAATCCGATGTTAATTTACCGGTTGCATCGTGTCCGACATAAAGTTTGCCTTTACCATTGGCATATCGGTCGTGATCCATATACACATAGTTAAGCATAAATTTAACGTTGTCGTTGGCATAATAATTCAAACCGACGGTGTACCCTTGAGCTGATCCGCCATAGATTTGAGCCTTAAAATCGTTTAAGTTCAGATAATCGAACCGGAACGCTAATTCTAAATCGCCCCATGTTTTGCCTCGGCTAACCTGAGTAAACTCGGCTTCGCCATGATTGTAATTGTATTTACCGCCAAAAATTAAGTAAGCCATTTGAGCGTAAAAACCATCGAACTTGGCGGTCTCAAAACCCTCTTTTCTGTTGAACTGTGTCATCATGTATTCACCTTGTAGCAAAATATTTTTGTATGCTAGTGCCAATTCGCCATTGGCCAAGATTTGATTATTCACACCACCAAATTCATCGGTATCGAGATACTTTTTGCGGTTTATGGTTGTGTTGGAACGTGTGCTGATTCGGAATGCCTGCTCGGTTTCCCAAGAAGTTTTTGGTGTTCTATAAGAGGCCCCACCACCCAAATGAACTTGTAAATTTTCGCCAATTTTTGGATGCAACACCAAACGACCTGTAGTAGAAACACCTTCGTCGACACCTTGGTCTTTGTTTTTGTCTTGTGTAAATACAACTTGTTCGTTTTCACCTACTTGATTAAAGTGTACCCCTGCAATGGCCGTGAATAACTTATTGCCGTATGTACCATTAATCCCCATGTGACGCGAGGGTGCAAACTCGTTAACTAACGAGCGCTCCATAAACATCAAGTAACGTGATGTGGTGGTGCTTTCAATTGAAAACCCTTCTTTAAAATGCCCAACTTTAAAGTTTAACTTGCCGTTATCAGTGGTGTATTTAAGATACGCATCTTTTAATTCGACCACACTACCTGCAAAATCGAGGTCAATTTCGCCATACCAATTTTCCCATAAATCGGCTTTTAACGCGAATCGTGCTCTTCGAACCGATACCCCATTTCCGATTGGGTTTAAAGCTTCCTTATCGAAAAAATAAGCACCGTCGAAATATAAACGGGTATCTAACCAATATTTAAATTGTCCGTCTTTTGATTCGAAAACTAACACTCCATCGCGATTTTCTATAGCTAAGGCAGTGCGAGACTTAATCGCTTTGCCGTACTGATTAACGCGTTCTGCAGGAACCATTTTAACAATGAGTGTCGCATTGTTAGCATCTACTTCTTTTGGATCAAAATTTTCGGCACTTACCAAAAGCATTTTAGAAGAATTTGCGGGAATCACAATAGTAAATGTACCATTAACATCGGTTTTTGCCGAATTGTTTATAGCACCTTTTAATCTGATTTCAGCATTTGCAATGGGTGTATTGTCATTTGCATTAAGCACTTGCCCCGTTACTTTAAGCTCTTGTGCAAATGCACCCAAAGCCATAAAGCTTAGTAATAGATTTAATACCAGATGTTTCATGTTTGTGTGTTTAATTGATGTGTTTATTTGTTGATTCGTTAATTTGTTTATTCGTTAATTCGTTGATGTGGTAATATGTTAATTCAAAATTTATCATTCAAAATTCATCAAAGCAAAGGTTTTTTGTATCAATAATTCAAAGTTTGCTAATTACTTCGGTAAGCCTTTGATTATGTGGAATATTCATCTTTTTGCGCAATCGGTAGCGGTTAACTTCGACGCTTTTGGGCGAAATGTTCATGAGCGACGAAATGTCTTTCGACGAGAGCTTAAGGCGAATCATCGCACTGAGTCGTTTCTCGTTTTCGGTGAGCCCATGATAATTTTGGTCCAATTTACTAAAAAAATCAGCATATTGCTCCGAAACAATTAAATTAAACATTTGGCGCTCTTTATCTAAATTTAAATTTTCGATAATCGAATTGCTTAGTTTTGATAAATCATCGAGTCCAACTCTGCCAGAATCTTTAGTTTGTAAGCGAGCAATTTTAGTTTGCAATGTTTCTAAAAATTCGTTTTTCTGTACAATTCCTAGTGCAAGGTTCATCAATTCTTGTTTTTGAATTCGGTTTTCTTGTTCTAAGATTTGATTGTTCTGGGTTTTTAGTTCTATTTCCCTTTGTAATTCAGATTTTTGATATTGATAGTATTGTTCACGTTCATTCTTCGAATCGACATTTTTAATAAGATTTAGTTTTCGATTATTCCATAGCAAATAAACAATTATAATTAATAAAATCAAAATAATACTCCATAAGGCAGGCTGATACAAATCGATACTCGGTGCATGAATAGGTGTATTTGCCGCCTGATGACTCATTTTTTGAATCCATTCTGTGGGGCGATACACCTCAATTCTGAACAAACGTTCGACAGTAAAGAGCGTGACAAGGGAAGTGAGGACAGCTAAAATAGGGGTCATTATCCAAGCCAATGAAATAGATCCTAAAACATTATATTTTATGTTGTTCCCTCCCTTTAATAGACCAATTCCAATAATGGAGCCCACTATGGCTTGTGAGCTAGACACAGGAACCATTGGGATTCGGGGCAAGCCCATGTTAAATAACAAATCGGACAATTGCGACGACGAAAACACAAACAATACTAAGGAATGGGCCAAAACCACCACTAATGACGATTCTGCGGATAGCTTCATCAGATCGTCACCAACGGTCATCATAACTTTCTTAGAATAAGTAATAATTCCGGCTGCAATTGCTAAACCACCCAATAAAAACAAAAGCTGTACGCCATCGATGCTAATCAAACCAAAATTTAAAACAATACCAGGTGCTGACGGCACAAAAACGCCAACTACATTGGCAATATTGTTCGCTCCTAAACTATATGAACCAAAGGCTCCGGCAATAATAAGCCCATTTCTTAAATAGGTGTCAAGTTTTAATATATGTAGCTTGACTCGTTTTAAGTATGCTCGCAACATTATGTATAAGACAACCGCAAATAAGCCTCCCAATATCGGTCCTGATATCCAAGTCATAACGATCGTAGTCAAAGCATGGGTATCTGTGGGCTGACCAGTGTATAAATTCCAACCTATAATAGCCCCAACTATGGCTTGAGTGCTCGAAACGGGCAAGCCCAACTTGGTCATATAAAATACTGTTAATCCTGATGCAAAAGCAACTGAAAAAGCACCCCCAATCGCCGATATAGAGCCTAATTTCCCTAGCGTATGAGATGCCCCTGCACCTTGAACCACTGCACCAATAATTACAAATACCGAAGCAATAATGGCCGCTTGCTTAAATTTAATCATTTTTGACCCCACAGCCGAGCCAAACACATTGGCCGCATCGTTGGCACCAAGTGTCCATCCTAAGAATAATCCGCTTGTTAAGGATAAAAAAAACATAATTCAGTGATTAGTTCAAAGACATTGAGGTTTTAAAAAATATTTAGAGTTAAAAAGTAATTCAATTTTTATATACGAGTTTTATAACTGTCGTCTAGCATCAAGCAGTTGGTATTAAATACTTTTGATAATATAATGCCGTATTTTATATACCTATATGGCTGATAATATGCCAGCTACAAAATCAACAAATAGGTCGAAGGCCTTACATTCTAATTTTCAAGACCATAGCAGAAAGAATATGTGCTACGGCTTCTGATACGTCCGAAATTTCTTCGATATGGAGTGCGAAATACCGAAGATGAGCCTTTTCGCTTAATTTGAGTTCATCCATTTCGCGAAAGATTTTACGTTTCATTTGATTGGCAAATTTATCGGTTTCGCGTTCGTAAAATAAGACTTTCTGAACATGATCTTTAACACCTTCGGGATCGGTAAAAAAGATACGACATGCAGGAATCACATGCTCGGTCGTTAAAATTGAGAGTTCGACCAGTCGATTAAAATCGACTTTAAGTTGTGTTGGAATATGTGGATTTTCCACATCAAACTGGCTTAGACTTTTTTTAGCTTTATCAATCATATCGTCAGACCGATCGAGTAAGCGTAAAATGTCGCCCGATAAATTGGGGAGCAGAGAATGCTGATAGAAATCGTTTTCTATTGATCGGTAGATAGAATCGGCTTTGCCTTCTAGTTTTTCTACTTCGTTCAACTTTTGCTCAAACTCAACTTGATTTCCATTTAAAAAATGTTGGACACCCTCTTTAAAATTGAGAAGACCTAATTGTACCGTATCATAAAATGCATCGATACTTTTAATGGTGTTATTCGAATTTTTGAACACTTTAACCATAGCTCATAAATTTTGAGCAAATATACGGCAATTAGCCCTTATGTTATCAAATTCTTGATTAAATGTAGTTTAATAAAGTGATAATGTATAGTTAAATAATTATATAAATAATTAAAATACAATTAATAATATAATTAGATGTAGTGTTTATATAATCTGAATGTAGTCATGAAATATATTTTTGTATAGCCTTTTAATAAATATGATTATTTGAATTATTGTGTTTAATTCATGTTTAACATTTGTAATGCAGCCAAGAAATCCATCCATTTAGCAAGTATTGAAGATTGAATTTTTTGTATTATATAACATAAAATCATTTGACAATTATCATGTAAATGAGAAAAACACC